>NZ_SSNX01000002.1:0-310535 GCF_004801415.1 Deinococcus sp. KSM4-11 | reverse complement strand
GCCTCGCCGCTGCTGGCCAGCCCAGATGGGCGGCGGGTGCTGGAACTCGGCACGGCCTATGACGGGCCGCTGTGTAAACCGTATTACGGCACCGGCGCCATTCCCGGCAGCTACCACGTGGCGCACGACACCCGAGGCTCCGGCCTCGGGCAATTCGAGTACGTTGGCGCGTGGAAGGCTGACAGTGGGCACCATTTCAGTGATGCACAGAACGCGGACGTCAACCTCCGCTTCGCCGGTACGGGCGTGACCGTTGATCTCACCGGCTCTGGCCGCGTCTCGGTCGATGGGGGCCCGGATCACGCCGTGTCGGGAACCTACCAGAGCGGAGGGCTGTCAGCGGGCCCGCACGAGCTGAGCGTACGACCGCTTGCGGGCCACCGTCTGGGGCTGACCGGCGCAACAGTTCAACTTGAGCAGTGATGGCATGTGTCGAGCGCAGCGTCATCCTGCCCAGGGCTCAGCCGTTAAAACCGAACGCTGGAACCGGAGACGAGATAATAGTTGAAGTCCTTGGTGCGGTTGCCGGTCGGCCCAGCGATAAGGGTGCTGCCGTATTGTCCGCTGGCATCCGCCCCCTGGATGCCCGGTGTCCAGGTGTTTCCGACCGCGGAAACCTGCACCGGCGCATCCACCTCCAGGCCAGGACCGTCGCTGCCAGACAGGGTATTTCCCCCTGGATCGGCGGCGGTGCCGAGATCCGGCGCAACGATACCCGTGGTGTTCGAAACGAGGATGCCCTCGGTGGTGCCGGATGGTGTGGTTGCTGTTACCGTGCTGCTGCGCAGCTTGAGGTGACCCCCGCCGAGGTAGAGCGCGACCCCGCCCGAGTTGTTGATGATTGCTGCGGTCACGGTGGCCGCACCGCCACCGATGATCAGCTGATTCAGGCGGCTGCCGTTGATGGTCAACAGTCCACTGGAATTGATGCGGCCGAGGAAGCCGCCAGTGACGTCCGCGTGGGTGGTGGGATCCCGCAGTTCCAGGTCGAGGTCGCCATACACCGACACCTCCGTCGCCGTGAGCTGGGACGACCCGGACACGAAGGCGAAGGTCGCGCTCCCGGCCCCGTCCTTGAGCGCGTAGCTGCATTTGTTCAGGTCAGCGCTGGAGGCCTCGCTCAGTTCCAGCGCCGTCTGGCTGCTTGACATGTCCTTGGCGCTGAAGTCCTGGCAGGTCAGGCGAGCGGAGCCCCGGAGGCGGAACACGGCGGATCCCAGCCCTGAGGCGCTGCCCCCCACCAGACTGACCTTGGCCTGATCCGACACGTAGGACGGGAAGGTGTCGTGCAGGGCCGCGTTGTTGAGTGTGGCCTGGGCGGTGTCGGCGAGCAGCAGTGTTCCAAGGGTGTCCCCTGGTGAAAAGGACGCCGCTCCGGTGACCGTCAGGTCGGTGAGGGTGGCCTGGGCGCTGCCCGAGAACTTGAGCCCCACTTTGTTCTCCTGAAGCGTCACGCCAGTCAGGGTTGGTGTGCCCCCTGCGGCCTGTACCGCCACATCGAAGCCGCGCAGGGTGAGGTAGTTCAGGGCCGCGTGACCGGCCAGGGTGAGCGCGGACTTGCCTTGCAGACCCGCCAGTAGCACGCCAGAGGAGTTCGCCTTGAGGGTCACGCCGTCCGGTACTGTGTAACTCCACGTTTCTCCGCTGGCCCCGTCGTAGGTGCCGGCCACCAGCACCACGGTCTTGACGGTTCCTGTGGAAGCGGCTCCCAGGGCCGCCCGGATGGTCTTGAAGGGCCTGGCCTGGGAGCCTGGGTTGCCATCCAGGCCGTTCGCCGGATCGACGTACAGCTGGGTGGCAGCGGGAGGTCCGGAGGACGGGCCGGAGCAGGCAGCGAGAACCGCAGTCAGTCCACACAGCAGCCCGGTAGGGCAGAGTCTTCGCATCAGGGCTCCTTCAGGGGGCGGTGGTGAACTGCCGGCTGGCGCTGGCACTCGAGGCGTAAGTGGTCAGATAGTTCAGCGGCACGCCACTGAGCGCAGCGTTTACATTCGGCACCCGGCTGTCGGCCCCTACTGACCACTTGTACGTGGTGCCCTTTGGCGCGGCGTAACCGAGGGCCCCCAGGTCGGGCAGGGTGAGGCTGGCATTCGGCGAATACACCGTGAAGCCCAGTGGGCCCGGAGTCGTGGGGTTGATATAGACCTGATTGACGCCGGTGCTGGGTGGAGACCAGGTGAAGTGCACTGGGCTGGTGAGCCCCACGGCATTGCTGGCGGGCGCGTTCAGCTCGGCCGGCACGGGCAGAATCAGGTTGATCCCGCTGGCATCCGGCGCGACGTCGAACTGCTGCGTCGAGAGGTAGCTGTCGCCTTTTTTGGCACTGGCGCCCACGTAGAACGTGGTGGGGATGGCCGGCGTCACGTAGGAGAAACTGGTCTCTGCGCCCATGTCGAAGGTAAAGGGGTAGGACGGATAGGACGAGGTGCTGCCACAGACATACCCCAGCGTTTTGGCATTCACGCTGTAGCCGGGTGGCGCATTGACGGTGCCAGAGATGGTCTTGGTCGGTACGGGGCTCATGACCACCGTGGTCGTGGTGGGTTGCCCATCGTGAACGTAGACCTGATCCCGTTGACCGTAACTGGTGATGGCCGTGGCGACCTGCCCGGTGTTCTGGGACAGGATCGCGCAGACGCTGCCCTCGAAGCTGCTTGGGCCGCTGCCGTTCCACTGCAGGGTGGTGGTGTAGCTGCTTCCTGGCGTCGCCACCGACCCACTGACGCCCCCATTGGTGCGTACCGGGTTGCCGACATCCATCAGTCCAGTCCCAGTGCCGGTGCCGGTGAAATTCACCGTCAGGGTGGCTTTGCGGACGGGCGTGGTGTCCGGCACGTAGACCAGCACGATGGGGTCAGTTCGGGTGACGCCCTCATAGACCTGGGCGTATTTCTGGGCGGGCTGGAGGATCACCAGCTCGTAGGGACTGACCACCGAGGTGGCACTGAAGCTCCCGGCGGCATCGGTGGAGGTGACCTTGCCTCCCACCATGACGGGAAGAAAGGCCGCAGGCTGGCCGGTGTTGGTGTCGAGCACCTTGCCGCTGACGGTCAGACCGGTCGGCGTGGAACCAGAGGGGCCGGAACTGCAGGCGACCAGCAGGGCCAGCAGCGCGAAATGGGCGTATGAAGTGGGGCGCGGCAGAGCAGTCTGAAGCATGAAGAACCTCTGTGAGATTGCTTCGGGAGTTCCACGTCCTGTCGTGCCGCCGCGGGTGGCGCGTGACTGGAATCCCGCCGGCCACCGGAACCCAAAAGTCGAGTGGTGACGTGGACTGGAGCGGCAGCCTTCCAGGGAGGCTCCAGCAGCGGCCCAGGGCCGGAGGCGTGGTTCCGGCTGTCAGTCAGAACGGTCGACCTGAACCGACCGGAGCGAGGGATGACGAACCCACCTGGCGGCACTTCCCTTTGGGAATGTACTCCCCTCCTTTCCCTCACTATCGGCACTGGCCGTGATCAACGCATGATCAGCCTGTGCCCGCTGGATTGCGTTGCCGTCCGTGGGTCAGGGAAGGCGGAGTCGCCGTGCCTGCCCAGAACTCCTCTCGACATTTGTTCCCAACGACGCGCATCCAGCACCCCGACCCGGCGGCGTTCGGGCAAGGAGTGAATCGTGGCGTGGTGTGCCAAGCGCTGGCACCTGGGGAGAAAACAGGTGCAGGTGCCTCGCGAGAGTCAATCGATGCTTGAGGCACGCTGCTCCGAAGGTTTCAATGATGCACACTGAGGGCATGCTGTACGTCGCGACCGATCTGGCGAACCCGGGCCAACGCCTGGTGTTCAGGAGTGGTGGGTCTCACCACCGGTACCTGTTCAAGGACTCAAACCTGTCGCCGAAGGTGGGCGAACGCATCCGGATCGGCACCCACACGCGCGTCATCACCAAGGTGGAACGGGCGAACGTACCAGGGCAGTTCGTTGCCATCGTTCACGCCCGCTGAAGCTGTCAGAGGCCTCTGTGTCGTCGGGCGAGGCCATCAGGCGTGCCGGCCGCCAGTATTCAGGAGCGACCTGGTATGCACTCAGCTCGAGACTCACCGCGCCTTTCTGGCGACTGACACGACGAATTCTCGGCAGGGATATTTGAATTGACAGCCCGTGAATACTGCGCTAGAGTGAAGAAATCAAGGCGACCTCCGGGTCGCCTTTTCGTTTGTGGCGCAGCTGGGCTTCTGGCGGCTCGATCAGCGCGCTCACCGGCACGGCATTATTCCTTCGGTGGTGCCAACAGATCCTGCTCTTAACTCCAGGATGGCAACGGGCTCGCTGGTGCCGGCGGGTCACATGCTCCCGGCACCAGCAAACTGCTCGGGGTTCGTCTGCTGGTACCGGGGGCGGAGCTTCGCGGGTCATCCTGGGCTGTCCTGGGCAACCGGCGAGGAGATCGCTGAACCTAAGATGCGCGCCGACCGCAGTGAGCACTCAAGGTCAAGCTGGATCCCCCCACGCGTTCTCCAGGTGCCAGGGGCATGTGCTCTTGTAAAGGACTGTGCCATCTGGGCCCGTTTCCTGACAGACCCAGACATTCAGAGTGCCGTATGGCAACCTCTGCCCAAGGAGCACCACGGCCCAGTTGAAGCACCCCCGTCCAGACCACCTTGCTTCTGGATCACCAACGTGACGCGTGTGACCACGATCCGAACTCCCGGAAGACGTGGCTTGAGGTGTTCAGCATCCGGTGCGGGTTGGTCTGGGTCAGATTCCTCGTCCTCATCCTGCCGTCTGTCCTCCCGGACTTCTCTTGGGAAGGGTGAAGCCGAAGGTCGCCCCTTGGCCCACCTGGCCTTCAGCCACCATCTGACCACCATGTTTGAGAATCAGCCGGCGGACGGTGGCCAGCCCAACGCCCGTCCCGTTTGCTTCTTCAACCGTGTGAAGCCGCTGGAACATGGTGAACAACCGCTTCTGATACCGCGGATCGAAGCCCAACCCGTTGTCTTGTACATGGACTCCCCAGGCCTCCCCCAGATCCTGTGCCCACACCCGGATGATGGCCGGATTCCGGCTCCACGTGAACTTCAGGGCATTTTCGGTCAGCTCGGTCAGCACCTGTTTCAAAGCGTCCCAGTCCCCCCATACCGATGGCAATGGCTCAACCTCCCACTGGACGTTCCTGGTCAGCAGGTCGGGGAGCAGGGTGGTCTGGATCTGCATCATGAGCTCGTTCAGGTCGACCACCTGCGGCCTCAAGGGCTGCTGGGACGCGCGCGACAGATGCAGCATGGCGTCGATCAGGCCGTTCATCTGCGTCCCCGCCTGCTCCACCACGTCCAGGTAGCGGGAACTCCGCTCGTCGAGTTTGCCGTCCAGCGAGGTTCGGGCAAGCTGCAGGAACCCGAGCATGTGCCGCACCGGCGTGCGCAGGTCGTGCGAGACGGAATACGAGAACGCTTCGAGCTCCTGGTTGGCGACCGAGAGTTCCTGCGTGCGGGCGTCAAGGGCATCTCGCTGCTCTCTGAGCATGGACGTCTGCTGGGCACGGTTCAGCGCCAGATCCAGACTGCGGCCGACCGCCTGAAAGATCCCCTTCTCCCGTTCTGCCCAGGTCGCCGATCGCTGCGACCCGATCATCAGCACACTGTGCAGCTCACCCTCCACAAAGTAGGGGTAACCGGCGACGGCCTGAAAGATCCCCGTTTCTTTGATCAGGAGCCCGGTCTTCTGCCAGTGGTCAATAAACGCCGCCGCGTTTTGTCGGAGCACCTGGGCAATGCCAGAGTGTTGCAGTGGAAAGCCGTCCTGCAAGAGCGGCAGCAAGGTGGGATCAATCGAGGGGCTCCACGCTGCGAGCTTGAACACTTCGCCCTCACGCTCGAAGTGGGCGACCTGCACGGCACAGGTCTCGTGGAGCAGGGTGATGGCCTGGTGAACCAACGCCTGAACTTCGGTCTCGCTGCCCACCAGCTCTGTGAAGCGGGTGAAGGCCTCCAGGGCCGCCCGTTCCTCCTCGAGTTGCTGGGTTCGTTCTTCAAGCTGCCGCGTCCGTTCCACGACCCGGGCCTCGAGTACTCGGCTGGCTTCCGCACGGCCCAGCGCCACCGCGCACTGGGCCGACAGGCTCTCCAGAAAGCGCCGTTCCGCCGGGGTGAAGTGGTGCGGTTCCTTGAAGTCCAGCACGATGATCCCGACTGGACGGCCATCCAGAACCATGGGGAGCGCTGCGCTGGCGCTGGCCGTACGCCCCCCGATCCGACTCTCAAGTTCCGGGTAGGCCGCTCCAAGGGCACCGGCATGCTCGAAGTACACCGCCTCCTGCGTGCGCAGGAGATCCGAGATCAGCGGGTGGTTGTCAATCGACCCTTCCTGCCAACAGGGAAGGGAAGCGTCTTCGTACCCCTGGCTGCCGGCGATCTTCAACTCCTGGTGGGTCTGGTCGACAAGGAGCACGATCACGGCGGCCCCGACAGCCTGCACAACGGAGGTCAGGACGATCTCAACGACGTCCCGGTGGGTGCGGGACGCTGAGAGCGTTTCGGTGATGCCCTGCAGATCCTCCGCGAGGGGAGAGAAGGGCCCGAGATCAGCACCGGGCAAAGACGTCACACCTCAAAATAGCGGATTCGACTCCACAGCGCCGTTTTCTGACGCTGACGGCCATGGGAGACGATGGTCTGTTCATGCTTGATGCAGGACAGGCCGATTGTGGCTCTCCTGGCATGTGCCAGCTCGGGCTGGCGCGGCCACCGAGACAGGGGAGGGTTGATCGGCGGGAGAGGGCGGCAGTTCGCCTCTGAGGGCGATCTCAATCAGGACGGTGCAGGCGCTGGCAACTCCTTGGTCGTCGGGGCATTGTTCAGGTTCCGGGTGCGCCCGGCGCTGGCAGGGAAGGAGGTGTCGCGCAGATGGAGTCCCATGAGGTCGGAACCCTAGGTCGACTGGGTAGCTACGGAGGTCGGTTGTCGAGGGCATTGCCTGCGGCGCGACTCTATTGGGCAGGATGACGTGGGTTGGGAGTTACGTCGATAACATAATGGGATGGGGGGTGGGTATCCGGCACAGCTGACAGCGAACCTGACCTGGAGCCCAGCCTCGCCACGTTGGAGCCGGACTGTATGCTCGGCTACATGACGACGCCTGATCTGCCGCCCCTCCTCACTGACGGGGTGATCGACGCAACGCGCGCGGCGACGTTCATGCAGACCTGGTGGCGTCTGTCCCAAACCTTGGGCCACGCCACGACGCGCGACGAGGTCATCGACAGCGTCGTCCGCGAGGGCGTCCACGTCCTGGGTGCCGACGCCGGCACCGTCCTGCTGCCGAACGCGGACGACACCGCGTTGATCGTCAAAGGTACCCGTGGCTACGAGCCCCAGTACGTCGACGGGTGGCACACCATCCCCCTGAGCCGATCGTTGCCCAGCACCGCTGCTTACCGAACCCGCCAACCCGTGTACTCGGAGTCCATCCGTGGGGCCATCGACACCTATCCCGCGCTGGGCGACGTGCTGGGCGCCACCACTGGCAGCCTCGCCGCCCTGCCCCTGCTGGCGGGCGATGAGATCCTCGGCGTGCTGTCCCTCGCCTTTCACCGGCCACGCACCTTCGATCCCACCGACCGGGCGTTCCTGCTGTTTCTGGCGTCGCAGTGCGCCCTGGCCCTCCAGCGGAACGCGGCCCTGGAGAACGCCCAGCGGCTCAACGCCCAACTGCGTTTTCTCGCGGAGGCCGGCACCATCCTCAGCCGCTCGCTGAACCTGAGCGAGATCCTGGCCAGCATCGCGCAACTCGCCATTCCGGAGGTGGCCGACTGGTGCGTCATCTACCTCCCGGATCACGGCCAGCTCGAACCCGTCACGATCGCCCATCAGGATCCCTCCATGGTGGCCCTGCTGCAGGCGTACACCCACGCCCACCCCACCCATGTCACGTCGGACAGCGGCGTCGGTCGCGCGTATCTGACTGGGCAGGCGGAACTGCTTCCAGCCATTACGGACGAGATGTACGACGCCAGCCCGATGGACGCGACGGAGAAGGCGGAAGTCCGCCGGTTGCAACTGCGGTCGATCATCACCGTCCCGATGATCGCGGCCGGACACGTGGTCGGGGTGCTTGGCCTGGGCCGCACGGATCTAGACCGTGCCTTCACCGCCGCCGACCTGGAGTTTGCCCAGCAGGTGGCCAACCGCGCCGGTAAGGCCGTCGAGAACGCCCGACTGCACCAGGAACTCGAGCGGGAACTGCACGCCCGCCTGGCCATGCAGCAGGCCCTCGACGACACCAATGCCCACCTGGAAGACCGCGTGCGCGAGCGCACCGAGGAACTCCAGCAGCTCAACGACGAACTCCAGGCCTTCGCGCACTCGGTCTCACACGACCTGCGCACGCCGATCCGCCACATCGCCAGTTTCGCGGATTTGCTGACCCGTCATCTCCCATCTGAGAATGACCGTGCCGCTCAGGCCCTGATGCAGATCAAACATGGGGCGCAGCGCCTCAGCGCCACGGTCGACGGGCTGCTGACCCTTTCCAGATCCAGTCAGCAACCCTTGGCTCGAACCGCGGTATGCCTGGATGAGGTGGTGGGCAGCGTCATCAGTCACCTCAACATCGAAACGACCACCCATCCGGTCGAATGGCGGCTCTCTGGGTTGTCTACCGTTGCAGGTGACGCCGGCCTCCTCACCCTGGTGGTGCAGAATTTGCTTCACAACGCGGTGAAGTTCACGAGGGGCATTGAGCATCCTGTGATCGAAGTGACTGCCACCCGTTCGGACACGGGTACGACCATAACGGTTCAGGACAATGGCCCAGGCTTTGACCCGGAGTACGCCCACAAGCTCTTTCAGCCGTTCCAGCGGCTACACCACACCAACGAGTTCGAGGGCACAGGCCTGGGCCTCGCGAATGTCCGGCGCATCATCCAGCGTCATGGCGGACAGGTCTGGGCCGCGAGTGTGCCAGGCCAGGGCGCAGTCTTTTCCTTCACCCTTCCCGACTGACGCTGTGCCCGAGCGTGCCCTGCCCAACCAGCTGGGACGCTGGACATGGCGCTGACGGGGTTGTCAAAACGTTGCCAGAATTCGGACGCATTGCTTGGTGCGGGTTGAACGCGGCCTTCCTCGCCCGCTACGGTATCCGCTCGCCCAGACGTCCAAGACCCGGACAGGACGTCCAGTGTGCGTTGATGAACTGATCCCTCAGCGTGTTGTTGAAGAAGAAGGCCGTGGCTGTATTCAGGAGCCCTCGCTCGTGGCTCCTGATTTTGGTCTCTTTGCGGAGGTTCTGCATTTCCTGCTGCTCCACCGTCAACACCTGGTGTTCGTGACCTGGAGATGCAGCGTTGCCCTCGTTTTGCTTGGCGTTCATCCATTGCCGAACGAGGGACACCTGAATGCCCGGGTTACGGGCAGTGCCTGAAAGTTGCCGCTGGTACGCGCGAGATGCCCGGCCATAACGCTAGAGCTCGGGGGTCATGACGCCTCAAATCTTCGAGGCTTGTCTCCATCTGAATCTGACCTGGTCACCCTCATCCAGCATCCAGACGTCGTTGGAGGGTGGAGGGCTTATAGGTCGTCCTCGTCCGATTCTAGGCGCTTCGTGCGGCCGCTCAGATTCTCTTTCACGTACTCGTACGCTCCAGTGGGGTGTGGGTGATCGGATCGACCTCTGGAACCGACACCAGGCGCACGCGCCGCTCGGTGAGCTTCAGATCATATACGCGTTCCAGGGTGTGGGCCATCTGCTGCGCCTACTGGAAGGTCGCCTCAGTTGGGAGCGTGATGGTGTCCTGCTGCCCCGTATGGCGCGGGCCGGTCACGTGATTGGTGCCGTAACTGACCCAGTTGAGTAGGCCGAAGCGGCGCCAGTCGGTCACGGGATCGTCGGTTTCCTCGCCATGCTCTTTGATCAGGTCGGCGTCTGCTTCGATCACCCAGGCGGAATTGGGCGGTTGGTGGATCCTTCCATCATCACCTCACTCCACCACTCAGTTGAGTTCATGCTTGTCTCCTTCCGGCTGCCAGGCCCGTTCCGCTACTTCTGGGTCGAAATACAAATAGTTCCCCCTCGGCTGGCCACTCGTCATGTTCAGTTGCGGCACCGGGATCAACTGCGTCCGCCGCACCACAATCCGAGTGTCATACGCCCGACTCAGCCGGGACGCCAGTTCCGACACCTGATCCGGCGTGGCATCACCGCTCACGGAAAACGAGTCCAACGGGCCAGTGGCCGTCAGCCCGGAGTACTGGAAGACAAACCAGGCGTCGTCGGGCAGGCTGTGCTGTGCAGCCCAGGTACGCACGATTTGGGTCGTGTCGTCGTAGCGAGCCATGACCAGATCGGCATCCGCTTCGAGAATCCAGGCATCAACAGGGAGTGGGGGCGTCACGGATTCACCACCCCACCCCACCACTCAGTTGAGGTCACGCTTCTCCTCCCGCTCCAGCCGCCGCTGGGCACGCTCCCCAACCTCCGGGTCAAAATATGAATACTTCCCTGTCAGCCGACCATCCATCATCCCAACATGTGGCACGGCAATCAACTGCCTTCGGCTCACGAAGATCCGCGTGTCATACACACGGCTCAGGCGGGACGCCAGCTGCTCAATCTGATCGGCAGTGGCCTCACCTGTCACGGAAAAGGCGTCGAACGCGCCAGCCGCCGTGCTTCCGGAGTATTGGATGTTGAACGACCCGCCATCGGCCAGACCCAGCTGTGCAGCCCACGCACGCACGGTCTGGGTCGTGTCGTCGTAGCGGGCCATGATCAAGTCAGCATCGGCTTCCAATACCCAGGCATCGATGAGAGGTGGGTGCGTCACGAGGCTGTGCCACCAGCCGCTCCACGCCTCGCGAGCTCACAACTGGCCACATCGACGCACGCGTACTCACGCATGGGTTGCCGGGTGATGGGGTCGAGCCACGCAAATGGCCCCAGCCGAACGCGTCGAACCATGACCGGAACGTCGTATGCGCGCTCCAGTTCCAGAACGAGTTGCATCACTTGGTCGGAAGTTGCTGTGCCTGGAAGTTTGATAGCGTCCTGCTGGCCGAGGAGACGTGGGCCTGTCACGTGATTGGTACTGTAGACCACAAGGTTGGGGAGCGCGTGGGAGCGCAGCCACGCGGTGACGAAGGTGTCCGTTTGCTCACCGTGCTCCTTGATCAGGTCAGCGTTTGCTTCGATCACCCAGGCATCAATGGAGGGTGGATAGGTCACACTTCCTCCTCATCCAATTCTTGACGCGTCCCATGGTCGCTCAGGGCCGCTTCCACGTATTCGTACTCCCCAGTGGGTTGCAACGTCAACGGGTCGACCTTCAGCCCAGGTAGCAGGCGCACACGTCGCACGGCGAGCTTCAGATCGTAGACACGTCCCAGGGTGTGCGCGAGCTGCTGCACCTGCTCGTAGGTGGCCTCACCTGGGAGGGTAATGGTGTCCTGCTGGCCCGTGCTGCGTGACCCGATCACGTGCTCGGTGCTGTAGGTGACCCGGTCGTGCAGGACGTGGCGGCGGAGCCAGGCAGTCACGAGGTAGTCGGTTTCCTGGCCGTGCTCCTTGATCAGGTCGGCGTCTGCTTCGATCGCCCAGGCATCAAGCGGGGGTGGGATCGTCATAGGTCTGCCCCTGGCCGGACGGCGGGGTCGGACGAGGTGGCGTGCGTTCGCCACTCATGCGGGGTGATGTCGAGCACGTGACACAGGGCATCGATCTGATTGGGTCGCAGATCAGTGAGGGCAAGGCGTCCGTTTTCGAGCTGGGAGACCTGGGCTTTGTGAATTCTCCCATTGAGGATGGCGGTGCGCTGTTCGATGTCGCTCTGCCGCAGGTAACGGCCCATGCGCTTGGAGCGCAGCCACTCGTGGGGCGTGAGGGTCACGCGCTCACCACCCCACCACGCCCAGCAGCCAACGCGGAATCCAATTTCGTGTCGAGCATGACCCCTCCCACACGGCAACAACCCGCCGGCCACGGCCGCTTTGCAATGGAGTGCCCGTACATCTGGACGGCATCCGCCATGACTGGCTGCGGAACATGAACCCCACCGCCAGCAGGTTCGCGATGCGCTCGTTCACCGGCCCCGCCTCATCGCCTAGGGTCTGTCCGCAAACCATCACAGCCATTCCATGATGCAGGCGATGGTCACCATCGCCCCGTAGTAACACGCCCGCTTCTCAAACCGGGTGGCGATTCTTCGAGAGCGCTTCAGGCGGCCCACCAACCGTTCAATGACGTTCCGACGTCGGTACAGGCCACGGTCGTACGACCGTGGCCGTTTGTGATCCCGCTTCGGAGGGACGACCAGATGAATCCCTCGTCGCTGACACAGCCGATGGGCTTTGTCGCTGCTGTACGCCCGATCCGCCAGGACATTCGTGGGGCGGAGTCGGGGCCGGCCCCGACTCCGCCGCTTGACCTTGCCGGCATCCAACAGCGCCTCGAACATCAGCATCTCGTTTCGCTGTCCAGCGGTGAGCAGGAAGGCCAGCGGCCTTCCCCGCCCGTCACACTTCAGGTGGATTTTGGTTCCGAAACCCCCCTTCGAGCGACCAAGCGCTTCGTCACCGTCCCCTTTTTTGCCCCTGCCGCACTTTGATGGGCGCGCACGATGGTGCTGTCGATCATGTGGATCTCCCACTCGACCTGTCCGGCATGATCGGCACGTTCCTGCACCCGGGCGAGCAACTGTGCCCACAGCCCCTGGTGTTGCCACCGGTAGAACCGGGAACTGACTGTTTTCCAGTTCCCATAGCGTTCGGGCAGGTCACGCCACGCGCTTCCGGAGCGCTTGATCCACAGGATGCCGTTCAGGACAGTGCGATGATCCAGGGAGGGACGTCCTGTTTGCTGGCGTTGAGGTGGGAGCAGTGGAGCCAAATGGCTCCACTGCTCATCCGTCAGTTCGTAGCGTCGTACCACACATCATTCTTGCCTCTAGATGGCAGTTTGCGGACACAACCTAGCTCAGACTCGTAATGTCGATCGATGCCATGGCAGGGCATCACCACGTGCGCCACCTCATGCCACAGGCCGAAGCGGTGGCGGTGGGTGCCCAGGGCGGCGGTGTAGGTGATCAGGGCGGGTGGGCCACCGTTGGCACTGTGCAGGTTGCCGGGGATAACGTGCACGCCCATGCGCCGGGCGAAGGCGAGCGCGGTATCTGGGTGGTCGTGTTGGGCGTGCAACTGGGCGCCGTAGTCCATCAGGTCGCTGATGATGCCGTCCATCAGAAGGCTGCACGCCAGGGGAGGAATCTCAGGCGGTGGGCCACGCCCTGTGGAAGGGATGCCGTGGTGGGCTGTGGCGTGATGCAGGGTTGACCGTCGCCGTTCACGTCAGTGACCTCCGGGTTCGATGCCCTCTGCCTTGAGGAGGAGATAGAGGCGCCACCAGCGTTCGGCGCTGACGGATCCGGTGCCGAAGCGTTGGCCGGCGAGGTATTGCTGCCAGCGTTCTTCGTTTAGTTCGGGATTGTCGTCGCGGCGCATGCGGATCATGTCCTCCAGTTCCTCCGGAAGAGCACGGCGAGGCGTGGTCGTCGTGGTTCGCACAGCCGACGCGGGAACTTCGTTGATCAGGTAGCCGCCATGCTTGACGACTTCTGCAGTCAGCCGGATGCCTAAGGCCTCCTGCATTTCTGCGACCGTCCAATTCAGGGCGCTTGCCAAGTGACTCACGCGGGTACTCGTAAGGTTCGAGATGAGCACCTTACCCCGCTCCAGATCACTGATTGTTCCTTGCGATATGGCATCTTCCGTACGAGCCGCGATGTCCTCTTGACGCAGATCTAATGCGACACGTCGTGCGCGGAGAGCTGTGCTCCACGCGGGCCGTGGCATTTTCGGCTCAGGCCCGCGAGGCATGGTGTGCCTGAGACACAAGGACGAAACTAGGAGCATGCCGCATTATACGGACAGTCTGAGTGGTCGATCCTCCGTTTCAAAACGTTACCTCCGTATCGTATTGACGTTACTGGTGGAGATTCCGTATTGTATCAGCATGCCAATGTTGCTACCTAGTCTCAAGGTTGCCCACATACGTGCTGGGCTGACTCAGGAACTGTTGGCCGCTACTGCGGGAATATCGTCTGCGACAATGTTAAAGCTCGAGCAGGCGGAGGCTCTGGACATTCTGGGCGAACGCTGGAGTCGCCTACGGCAGCACTCAAAGTCGCGACTCAGACTCTCTTTTACCTGCCTAATCGGAAGGTTCCGAGTTTACGCTAAACCAGGAGGTCACTACCGCATGAGCCTCGCTGTCACTCACTCGCCCGAGCAGTTGGCTGACCAGATCGCCCAGCGCATCCAGGTAACCCGCACAGCACCTACCCCTCTGAAGCTCGCGTACATCATTCCGAAGCCGGCGAGATCAGTGGCTGCACCACCTGGAACATCCGCACCGCCATCCGCCGCGGCGCGTTGCCCAGCCTGTTTGGGAGGCAACGCGCGAAGTACACGATCCACCACGCCGCCCTCGATGCCTGGCTACGTGGCTCCCCTCACTCCATCCTGACCGCCCATACCGGGTATGGGCAGCGCAAAGCTCTCTGAAGCACGAAAACCCCCATCATCAACGCCGGTCGTACGGCTCGGGTGGGGGAGTGGAGATACGACCATGATGACACAGCCCTTCACCTTCGATCACGCCGCCGAGCACGCCCGCAGCCGCTTCCAGAGCCGCATGGCTTTCGAGGCGCTGCAGGCCCGCATCGAGGCCCGCCCCATGCTCCCCCTCCACCCCCTGCAGACCTTCACCCACCAGGGCGAGACCTACAGCGTGGAACGCCTGGAGACTGGCGGCTTCGACACCCTGAGCCCCACCGCGAAGTACAGCGTCACCCTCATCCGCCACAGTGACGGCCAGCGCGCCGAGTTCCCCGTGATCCGCAAGGAACGCCGCAGCAAGGCCACGGGCCGCGCCACCGTGCGGTACAACGCGCCCACCGGCAACTACAGCACCTGGGATGACCTGCTGGGCGCCCTGGTTCTGACCGCCGAGGCCTGCGTGAAGGAATGGACGAAGCGCAAGGGTGAGCTCACCAGTGCCTACAACGCGGCGAGGCGGGCGGGACATGACCTGGAGGTGCTGGGCCAGGAGTTCGAGGGCTGGCGCATGGATCTGGTCAAGGCCGACGACCTGCTGTGTCGCCTGACCGCACTGAACACTCCTGAAACCGGTACGGAAGAGGACGCGCCGATCTGATGCGTGCTCAGCCGCACCACCTACCGGTACACGGCCACCAAGGCCCACGCCTCCGATCCTGCCGACCACACCTCCGGGATCGGCCGCAGCCACACCAGATCCTCGTGGAACAAAAACTGCACGTCGAGCCCTGTCGAGAGGGCCAACAGCAGCATCAACACGGTCTCCCGGTTCAGCGCGATCACTTGCCACACTGGATGCACCCGTTCGGAGGGAAGGTCGATCTCGCTCACCACTATGGGCGCCCGCTCGACGACCTCGGTCAACAGGATCACGTCGACAGACACCCTTGGAGCCGCTGGCGTGGCACGCGCCAGCGTGAGATACGCCCGCGAAGAACCACGGGTGATGCGATCCACCGCCGTTCCCGTGGTGCCAATTCGGTAACAGGGCACCTCGACCGTCACGCGCCCGTCACGCTGGGCGTCTTCAAGATGCGACCACGTCACCATCTGCACCATCATAGGCAGGCCAGACCGTGACTCCCTTTGAGGCGGTGGCCTGATGGACACCACCCAAATCCCTGGTGTCCACACCACCCTGCGCCGTGGCGAGGACACCGTCATTCCCAACTGGGCCCTGGACGCCATCGAGCGCCTCATCCTGGCTGCGGACATCCGCGTGCTGACCTTCCTGACCCGGCACCGGCAGTACCGGAGCAATACCTACACCACCCGACAGTTGGCCATCGCCCTGGAGATTGACCTCCGCACGATCCAGGCCAGCACCGGACGATTGATCGTGCAGGGTCTGATCCTGGGGATCGACGGGCACTTCTGCTCGTCCGAGGCGAGTACGCGTGTGCAAGGGGTGCGCAAGCCCTCTGCAAAGGGTCTGCAAAAAGACTCGCCCCGACAGGCACAAAAGACCGATCAGAACGCACTTCCCGGTTCTCTGAAGAAAGGAAGTGATGAAGAAAGGAAAGAAGAGATGACAAAGAACCCCCCTACCCCCCAGGGGGAGGCGCGGAACGGCACCGCACTGGGGGGTCAGGATCAGATCGCCGCTCAGAACTCCGAACCACTTCAGCCGCCTGACGGCGGGGCCGCTGTCGCGGCCGTCGCCGACCTGCCAGACCCTCTCCAGGTTCCCACTTCAGCCGCCACACGGCGTACTGAACCAGCCACGAGCACGGACAAAGTTCCGGCGGCGCGCGCCGCGCCCAGTGCAGACCATGCCATGTTCGGCGCAGTTGCACTCGCCTGCTACGGCGGACACGACGGCCTGACGGACATCACCCGCAGCCGGATCGGCAAGGTCGGCAAGAGTCTGGCGAAGGCCGGATACACCGCCGAGGACGTCGGTCTGATCGTGGCGGAGCTGCGCCAGGAGCAGTGGCGGGACAGCATCACGCCCAGCGTCATCGAGGCCGAGGCGCCAGCGTGGCGGGCCCGGCAGCGGGGGTCACTTCCGGCCCGGCAGGAACGGCCCCACGTCCTGAGATTCACCCCCCGCCCGCAGACGACCGAGGCCGCCAACCAGCAGGCCGCGCAGCGGGCCAGCGACATCTACGCCGCCTTGCAGGAGGACACCCGTGCCGTTTTCTGACGAACAGTTCGCCGCCGCCTGGACGATCCTCGAAGACCGCTGGAACCGCAAGCACAATTCCCAGACGGTCAAGATCTACCGTGAGATCCTCGATGCTGAACTGACCGCTGACCAGTTCGGGGAAGCGTGCCGGGCTGCGTTCCGCTTTGAGACGTTCTTCCCGACGCCGCAGAAGCTCGTGGACTATGGCCTCGGGAAGGGCGACTTCCAGGAGCGGGCCATCGTGGAGTGGGATGAGGCGATCAGCCGCGTCGCGCGAGGACTGCCCTCAACGGAAGCTCCTGGCCTGGTGCGCGACCTGATCCGGAGTGTCTGCAACGGCGAGCAACTTGGCATGGTGCCGGCACGCGACCTGGCCTTCGCGCGCAAGGAGTTCATCGAGCGCCGCACCGCGCAACTGAGCGGCGTGGCCCGCCACAGTACCCCGGCGCTGCCAAGGACGGTGGAGGTGGGCCGTGTTCTCCAGTGACCAGCGCCTGAACCGCCCGGTGAGTTTCGGCGAGGCGCTCGGAACCCGCGACGGGCAGCCGCTCGAACTCAACTCGCCAGAGTACGCCAGGCGCGGAGCGCCGCAGGCACCACTCCGTGAAGGCGGGCGCGCGGGACGGTATCGCCTGGATTCTGACCGACCACTGGTGCGGCAAGAAGTCCTGACTTACCCACCCGGCCAGCGTACCGGGGCAGGAGATCGACTATGCAGACCTACGGCATTTTCGCAGTAATCCCGCGCGGTATGAGCATCAAGGACGACTGGGATACCGGCTGGGTCGCGGAGAGCAAGTGGGCGTTCATGCCTGGTGTCTGGGAGGAACGCAAGGTCGAGCTATAACCGATCAGCACTCGCCGTTCACCATCCATGGATCCCCACCCATCAACGAGTGAAACGGTTCCTACGACACCGTGGGCCGTCAGTCGTCTTGATCCAGCAGCGTGAAGCCGTAGCCACCCTCTATCCAGAAGCCCCAGGACAGCCGCTGGGTCAACGCGATCGGGCCGTACGGCGTCGTGACCGACACCGTCATCTCGAAGGGCACGCTGGCCTTGAAGTGGGCCGCCTGCCCCTGCCGACTCGCCTGCAAAGTCAGGGTGTCCGCCGTCTCCGGGCCGACGACGACCAGGTACCTCGCAGAATCAACGCGCCTGTTGATGGGCAGGGTCACCGTCAAGGTTTCATGGTGAAAGGTCACGTAGTCAACGGTGACGGGCTGCGTCCCGAGGTTCACCAGATGCAGGCGGATGGCGGTGGTGCCAGGACGCGCGCGGTCTTCCTGACGTTCCACCCGGCTGAGCAGCATGCTGCCGCGTTGGGTGACGCCAAACACGCGGACGTCTTCGGGGAGGGTCATGCCCCAGCCTACTCGGCACTGCTCCGTCGGCCCAGCCGTACGGAGCGCGCGTGACCCCGGTGCTCGAATCGATCACGCCTGAAGAGCAGCAGGCCCTGCACCAGCCAGAGGCCGTCGTCCGGCAGGACTTCATTGACGTCGGCGAGGCCCTGCTGACCATCCGCGACCAGCGCCTGTACCGCGACGTGCACCGTACCTTTGGCGAGGATACGAAGCCGCACCAGACCTTCGCGTTTGGAGAGCCGGCACCGTATCTGAAGCGGGCCGTGCTGAACCTCGCCGAGGAAGTGAAGGTATAAAGTCACAGCAGCCGATACCTCCCAGGGCCGATACGTTCCACATCTTCGTAGTGTTTCCGGCGCTGGGGTGGCGCATTCACGCACATCATGTTCGACACGTACGTCCTGATGGTCTGTACCTTGCACGTCGAGCCGCGCGCCTGCATTCCCGATATGACCTCGGCCAGCGTGAATTGCCGTGTGGGCCGGTCTCGAACCAGATCACGCACCACGTTCAAGATCTCATCCCGGTACGTCATGGCTCCATAGTTACCTCCGCGGGGCAGGTATGAGTTCCCTGTACCACTTGTTGGCGGGGGGCCAGTCCTCCCGTTACGGCGCGAAGGTCGGCAAGGGTGACGATGTCCGGTGCAGTCCGGTGTGTCAGGTCGTGACCGGGCCCCGGCCGGGTGTGGTCAGCACCGTGCTGGTGCGGTGGCCAGACGGGTACGCGGCCAGCGTGCCGGCAGGTGTGCTCCGGACGGTGACCGCGTGAACCCGTTCCCCTCGGTGGGAGCTGGAGAGGCTTGCCTTACCCGCATCCCCTGTCCTTCCCAACGTGCCGCGACGAGAGCAAACTCAGACTTGATATGCCGAAAGACCCAACGCGGCAGAGCATTGCTGACCCCCCGATCAGCAACGATCCCGTCCACCGTACGGCCCAGGCATCATCCGGTGCAATCTCCCACCATTGGATGTAGACGGTCGATCGCCCTTCCGCCTCGCCGGCGCCTTGCACTTCACCCTGCCATACCCACCAGCATCTACAGCATCTGGCGCGCCGTTGTGATCACAGTCGAGGGCAAGCCCACGGCGCGAATTCTGCTCAGCCAGAACGAGCGGGACTACCACCGGAGTGTGGCGGCCGTGATCTCCAGCCTCGGTCATCCCGGCACGCCGCCTGGCTGCGACTGTATGTGTGCCCGCCAGACAACTGCGCCCGTGACCTGAGCAATCTCCCGAAGGCTCTGGTGGATGCCCTGACTCCATGCGCATATATGGGCGGATGACTCGTTGGTCGACGGGCTGCGCGTCACGCGTGGCCCGGTGGTCTCAGGCGGGCTGGTGGACGTGGTGATCACATCCTTGAGCAGCATGCCCTTCGAGGGGAGAACCTCATGACCAGGCGTGACACCCGCGCCGGAGGGTCAGCAGCGTTCGTCGCTTGGGTTCACGCGTGCCACCTGGTCGAAGCGGCGCTTGGCTACGGCCAGTACCCAGACCTTCGCTGGCAACCGTGAGGACGTCCACCCTGGGCAGCAGTGCCGGATATCCGAGAGCGCCAGGTAGACGGCTTCTTCCGGATCGGGGAACGGATACCGCGCTGCGAGGGCAAACAACAGGCGGTGGAACGTCTGAATACAGGCCGTCATATCACTGCCCTTCGAGGCCACCATGTCGTGCAGCAGCGCCGCATGCACATCGAGGGGTGCGTCTGCACCCAATTCAACGTGACTCACGATGCTCATGTGTCCACTCTGCGGCTTTTCTGGCGCGCGGCGTGTAATCGGGGCTTACATTGCCCTCACCGAACCTCGGACGACTCGCTCTGGGGACAGAGGTGACCTCCCTACTCCGTCATAACCGTCTTGCCACGTAGCGTCGGCAGCGGGCCGCGCGTGACGCCACGCCGGATGAACTTGCCCTATTGGAGAGCTCGCCAACAACCTCACGCGCCTGCAGTACTTCGCCATGATCACCGAGGAGGCGAACACCCTGCGGCCCGCGCAGCCTACCCTTCGGCAGGGTCTCGAAGCGCTGCGGGACGAGAGGCGCGTGGAAAGAATGTGACGCCAGAGGCTAGGGCGAAGCCCATCGAGGTCATCAACCGCATCACCGCGCAGTTGGATGGTCTGCTGTGAGCCGCCCTGACCGTCAGGCCGCACAGCAGCGCATCAGCAAACGTAGGCAGGAACCGCAGAACGTAAAGGGGCCAGATCCGCAGTAGCATGATCGGCTGACCGCAGAGTGCCAGCGCGAAACGCTGGGTCGTGTTCGCATCCAAGAGCCCTTCTATCTGTGGGAGCTCGGTCTGAATGACGTTATCTCTCGGCCCTATCAGGGGTGCTGATGCTGCTGAGGAGCCGGTATTGTCCCCGCTCCAGGCGCTCCACGTCCATTCCGCTTCGGTCTCGTGGATTCGGCGCATTCACGCACATCCGCTGCGTGAGGACACCGCGGATGGTCGTCGCGGAGTGCGGCGAGGCCCGCTTATACATGTGTTCGACGAGTTCGGAGAACCAGAACGTCCGATCTGTCCGATCCGCGACAAGCTCGCAGATAACGTCCAGTAAATCATCTCGGCAGCTCATGTTCAGATGCTGCGCGCGGCGGTCTTACCGTGGTCTTGCGGTGCATAAATCCCAACGGTGCCCCTGGCGAATGCCATCGCTCGGGGATGTTACAGGTGACCATCACGCAGTCGGTAGCGGCCCCGGCCCAGCCGTTGCAGATCCTGGGAGTGCTTGCCTGCCGGGTTCGGCTCGTCCGCGCACATGAGATGGGAGAGGTGCCCCCGGATGGTCAATTCCTGGTAGGGCGTGCCCTGGGCCCGCATGAACTGAGCCACCTCGACGGGCGTGAACGTCGGATCCTCCCGGCCTCGGAGCAGGTCGCGGATGGCGTCGAGGATGGCATCCCGGCAGGTCATGCCCGCAGGGTGGGGAGGCAGAACTTGCAGGGGTCGTTGTGGTGCGGGTGCAACGTGCTTCGGTCGGCGGGGCGGTCATACCGGGGTAGGGATGGTTCGCGCGTGCGGTCTGGTGGGCCCAGGGATCGCATGGCCGCTAGCAAGGCTTCCGAGTGTGCCAGGCCCATCTGGGCGTGTTGACCGGAGGCGATCACCACTCCTGCACGCCAGATCTGTACGCAATGCATGGCCTGCCCATACGGAGCGAAGGTGCTGAAGACGCGGGTACAGCCCAGCCGTTCCAGATACCGCCAGACCTGGCTGGCTGCCGCCGACTCCTCCACGGAGTCACCTTAACCAGCGCTCTGACGTTATGTGTCAGGGCGTACGGTTGGCCCTTGACCTGACCATCATTCGGTGGCGTGTACCACTGCTGACCCAGAAGTCTGACCGATGACTGTTACCACCCTGGCTCACCTGCTCCTTTCAGACATCCGACGGCTACGCGGACAAGTCCACACGTTGAGGATGGCCCCGAAGGTGATCCGGCCCAGCCGTCGTTCCCGACTCCACACGATCCCGTCCTCCTGCCTTCGCCTGATACAGCCGCGCGTCCGCCAGCTTCAACACCTCCCGCACTGTGGTGGCCTCCTCCGGCCGGGCCGCGCCGATGCTGACCGTCACCTGCGGCACCTCTGTGGCCATCTGGCTCACCGCTGCGCGCAGGTGCTCAGCCACGTCCCCGATCTGATCCTGGGTGCCGGCAATCAGCGTCACCAGGAACTCTTCACCACCCCAGCGGGCCACGTGCCCACCTCGGCCGGCGGCCAGGCGTAGTGCGCGGGCTACGCTGCGGAGCACCTCGTCACCGACGTCGTGACCGTAGATGTCGTTGACGTCCTTGAAATGATCCACATCCACCAGCACGGCCGATAGGGGCGATCTATGATTGAACGCGCTGGTCAGGCGCTCCAACGCTGCCCGCCGGTTGTCCAGACCCGTCAGGGGATCGGTGATGGCCAGACGCTGAACGACGGCCATCTCGGCCGCGCTGGCCCAGGGGATCCTGGTCGTGAACTCCAGCGGGAACGCGGGCACCCAAGGGCTCGTGTATCCGGGGGCGGGACTGGGGAGCACCTTCCCCGTGAACAGCGGGCTGTTCTCGGTGGGGAGCGTGACCATGGGCCTGAAGAAGTCCTCGTTCACGCAGTACGCCAAGAACCTGTCGCTGACCGCACCGGGGGAACTGGTGCTGACGTCGTACCCGGATGCCCGGCTGGTGAAGGCGAGCGGGACGTCGTTCGCGGCCCCCGCGGTGAGTCGCGCGCTGGCCCTGGCGCTCTCGACTGGCGCGACCAGCGCCAGTGTGGCCGCCACCGTGAAATCCACCGCCACGGCGAACCAGGACTCGACGTTCAATGCGCAGTTGGGGGCGGGCACCGTGAATGTGGGTGCACTTGCCAACTGGTACCGGTGAGATGATGACACTCGTGCTGCCGACCCGACCGAAGCCTGGTCTGAAGCTTCCCGCTGCGCCGCATGCTCCTCGTCCTGGCAGTGTGCATGCGGGTACCCGTGGGATCTGGAAGGACACCCGCACCAAACCCCTGGCGGCGTAACCACCAGAGATGACCGCCCCGCCTGGCCGATACCAGGGCGGGGCCGGTCGTCATTCGGTAGGTTCTGTGCGGCGCCAGAGAGACACCTGAACAGCTCTTCTCTTAAGGGCCCACGATACCCAATCAGTGGGGGGCGCTCCCATTTATCGGACATCTCTGGCCAAACACCGCTTGCCCTGGCCTATGCCGGGAGCAGGGGGCGTATTTGTGTTTGGGATGCGAGCGTACCCATTCGACGACCAGCACGGCACCCACTGCCCACGACCACAGCCATTCCAGGCGTTCAGCCTTCCATGGGAGGAAGCGTCAAGACCTCAACAGCTGCACGAACGACCTCCGGATCAAATTGCCGACCCGTCTGGGCCACCAATTCCGACAATGCCTCCTCGGGCGTCCACGCGGCCTTATACGGCCGCGCGCTGGTCAGGGCGTCATACACGTCTGCCACACTGAAGATCCTCGCCCCCTCGGGAATACCTTCCGCAGCCAGGCCATCCGGATAGCCCGTCCCATCCCACCGTTCGTGGTGAGACCGAACCACACTCCGCGCCCGCGCCGTTACTGTCGGAATCCGCGCCACGAGTTCGTCCCCGATCGTGGTGTGCCGCTGCATGGTGGCCCACTCGCCGGGGTCAAGTTTCCCTGGTTTCAATAAGATGGCGTCAGGCACCGCCAGCTTGCCAATATCGTGCAGATAAGCGCCCACGCGCAGATCCGCGAGAACGCCTTCATCCACCCCCAGGCGCTCAGCGATGTTCAGGGCGAGGGCGACCACACGTTCGGTGTGCCCGGCCGTCTCGAAATCACGCAGCTCCAGCGATCGGCCCAGCGCCAGGAGCGCCCCCTCCCGGGTGGCCGTCAGATCAGCAATATGTGCCTCCCGATCCATGACCTGCTCAATCAATTCCGCACTTCGGGTCAAGAGAGGCACCGCCGATTCCGGCAGGGCGGACAGGGGCCGTAACCACAACAGCGCCACCAGTCCGACCGGCTGGCCCCGTTCCAGTACGGGGACACTCACCAGCGCGTGCACGCCCGCGTCCACGAGGGGCGCGTGCGGACTGTCTGTCGCCCGGTAGTTGTGGGTCGCACAGTAGGTCGCCGCCTTGCCGCCGGCGCGCAGCTCATGAACCCGCGCCGCGAGCCATTCGGGTGGGAGGCCAATAAACGCTACGGGTCTGGTTCCCTGGGTCACCACCAGGGGCCGGTCAGGACGCAGAAAGACTGCGAAATCAGCGTCCAGAAAGGAGCGACAGGCTGCCAGGCATTCCTCCGCCACAGCACGGGTGTCATCACCCAGTCCAAGTTTTTCGGACAGCGTTGCGAGCATCTGAAATTCCTGGGAACGACGGCGCTCCTGCGCCGTCACCTGCAACCGCTCCAGGGCGGTTGCACCTGCCGACGCCAGAGCACGCAGCAACCTGCTATCGAGATCGCTGAAGGACTGCGGCGCGGCGCGGACAGCGGCCAGCACACCCAACGGCGTGCCGGCTGCCGACAGCAGAGGGGCGAGGATGAGGGCGCCGTCGATCAGGTCCGTACCCCAGTACACCCGAGCATCATCCGAGATCGTCGGAACGTGGATCACCTGCTGGATCTGCAGCGCATGCCAAGCAAGGCCCTGGCCGGGGGGGATCTGATGTAAGGAGGAGTGGGCGTAGATGCCCGACGGTGCCACCAGACGCAGCCCATCGGGATCGTGACGCGCGTAGACAGCATGCTCCGTGCGCAGCAGCGCCACGCTCTCTGCCACCAGGAGCAATTCGATATCCTCGGCTGTATGCACGCCGGCCAGGGCTTCGGTCGCATGCGCCATGACCTCTAATTCCTGCGTGCGGGCCGCCTCCCGTCCACGCCGCTCATGGGCGGCCAGGATTGCCGCCGCCTGTCGCGCGAACTCCTCGGCCATCTCCACTTCGTACGGTTCAAAGGCCTGTGCGGAGCGCAGGTTGTCCAGATTCAAGGCGGCCACAACCCGACCGCGCACCATGACCGGAACCAGCAGGTTGGCCTGGATGAGTTGAATGGCGCACAGGTCATCCATCAGCGCGGCACTCAACTCAGGTGCTCGGTCGTATTCATATCTTCGCGCCTGTATGGCCGCCGAACCGCGCAGCATCCGCGCCTCCCCGTGTCGCCAACCCTCGGCTGTTCCGTGCCACTGCTGCATGGTGGCCGGGGTACGTCCTGCGCCGAGCAGGGCGGCGGAGTATCCGACCTGCGCCTGCATCACAAACAGCTTGTCGTCGATTACGTAGAGGGATCCCGCTTCCGCGCCAGGGAGGGCAGCGACCGCCGCCTCCAGGAACGCCTGCCACCCGGCCTGCCCCATCACGTCGTCGGCAGTAATGAGGGCGGCGGTCGCGCGCAACACCTGCCACAGCATCTCACCCGCCCAGGGCGTCGCCTGACTGTTCGGTGTTTGGGTGCGGAGACCACGCGCCGCCCTGCGGGCGGTCTTCTCCCGCAGCATGCGTTGATCCACCAGCCGCATCAGGTCATTTGGAGCCAGCGCATCCAGGGGGTACTCGACCATGCCAAGCGAGGCGAGTGTGCCGGGAAGCCCCGCCTTCACGAGCCGCTGCTCGATGTCGTCGACCTTCGTACGCACCTCGTGAAGGGAAAGCTGGTGTCCTGTGAGGAGCACCACGAACTCATCGCCGCCCCACCGGTACACGCGGCCATATGCACAGAACTCGTCCTGCAGAGCCTGGGCAAAGCTGGACAGCAGGCGATCCCCCTCCCCGTGACCGTCCTCGTCGTTGACGCGCTTGAGTTCATCGAGGTCAAGCAGCACCAGACCAAATTCGGTGCCCGTTGTGACGTCGTGCTCAAAGTGGCCTTCGAAGGCCCGGCGGTTGGGCAGACGGGTGAGGTGATCCTCGTACGCCATCTGCTGAACCTCGGCTGTGTGGGTTGCCTGGGTACGGTAGCGCTGCAGGACATCCACCGCCATTCCGGCAACGTCACGAAGGACGGCCTGCTGGTCGGGCGTCATCGGGGCGCGAGGTGCACCATCGATAAGCGTCAACGTCCCCAGCGCCGCACCGGTATCCGTCATCAGCCTCACCTCTGCGTAGTACCGCACGGTGGCTGACCCGTCTATGAGAGGAAGTGTGGAAGCGTCGGCATGGAGGGCCAGGTCGGGCACCTCGAGGAACGACGGCTGGGCTCCAGCTTCAAAGGGCATGGCCAAGGGGAGCCCTTGAGGACGCATGAGGGGAGCGGCGTCAACCGCCCGATCGAACCCCTGCGTGATCGGGTCGGACAGACTGATGTGTGCCCGTTGCACCTTGAACAACTGGGCGGCGATGCGGGTAATCCGGGCCACCTCATCGTTTACAAAGTCCCTCAACCAGTGGGGAACTGGTAGGAAAAACTCAAAGTGATGTTCGGCCTCGTTCATGTCCTGCTCCCGTCACCCTTCCCTCACAGGAATACCGACGGCGGTTGGCGCACAGGTCAACCGCCGGTAGGGGTACGGGCACGATAGGTCAGGTCCTCTCACAAGAATGGCACCCATGGGGCGTCTTGCCAGCCGTCGTCATGCTGGTCGCAGTCCTGGTTCAGCGGCGGCAGGTATACCGGATCGACCTGCCTCGGGGGTGCTGACGACGGAGGACAGCGACCTCGAACCGGGCTTCATGGGCTTGGCTGCGCTGATGCCTGGAGTGACCACAACGCGAAGTGCGTGACAGTCACGTGACGGTGGGCAACAGCATTACCTGATTTGCCCCGCCTTGGCCCGGCCTCAGCTGAGCCGCTTGTCGATGGGCTGGGTGGCGCTACTCCCGCCGTGTCTCCTTGCAGAGGGCAATGGAGCGTTGCTTCATGGAGCGCCAGGGTGGCTGGGCCGCTTCCTACACTGAGCCATGGACGCTGCGGCGCTCGAGCAGTGGCAGGGCACCCTTCCCACTGATCGTGATGAACTTGGCCTCATCCTTGAACACCTGCAGGCCGAATGGCTCAAGGCCCAGACTGACCTGATCCCCGCCATCCGTCACGGCACCGGCGCCGAAATACAGGCCCACGTCACGACCCTCAGCTGGCAACTCCACACCGTTGAAACACTCCTCACCCGGGCTGACAGGTGACCAGCCCTCGTCTGGAGGTGTCCACCCTGTGCCCCAGGGGGCGCTATCCTGAGGTGCCCGACACACGATCTCCTCGTGCCTCTGGTGCCTCGTTCCGAGGCCACATGACGCCCCACGGCACCGTCATGCTACCGTTCCGGATTCCGGTACCCTCACCTCACCCTGGCCCCAGGGTTCTGGAGGCGTCATGACGGAGCATTCCTCTGTCCCGATCACTCCCTCGCTCCGAATTGCCGAGCTCGAGATGGCCCTGCTGGCCAGTCAGCTGCACCTCAGACGGGTGCAGCGCCTCAATCAGGATCTCACCCACGTCATCGATGCCCTGATCCACCAGTTGCGGATGATGACCACCCGGGCCACCAACTTTCTGGGTGTCACGCGCCGCACCTGGGGCACACCCCCGCCCGCCGCCGAGCACGCCGCGCACCACGTGGAGCACACCCTCGACCAGCTCATGACTGTCCTGGGCTCGGTGGATGACTACATGCAGTTGCGTCACTGGAGCATCTGGGAGGAGCACGTCGACCTCGCGCGCCTCCTACCGGGCATCCTGGCCGAGGTGCGGATGCCCCCGGACGGTTCGCGGGTGCGGTGTACGTACGATCCTCTGCCCACCCTGAGTGGTGACCGGCATGCCCTGACGCGGATCCTGGTCGAACTGCTGTCCAACGCGCTGAAGTTCACGCGGACATGTAGCGCGGCGCGCATTCACATCCACGTGCTGGAAAATGACGTGGAGCATGTGATCGGCGTGAGCGACAACGGGGTGGGCTTCGATATGCGGCATGTGGGCCGCCTCTTCCAGTTGTTCGGGCGCCTGCACCCGTCGAGGGAGTATGAGGGGGTCGGGGTGGGCCTGGTGACTGTGCGACAGGTGGTGGAGCGGATCGGCGGTCGGGCGTGGGCCGAGGGTGAAGTGGGACGAGGGGCGACGGTGTGGCTGGCGTGGCCCAAGGCATTGCCGCCAACTGTCCCGGCGTGAACATGGTGGGGTCTACCTGATGGGTGGGGCGGAACGGTTCTCCGTGTTGCCTATCGCCTGGCCATGCTGCCTTCGATGTGGGAGCGGATCGCCTCCGGCGTCCAGACCGTCTCCGCGCGTGCTCGGATCAGCGGCAGGCCCGCACTTGCAAACGCTACGTCCTTGACCGCATCACGGTAGCGCTGTGCGTCGTTATCGTGGCTGTCGCCGTCCAGTTCCAGCGCCAGCACCGGCCGCAGTTCAGGTAGGGCCACGACCAAGAAGTCGACGTGTTTGTCCCGCAACCGGGCGTAGGCGGCGCGCTGCTGACCGGGATGTCGGGTGGCACTGTAGAAAATGTCGTTCAGACGCACGGTCACCTGCGCGTCCAGGGCGGAGAGTTCAAGCGCGGCCTGAGCGAGTATCACGTCCGTCTTGTGGTCGTCCACCAGCAGCACGTGACGCCGGGGCATCAAATCAGGATCGGGCGGGGCAAACGGGTGCGTGACAGGTTCGACCAGAAGTGGCTGGCCGCATTCACGGTCGCCGCGAACTCCTCGGGCGTCATGGGTTTGCTGACGACGATGGTTCGCATCGGTGGCTGGCGAGCGGAGCAGCCTGTCCTCAGCATGAAGCGCAGTCGCCCGGCGATCAGCCGGGCGGGATCCAGGTATGAAGCGTTAATCCGTGCGTTTGGCCGGACGGACGACGCGTTTCAGACGCAGCTTCTCCTGCTCACCCCCCGTGTTCCCGCTCCAAGACAGCTTCATCGTCCACCCGGCAGAGCCTGAGCATCACGACTCTTTATAGGTGAGATGTACTTCCTTTAGGTGATTTCAGAATTGGAGAGGTGAACCGAAATTCATCTGAACAGCACCTACAGGCTTCCAACAATTGAAAGGATTAATACAGATCGGGGGGCCAACACCTTAGACCTACCGGGTCAACGTCGCGCCATAACGTCCGCTGCCCATACTGGTCAGGGTGTCCTGGTGCCTTGCCTCCTTTGCCCGCCTAGAACTCAGGTTCGCTCAGGAATGACCGACCACAGGGGGTGACCTTCCCCAGACCGTTTCGGGCGACCGCGCGGAACCCAGGGCGTGGTGCGAGACCAACGATGCTGGTGGCCCTCGCGCACGGGCAAGCCATCACAGAGGAGGCGGTTTGGACGCGGGGAGCCCAGTAGGAGGGCCGGCCACAAGCGGGATTGCGGACGCGCTCAAGGGGGCGCCTCCTTGGCGAGTCGCCCAGGCAAGTCAAGCGCAGCGCCGAGTCACCCTGATCCTCGGCAGGTTCTGGTGACGCTCGGCCTCTAACGCCGCTCGTTTCCTCGCTGGAGAACGGGCCGCGCGTGACATGTTCAAGACCAAGCAAGACGGCATGGTGCGCGGTCTTCACACCCTGATGGTCAGCATGAGGCTGAGAAAGGAGGGAGGACATGGTAACCCTGGGACTGTTTGTTCGGCTGGAGGCCAAGCCTGGAAAAGAGGAGGACGTCGAGAACTTCCTGAAGGGAGGGCTGCCGCTGGTTGAGCAGGAATCGGCAACGACCGCCTGGTTCGCAATCCGCCTGGGACCTTCGACCTTCGGCATCTTCGACGTATTTCCCGACGAGTCAGGCCGGGAAGCGCACCTGTCGGGCCGCGTCGCAGCGGGACTCAAGGAGAACGCCGACCTGTTCGCACAGGCACCCGACATCGAGAAGCTTGATGTCGTGGCGGCCAAGCTCCCCGGTTAGAGGAGGCCCCGAAGAAGAGCAGACGAGACAGCGGCCCTTAGGCAGCCTCTCCAACGCCCTCATCAGAAGCGGTGTTCAGAAGGAGCATCACGATGAAAGCCGTCGTCTACAACGGCCCCCGCGACGTCGCGGTCAAGAAGGTTCCGGATGCCCAGATCGAGCGTCCCACCGATGTCCTGGTCAGAATCACCAGCACCAACATCTGCGGAAGCGACCTCCACATGTACGAGGGCCGCACCGATTTCGAGAAAGGCCGCACCTTCGGACACGAAAACCTGGGCGAAGTTATCGAAATCGGCCAGGCCGTCGACCGGGTGAAGGTCGGAGACCTGGTGGTCTTGCCCTTCAACATCGGCTGCGGGTTCTGCAAGAACTGCGAGAAGGGACTGAGCGCCTACTGCCTGACCACCGCCAACCCGGGCATGGCCGGTGCAGCCTACGGCTTCGCCGACATGGGGCCCTACCAGGGGGGGCAAGCAGAACTCCTGCGGGTGCCGTACGGCGATTACAACTGCCTGCGGCTGCCCCCGGACGCCCGGGAAAAAGAGGCTGACTACGTGATGGTGGCCGACATCTTCCCAACGGGCTGGCACGCGACGCGGCTGGCGGGGCTGTGTCCTGGCGAGTCGATCGTGATCTACGGTGCCGGTCCGGTCGGCCTGATGGCGGCCTACTCAGCCATCATTCAGGGGGCGTGCATGGTAATGGTGGTCGATCGCCACGTTGACCGACTGCGGCTCGCCGAGAGCATTGGGGCCATCGCCATCAACGACGCAGAGGTGAACCCGGTGGATCGAGTGCTGGAACTGACCAACGGCATGGGGGCCGACCGGGGGTGCGAGTGCGTGGGGTACCAGTGCCACGACCATCACGGCAAGGAAATTCCTGGGTTGACCATGAATAACCTGGTGAAGTCAGTAAAGTTCACCGGGGGAATCGGTGTGGTGGGCGTGTTCGTGCCGCAGGATCCGGGCGGCCCGACCCAGCTTGCCAAGAAGGGCGAAATTCCCTTCGACTGGGGCATGTTATGGTTCCGGGGACAGCATGTGGGCACCGGGCAGTGCAACGTCAAGGCGTACAACCGGCAGTTGCGGGATCTGATTGCGGTGGGCCGGGCCCAACCGTCCTTCATCGTCTCGCACCATCTGTCGCTGGATGAGGCACCCGACGCCTACAAGAACTTCGACGAGCGCAACGATGGGTGGACCAAGGTGATCCTCCACCCTGCCTGACTTCAGGCCGAAGGTGAGGGCAGCAGAGGGATTCTGCTGCCCCGCCTCCTATTACCCGTATCTACTCATCAGGAGAATCAAGCGGACAACCTGGCCACCGACGAGCCCGTTGCAACGCTGGAGGTCGTAGCGACCTTCAGCGGGGCGATGCCCACCGGCGTGACGGTGTCCCACACGGGGCGCATCTTCATCAACTTCCCCAAGTGGGGTGACGAAGTGCAATTCACGGTCGCAGAAGTACGGGACGGCCAACCGGTGGCTTATCCGGATCAAGCGACGAACGACACCGATCCAGATGATCCTGCCGCCGCCCTGGTATCGGTGCAGAGTGTCGTGGTCGATCCGGCGAACCGGCTGTGGATCCTCGACACCGGCAGTCCGATGTTCCAGCCCACGCAGTACGGAGGGCCAAAGCTCCTGTGCGTGGATCTGGAGACGGATCAGGCGCTCCAGAAGATTCTCTTTCCACAGGACGTGGCCCTGCCCACCTCGTACCTCAACGACGTGCGCTTCGACCTGAGGCGCGGTGAGGCGGGAATGGCCTTCATCACCGACTCGGCACAACAGGGCCCCAATGGCCTCGTCGTGGTGGACCTCGCCAGCGGTGAGAGCTGGCGAAAATTGCATGACCATATTTCCACCAAGGCGCAGCACCTGAACGATTTTCTCCCCTTCGTTGAGGGGCGGCCGTTTCTGGAACGCAAGGACGGCCAGATCCAGCAGGGGGCGGGGATGGGATCGGACGGCATCGCCATCTCGGCCGACGGATCCCGCCTGTACTACTGCCCGCTCGGCAGTCGGTGGCTGTATAGCGTGAGCACAGATGCCCTCGCGAACCGCGCGTTGGACGATACCGAGGTTTCCGCCACCGTCCGCGACGAAGGAGATCGGGGCGGCGCCTCGGACGGGCTGGAATCCGACGCGGACGGGTATATCTACTCCGGGAACTACGAACACAATGCCATCCTGCGGCGCAACTTGGGACTGGTATGGGGATCTCGACCCGGCACACGGCCATGACTTCGGGTGTGAGACGTTCACCATCGGTGTGTTCCATTGGGTACTGCGCTGGGATGCTCGCGGGACGCGGCGGGGCCCAGCGGTCAAGCGGTTTCGGGGACTTGTCCCGCGTTCAGGGCCGGTGTATGAGCGGGCCGGAGCATTTATTGCCCAGCAGGAGCCGAGATCTGCTTCGCCCCACCCTGAGTGATGTCTCGAGGCGGCGGTCAGCCGACGCTGCCTGGCCCCTGCTGGCCGTGCGTGCCGCGTCAGTCGGTTCTGAGCGGTGCCAGCGTCAGGCGCACGAGGTGGTCGCGTCCCGACGCCGTGACCCGTGCACGGTACCGCTGATGCAGGTCGTGCAGGTCCCGCTGCAAGGCCTTGGCATCGGACGGTGAGAGGCGCAGCGAGGTCGTGTTGTCCCAGATGGCCGGCTGCCCGTCGGCCAGCAAGGGCGCCATCAGGCTCACGCGTTCACCGGGCGCAGCCAGCACTGGCGGGAATGGCAGCAGCACGTGGCTGTGCAGGCCATCCGCATCCCCAGACGTGTACAGCCCAAACCAGCGCGGATCCTCGGCCAGGTCGCTCCACGCGCGCGTCAGCTCCGCCAGCACGGAGCGCCGCGTGTTGTCGAGCGACGCTTCGTACAGCGCCTGGACGGACGCCGCGTCGGTCGCCGAGAACGGCACGAAATACCCTCTGGACGTCGACCGGTAGTGCCGCACGGCCCGTCCGGCCCGCGCCTCGGTGCGCGTGACCTCCAGCAGACCCAGGCGCAGGAACTGCCGCACGCGGTAGAGCATGGCGTTCGTCGTCACGCCGACCTCGCGCGCCACCTCCGAGACCCGGCGCTCCCGCCAAATAAAGGGCTCGAAGAACTGTCGCGTGTAGGCGTCGGCCAGCACCCGGGCCGCCTGGGGATCGTCCAGCCGCTGCCAGGAGCTAGGTGAATCAGGGCGTGTCATGTTCACCAGGGTAGCGGCCACGCTGCACCGTATGGAGATCAGATGTTCCGGCTGATGGGCGTACCGTCCTTTGCGGCGCTGTGGATCGGGCAGGTCATCTCGCAGGTCGGCGACCGCGCCCTGGGCCTGGCCCTCGGGTATTACGTGTACCGCGAGACGGGTTCGGTCACCGCCACAGCGCTGCTGGCCCTGGCCACGTACCTGCCGGGCCTGCTGTTCGGCTCGGTCGCCGGGGTGCTGGCCGACCGCTGGAACCGCCGGCAGGTGCTGGTCATCAGCCAGGTGCTGCAAGGGGCCGTGATGCTGCTCCTGCTGCTCGCCGACCGGCCCGGCTGGCTGTGGGTGGCGTACGCTGTGACCTTCGCGGAACTCACGCTGAGTCTGGTTGCCCTGCCCGCGGGGGCCGCGCTGCTGCCGTCGTTGGTGGGGGAGGCGCGGCTGGGGCGCGCGAACGCCACGTTGGCAATCGGCAGCACCGTGGCCCGCCTGCTGGGACCACCGTTGGGAGGCGTGCTCATGGCGTGGGTGGGGGTGCGGGGCGTCGTGGTCGTCGATACCCTGACCTTTGTCGTGGCCGCCCTGTGTTTCATGCGGTTGCCGCGCACACCAGCACTGGTAGAGGAGCAGGACACGCCCGCGACGACGCTGGTGGGTTCCTGGCAGCGCCTGGGCCAGGAGTGGCTCTCGGGCCTGCGCATCATCCGCCACGACCGCGTCATCCTGGCGCTGTTGGTGGTGCTGGGCCTCACGAGTCTGGGTGGGACGCTGGTCGATCCCGCCTCGATGCCGTGGATGCAAGCCGTGCTGCACGCGGACGCAGCCACCATCGGCCTGCTCCGCAGCGTGATGGGGGTCAGCACGCTGCTGGGTGGGTTGATCGCCGGCTGGGCGGTGGATCGGCTGCCCCTGCGGCCCCAGATTGCGGGTGGAACGCTGCTGGTCGGCGCGCTCATGCTCCTGATCTACACGCAGACGTCGCTGCCGGTGGTGGTGGCGCTGACCGCGCTGCTGGGCATCCCCATGGTCGTGTCGAATGTGGCGACCTCGACGATGGTGCAGTTGGCGACGCCGGACGCGTACCGGGGCCGGGTGTACGGCACGGTGGGCACCACGAACGCCCTGGTGGGCGTGCTGGCGACGGGCGGGGCAGCGCTGGTTGGGGCGCAGGTGGGCCCGGTGCGCCTGCTGATCCTGGCCGGGGCGATCACAGTGCTCGGGGGCGTGCTGGCGATACTGCTGCTGCCGGCGCGCGTTCGTGCGACTGGCGGCGTGCCCAGCGGTGGGTGAGCACGGCCCTCAGCGGCGTCCGGGGAAATGCAGTAGGGCTTGATCACGCAACGGTCGAGCCCATCCTGCCCGCCCCGCCGTGGGTGGATCCGCCGTCGGCGCGTCGGGCGACTTCGAGCGTGATGGACAGACTGATAGGGGGATGAACCTGCGCGGAGCGCAGGGTGATACGACTCCGGCAGTACCTCCTTGCCACCCAGCCTACGGGAGCGTTTCCTGACATCCACACGGTCGCAGGCCTGGTGGATCTCCTCCCTGTCTCTGCGAGGTTCTGAACGTGAAGATCATGTGAACCTGAGTTAAAACACTGCTGGAGGGAGCCGACGGTTATATTCGCGGCACCAAGCACGAAACATCCCTCCAGCACCCGTTCTCGAGATCCGGTCAGGAGCGCTCTATGTTTGCGCCGCACACATCGTCGTCATTTTCTATCGATGGTTTTGACAGTGCTCAACGCTCCAGTGGTTTCGTGATGGTCAAGCTGGTAGGGGTGATCGTGTTGGTGGCCCGGTCGTCCGGCTGCTTGCCTGGAGGGGCGCAGAGGAGGCCCATGGCCTGACACTCACGTTGCCAGGCACTCCTCAGGTGCCTGGCACCTTCCAGACATCGTTCCACAGAGGCATGTCCTCTGGTTCACAAGGAGGCTCACAATGATGCGTACCCTGAGTTTGGCCCTGCTGCTCTCCGCCGGCACGTCCCTGGCGGCCTACACCGGCCCGAAAGTGCAGCTCACGTATCTTCACGGCTTTACCGGCCCAGATCGGCCGATCATGGAAAAGCTCATCGCCCAGTTCAACGCGTCCCACCCCAACATCGAGGTCAAAGGGCAGGCCCAGCCGTGGGGCACCACCTGGCAGCAGCTGGGGCCACTCGTCGCCTCAGGGCGCGCGGCGGACATTGTCGCCATCAACGAGGATCAGGTCACCGGGTTCATCGCGCGTGGCGCCCTGACGCCCCTGACGCCCGCCGAGCTGACGGCTGCCGGCATCGACAAGGCGCGGTTCTACGGGCCGCTGTGGGCCACGGCCGACTACAAGGGAATGTCGTATGGGGTTCCCGTTCACTCGGTGGCGCTGGCGATGTACTACAACAAGGATCTGCTGACCAAGGCTGGGGTGACCAAAGTGCCCACCAACCGCAGCGAGTACCTCGCGGCCGCGCAGAAGTGCACGGTGGACAAGGGCGGCAAACATCCGGGCGACGCTGGCTTCGATGCCAAGAACCTGGACACCTGGGCGGCCGGGGTCGTCAACGGCTGGATGGGCGGCACCATCGCGTACTCGGTGACGCGGCAGAACGGGGCCGATCTGGTGGACAAGGCCCAGGACGCGGCCTTCACGAGCCCAGGTGCGCAGGAAGCCCTGCAGTTCCTGGTCGATCAGGTGCAGAAGTACCACGTGTCGCCCGCGAACGCCACCGAGCAGAGCGAGATCGCGGCCTTCCGTCAGGGCAAGGCCTGCTTCAACTTCAACGGCGTGTGGATGCTCGAGCAGTACAAAGGGCAGACCGGCCTGAACTTCGGAGTCACGCCGGTGCCGCAGCTGGGCACCAAGATGAACGCCGCCTGGGGCGGTTCCAGCCACCTGACCCTGCCCCGGCAGCGGGCGAACTACGACAAGAACAAGCGGGCGGCGGCGCTGGAGTTCGTCTCCTGGATGACGCAGCCCGCGCAGAACCTGACCTGGACGGCCGCGGGCGGGCTGCCCACCCAGCCGGCCGTGGCCAAGGACAAGAGCTACGACAACAACCCGGTCTCCGGCCTGTTCGAGGGGCTGCCCAACGTCTACGCGACCAGCGGTTACCCCTGGGTCGGCCAGGTGCGCGGCGCGTGGGACGGCGCGGTCGAGGCGGCCGTGCTGGGCAAGAAAACGGTCGCGCAGGCCCTGGGTGACGCGCAGAAAGAGGCCACCAAGCAGATCGAGCAGGCCCGCAAGGCCATCAAGTAACGACGCGCCCCGCGCCGCGTCCGCCCTTCCCGGAGGTATTCGATGACGACCAGCCACCCCCGCGCTCCGGGCGGCCGGCGGGGCCTGCACGACAACCACCCGCTGGTGCCGTACCTGTTCCTGCTGCCGCACGCCCTTTTTTTCCTGGTGTTCCTGGTGTACCCGATCGTCTTCGGGCTCTACATCAGCGTGCACCGCTGGGATCCGCTGTCGGACACCCAGCCCTTCGTGGGCGCCGAGTTCTACCTGAACCTGTTCCGGGACACGCCGCAGCGCGATTTCTTCTGGCGCACCCTGGTCAACACGCTGCTGTTCACCGTCATCAGCGTGCCGCTGCTGGTGGCGACCGCCCTGGGGCTGGCACAGTTGCTCTTCCGGCCCATCGCGCTGCGCACGGTGTTCCGCTCGATCTTCTTCATGCCCGGCATCCTAAGCGTCTCGGTGATGGGCATCCTGTGGAAGTGGATGTTCGAGAACCAGAGTGGACTGGTGAACAACGTCCTGGGCCAAATGGGCCAGCCGACCATTCCCTTCCTGACCACGGACGGCTGGGCCTGGGTGCCGATCACCGTCGGCACCGTGTGGTGGACGATCGGCTTCAACATGACCCTGTACCTCGCCGCGATGGGCAACATCCCGACCTCGGTGTACGAGGCGGCGGAACTCGACGGCGCGAGCGGTACCCAGAAGTTCCGCTACATCACGTTCCCGCTGCTGCAACCCACCACCCTGTTCGTGGTCGTGACAACGGTGCTGGCCTCGCTCCAACTCTTCGGGCAGACGCAGGTCATTACCGGGGGTGGCCCGGCGCGCGGCACCCAGAGCGTGATCATGTACATCACCGAGGAGGCCTTCAGCAACAACCAGTTCTCGTCGGCCACGGCCATGAGTTTCGTGTTCGGTCTGCTGATGCTGGTGTTCACCGCGATTCAGTTCCGCACCATGGCGCGGGACATCCGGGGCGGTGACAAGGGATGACCGATCCGCTGCCAGCCACGCGGCTGCCCACCACGCCGCTCCCCGTGACAGACACCCGGGTCGGCCAGTCGCGGCGGCGAGGCCCGCGCGACCTGCCGCGCTTCGCGCTGCTGCTGCTGCTGGCCCTGCTGTTCCTGGCCCCGCTGTACTGGATGGTGAGCACCAGCTTCAAACCGGAAGCCGATACCATCGCGGTGCCCGTCCAGTGGATTCCCGCTCACCCGACCGTGGACAACTACCGCGAGATCCTGACCTCGCCGGACGGCAACATCCTGCGCTGGGCGTGGAACTCACTGTTCACGTCCCTGGCCTTCACCGCCGCCCACCTGACCGTGTGCGTGCTGGCGGCCTACGCCTTCGCCCGGATGTCGTTTCCTGGCCGCGACGCGTGGTTCTGGTTCGTGCTGAGCTCCATGATGGTGCCCGGCATCGTCACCCTGATCCCCACGTACATCATGATGATCCAGCTCAACTGGATCGACACCTTCCACGCCCTGATCTGGCCTGGCGTCGCGGGGGCCTTCGGGGTCTTCCTGCTCAGGCAGTTCTTCGTGGGCATTCCACGGGAGCTGGAGGAGGCCGCGCGGCTCGACGGCGCCAACCACCTGCAGGTGCTGTGGTTCGTCATCCTGCCGCTCAGCCTCCCGGCGCTGGCGACCCTGGCGGTGTTCTCGTTCATGGCCTCCTGGAACAACTACGTCTGGCCATTGTTCGTCGTTCACGGTGACCTGCAGACGCTGCCGGTGGGCATCAACTCCTTCTCCAGCCGCTACACCACCGACTACGGCAAGCTGATGGCGGGCACCGCCATTGCCGCCGTGCCCGTCCTGGTGGCCTACCTGCTGGCCCAGCGGTACCTCGAGCAGGGGATCGCCGTGACCGGACTCAAGGAATGAGCGGGCCCGCCTTCTTCTGGGCGGTGGGCATCGAGAACACGGTGAATCCGGCGCTGGGCTGGGATGAGTACGCCTGGACGGCCCACCGGCAGCGCTGGGAAGACGATCTGCGGCTCGCGGCCGGTCTGGGCGTCACCCACCTGCGCTATGGGCTGCCGTGGCCCGATCTCAATCCGGCCGCGGGCACCTTCGACTGGGCGTGGGCGGACCAGGTGGTGACCCTGCTGCGCGACCTGAACCTGGAACCCATCTGGGATCTGCTGCACTTCGGCACGCCCGCGTGGCTGCCCGGCGGGCTGCGGGATGCCGGGTATCCGGCCGCCGTGACGGCGTATGCCCACGCGTTCTGCGCCCGCTATCCGGACATCACCAAGATCACGCCCTTCAACGAGCCGTACATCTGGTCGTTCTTCACTGGAGGCAACGGCACCTGGCCCCCCCACGGGCAGACGGTTCAGGAGTTCGCGCGCAGCCTGTGGCCGGTGCTCGCGGGCCTGCGGAGCAGCATCCAGGCCATTCGGGCGGTCAACCCCCGCGCGGAGATCTGGCTCAACGATGGGGCCGATCGCTTCCGGGCCACGACCCCGGAACTGATGCCATTGGCCGCCGAGCTCACCGAGTGGCGGTACGTGGCCTTCGACGTCCTGTGCGGCCGACTGGAATCCACCACGCCGCTGTATGCGGCGCTGGCTGAGGTGGCGAGCCCGGCCACCCTGGCAGCCGTTCTTGGCGATCCCACTCCGCCGGATGTGATCGGCCTCGATTACTATCCCGGCAGCGAGCACCTGATCCTGCCGCCGGACGCCCCAGCGCATCCGGGCGACTGGGGCCGGCGGGAGGACTACCACCTCTATCCCGACCCGCAGCCCCCTGGTCTGGCCCGGACGCTGCTGGAATACCACGCACGCTACGGCCTTCCGCTGTACGTGGCGGAGACCAGCACGGACACCCACCGCGAGGCCTGGTTGCGCTGGCTGGGTAGCGAGATTCTCAGCGCGCAGCAACTGGGAGCTACAGTGCTCGGGGCGACCTGGTGGCCGCTCTTCGATCACGTGGACTGGCATACCGGCCTTACCCGGTTGGAGGGCCGGGTGTGCCCCAGCGGCCTGTACCACCTCACGCCCGACATCCAGGCCCGTCAACCGGATCCCGTGGTGCCCTCCTTCCGTGAGTTCATCCGGCAGCCGCTGGCCCCGACCATTGAACCGGCCCCCGTTCCGCAGGACGCGCTCCCCTTCCTCGGCCGCGCCGCCCCACCAAGGAGTTCGTCATGACCCGGATCGCCCGCTGTGTCCTCGTTCTGTGCCTGACCGTCATGGCCAGCCTGGGTGCCCGTGCCGGTGGAGGAGGCCCCCCCGTGACCCGGACGTACACCAATCCCGTGATCGACGCGAATGTTCCCGATCCCTTCGTGCTCAAGGTGGGCAACTGGTACTACGCCTACGTGACCAATGGAAGCGGCGGCGACGTGCCGGTGCACCGCTCACGCGACCTGGTGCACTGGTCGTACGTGGGCGACGCGCTCGCCAGTCAACCGCGCTGGGCCCGCGGCGGCCTCACGTGGGCCCCGGAAGTCATGGCCTTCGGCCCAAAGCGCTTCGTGCTGTATTACACGACCCGCGACGTCCTGAGTGACCGCCAGTGCGTGGGCGCGGCGGTGGCCAGCAGCCCGGAGGGCCCGTTCACGGATGCCAGCGAGCGGCCCCTGGTGTGCCAGGCGGATCTGGGCGGCAGTATCGACGCCAGCCCCTTCCGGGACACCGACGGCCAGCGGTACCTGCTGTGGAAGAACGACGGCAACTGCTGCAACCTCAACACCGGCATCTACCTGCAGAAGCTCAGCGCCGACGGGCTGGCCGTGGTCGGTCAGGACACCCTGCTGATCAGCAACGGCGCCCTCTGGGAGGGCGCCGTGATCGAGGCCCCGACCCTGCATTACTCGGACGGGTACTACTACCTGCTGTACTCCGCCGGCAGCTACGACAACGAGACCTACGCGGTCGGGTACGCGACCTCGAAGGCGCTGACCGGGCCGTACACCAAGGCCCCCGATCCGCTGGTGGTCACGAGCGGCCGGGTGGTGGGGCCGGGCCACCAGTCGGTGGTGCAGGACGGGGCGGGGCAGACGTGGCTGGTGTACCACGCCTGGACGCTCGGCGCGGTGGGGGACGGCAATAGGGGACAGCGCAGCATGCGCCTCGACCGCGTGGGCTTCAAGAATGGCAAGGTCATCTTCGGCGGCGTGACCCTGACCCCGCAGCCCGCGCCCACCCCATGAGCCGCGCGAGTATCGGCCCGGTTCATCCCGGCTATTTTGCCGATCCCTTCGTGCTGCGCAGCGGTGACCAGTACTATGCCTACGCCACGGGCCTGGACGGCCGTCAGGAGCTTGGCGGGATGGCCTTCGAGGTGCTCAGTTCCTCCGATCTCCGAAGGTGGGTGTCGCACGGCGGGGCGCTCGTGCCCATCACCGATGAACCCCGCGCGTACTGGGCGCCCGAGGTGGCTGAACACGGTGGGTCGTTCTACATGTACTACTCGGTGGGGATCGAGGATAAGGGGCATCACCTGCGCGTGGCGGTCAGTGCCAGTCCCCTGGGCCCCTTCCTCGACCAGGGGCTCAACCTGACGCCGGACGAGCCCTTCGCCATCGATCCTCACCCGTTCCGGGACGAGGACGGAAGCTGGTACCTGTACTACGCCCGCGATGACCTGACCGGCGAGCGCCCCGGCACCGTGCTGGCCGTGCAGCGCCTGGAGGACATGACCCGGCTGGTGGGCCCGCCTGTGCCTGTCCTGGTCGCCAGCAGCGACTGGCAACGCTATGAGCGGGATCGCCCCATGTATGGGCGGGTGCTTGACTGGTACACCCTCGAAGGCCCGTTCGTCGTGAAGCGGCGCGGGCAGTACCACCTCTTCTATTCCGGGGGGGCCTGGACGAATGAGACCTACGGCGTGGGACACGCGGTCGCCGACCATCCACTGGGCCCCTGGCAGGAGCCGCAGGAGGGGCCGGTGGTGCTGGCATCCGGCCTGGGAGGCCTGCGGGGGCCAGGCCACAACAGTGTGGTGCAGGACGCTCAGGGCCACGATCACCTCGTGTTCCATGCCTGGAACGCTCTGGGCACGCAGCGGGAACTCCATATCGAGCCGCTGGTCTGGACGGTCGACGGAACGCCCCAGCTGGATCTGGGTGGGGACAAGCAGTAAGGCGAAGGGACTGCTGGGCGGCCTGGGATTTGCCGTCCGCGTGATGGACGCCGCACTGTGCTTCGCCCGACTGTTCTGCTCAGACCCTTCCGCGGACCGGTCGGCGAGAAGCGCGGTGAAGGATCCGCCTGGGCCAACCAGGCGGATCCTTGCCTTCAGAGGCACTCGGGCGGATCTGGTGCTCACCGTCTCAGGGGTCAGCATGCCCTGTTCGGTTGCGAATGTCACGGCCCGCCGGGCCGTGAGGGCTCGTGATGAGGGAGGTCAAAGATGGCCTCACCGTCCGCCCGTCCGCGCCAGCAGGGCTTGACTTCCCGCGCTCCATACCATTACTGTTAAAACGTTTCAAAAACAAAGTGTCGGGGGTCGAAATGACGTCTGAGGTGAGTGATGCCTTTGCAAAAAAGGCAACTATTCACGAGGTGGCCCGGCGTGCCGGGGTCTCGATTGGTACCGTCTCGCTGGCGCTCAACGGCAGCACGCGCTGCTCCCCCGTGACCGCGCGTCGGGTTCGGGAAGCCGCCGAGGCGCTCAATTACCTGCCCAACCACGCCGCGCGAAGCCTGCGGAGCCAATCCACCGAAACCATCGCGCTGGTGATCCCCGATATCGGGAACCCCGTGTACGTGGCTATGGCCCGGGCGGTGCAAGAGGTCGTCAAATCCCGCGGCTATCACTTGTCATTGATCAGCACGGATGGTCACGTCCAGGAGGAGGTGCACGCCCTGGGTACCCTCTCGCAGCGCCGCGTGGACGGCATGATCCTGTGTTCGTTGCGGATGACCGAACCGCTGGTCGCCGCCCTGAAGAGTGCTCCAGGGCCGGTCGCGGTGATCGGTGCGCTGGCTGAGGTGATTCGTACCGATAACGTGCAGGTCAACTCCGAATATGGTGTCGCGCTGGCAATCGATCACCTGGTCGAGCAACGCCGACGGCGCATCGCCTTTCTCAACGGCCCCGCGGACACGGTTCCGGCGACCATTCGCGGCCGGGGATACACCGAGGCGCTCAGGCGCCACGGCCTGGATCGACCGAGGACGTGCCACGCGGAGTACAGCGTGGCCGGGGGCCACCAGGCGGCGGGAACACTGCTCGACGAGCACCCGGATCTCGACGCTCTGTTCTGTGCCAACGACCTGATGGCCATCGGAGCCATGAAGCGCCTGCGCGAACTTGGCCGACGGGTGCCGGATGACGTGGCCGTCGTCGGCATGGATGACATCCCCGAGGGCCTGATCTGCACGCCCACCCTGAGCACCGTGTCCCTCCTGGCCACGGAGCGGGCCCGAATCGCGGCCACCATGCTGCTCGACCGACTGACCGGCGGCAGCGAACACGACGTGCAGAGCGTCATGGTGGCGCCCACATTGATCGTGCGCGAGTCCAGTCGCGTGGCCGGGAAACGCCCATGACCATGCCGCGCGAGCAGGCGACCGTGCCTGGCGGCAGCGGGTACGCGCGGCCGAACTGGTGGCTGTTCTTGCCGACCCTGGTGCCGGTCGTGATCCTCTCGATCCTGCCGCTGCTCCAGGGCGTGTACCTGGCCTTCACGGACTACACCCTCGGCGCGGCGCAGCGGCATTTCATCTTCCTCGGCAACTTCTCGAAGATGCTGTCCGACCGTCAGTTCTGGACATCCTTCGAAATCGGTGCCATCTGGACGGTCAGCGTGACGGTCGGCGTGATCGTGCTCGGAATGTGCCTGGCGCTGCTGCTCAACGCGGGGCTGCCCGGCCAGGCGGTGGCGCGGGTGCTGGTGCTCATCCCCTGGGCCATTCCACCGGTCATCAAGGGCATGATCTGGCGCCTGATGTACCACCCGACGAGCGGGTTCCTGAACAGCGTCCTGCTGTGGGCCGGCGTGATCGACTCGCCGGTCGATTGGCTCAACGACTTCGCGTGGGCGCTGCCCGCCGTGATCGTGGTCGGCATCTGGACGGGGCTCCCGCAGGCCACCGTGGTGCTGCTGGCCGCCCTGCAGACCATTCCCGGAGAGCTCAAGGAGGCGGCCGCGCTGGACGGCGCCGGCGCCTGGGGGCAGTTCCGGCACGTCACCCTGCCGCTGATGATGCCGGTGGTGCTGGCGGTCAGTGCGCTGGAATTCATGTGGAACTTCAATTCCTTCGGCCTGGTGTACACCCTCACCGAGGGTGGGCCGGCCGGCACGACGCGGCTGCCCATGCTCTTCGCGTATGAGGAGGCCTTCAAGTACGGCAACATCGCCTACGCGTCCGCGCTCGGCATGGCCATCGTGGTGATCATCGGGCTGGTGCTCTTCTACAGCGTCCGCAGCCAGTTCCGCACGGCCGTGCAGGAGCAGGCATGAAGCCCCGGAGATCCCTGGCGCGGCTGGCCATGTCGGCGCTGCTGCTGCTGTTCGTCCTCTTCCTGGCGTTTCCGGTGGTGTGGCTGCTCTCCACGGCCTTCAAGCCCACTGCTGAGATCTTTACGGTCGCGTCCTTCTTCCCAAAAGTTCCGACGCTCGACAACTTCGCGGTGGCCATCAATGACCTGGGGATCATGCGCAGCGCCGCGAACACCTTCAAGGTCAGCGTGATCTCTGCCCTGCTCACCCTTGGCATCGCGACGCCTGCCGCGTACGCCCTCGCCCGGCGCGCCACCGGCGTGAACCGCGCAGTCATGGTCTGGATTCTGGTCACGCAGACCTTCCCGGTGATCCTGATCATCGTGCCGCTCTTCCTGATCCTGGCGCGCGCCGGCCTGGTGAACACCCACACGGGCCTGATCCTGGTGTACGTCGTGTGGAGCCTGCCCTTCGTGCTGTGGATGCTGCAGGGCTACATCGCCGGCATTCCGGTCGAGCTGGAAGAGGCCGCCGCCGTCGACGGCGCCTCGCAGGGGCAGGCCATCCGGCATATCCTCGTCCCGCTGCTCGTGCCCGCCCTGGTCGCCACGGGACTGTACGCCTTCATCAACGCCTGGAACGAGTTCTTCTTCGCCCTGATCCTGCTCAAGTCCCCGGAGCTCACCACCATTCAGGTCAACCTCTCCCGGCTGCGCGGCGTCGAAGGCCTCGCCCGCTGGGGCCCGCTGGCGGCTGGGAGCGTTCTGGCCACCATCCCCACCCTCGTGCTCTTTGCCTTCATGCAGCGTCGCCTGGTCTCCGGGCTGCTGGCCGGCGGCGTCAAAGCCTAGGAGGTGTGCCCAGCCCAGTTCGTCCACCGGTGTGCTCCCCGTTGTTGGTTTCCCCGACTTCCCTTCCGTGAGGCCTCCCATGAAACGACTGACCCTGATCACTGCCGTCCTGCTCACCGCCGTTCAACCGGGCATCCATGCCCAGGCCCAGACCCCCGTGAAACTGCGCTTTGTGAGCCTCGCGTGGCAGACGCAGGCGATCGCCGCGACCAAGGCCGCGATCGCGGAGTGTGACGCCAAGGACGCCGCGTACACGATCGACTACCAGCAGGTCTCCTGGGACTCCATCCAGGACTACCTCACCACGTCCTTCGAGGCCAAGAACGTGCCGGACATCTTCCACTACGAGTCCACCGAGGTGATGGAATTCGGCGACCGCGGGTACCTCACGGACCTGTCGAAGCTAATCCCGGCGGAAATGAAGGCGGACGTCGCCAAGGGCGCGTGGGCCACCGTGACGGCCGACAACGGCGCGGTCTATGGCGTGCCCTTCCTGTGGGAGTCGCTGATTACGCTGTACAACAAAGACCTCTTCAAGAAAGCCGGGATCCGCCCTCCCACGGTGGCCAAGCCGTGGAGCTGGGAGGAATTCCAGGCCGCGTCGAAGAAGCTCACGCTGGATACCAACGGCGACGGCAAGACCGACCAGTTTGGTTCGGCCTTCGGCCTGCGTTCGCCCACCAACCGCATCCTGAACCTCGCGCTGGGCTTCGGCGGCGATTACTTCTACAAGAGCGGCAACAAATATGTCGTGAAGGTCGGCGACAAGGAAAAAGCGCTGCTGAAGATTCTCTTGAACATGCACTACACCGATAAATCCGCGTCGCCGGACGGTCTGACGGCGCAGAGTCCGGAACTGTTCAACGGCTTCTTCACCGGCAAGTACGCGATGCTGCCGGGAATCGGCGTGTGGGCGCGGCAGACCATCGCGGAAAGTGGCCCCCCCGGCCTGAACTGGGGTGTGTTGCCGCCCATCAAGGCGGTGACGCAGGATCAGGGTTCCGCCACCCAGACGCTGAGCATCCCGACCGTATCGACCCACAAGAAAGAGGCGATGCAGTTCATCAGCTGCTTTGTCAACCGCGTGAACAACGGCAAGCTCGCGGCCGGCGACTGGCTCTTCCCGACGCGCATGTCCTCGCTGCGGGGCGTGCCCTTCCAGACCGAGGCCAACGGCTGGAAGACCGCGACCGAGTCGGCGAAGTACCTGACCATGGCGCCGTTCCAGGAGGTCAAGGGCTTCACCGAGGTCAAGAGCAAGGTGCTCACGCCCACCTTCCAGCAGCTCCTCGCGAACCGCATCTCGCTGGATGACGCGGCCAAGCAGATCGAGCAGCAGGGCAACGAGATCCTCGCGAAGTACTACAAGTGAGTCAGGAGGAGCGGCGTGGCCACGAGTATTGAGGACGGAGCCATGGGCTGCATTCTGGGCGGCGCGGTGGGTGACGCGCTGGGGGGGCCGACCGAGGGGCGGACGCCTGAGGCCATCCGCGCCCGGTACGGCGGCGACGTCGTGGACTTCGTGGGTCCCTTCCACGAGGACTGGCAGACGGCCCGGCCGCTGTCGCCCCTGCACAAGGGTGACGGGCACGTCACCGATGACACGCTGATGGTCATGGCGCTGGCCAACGTCTACGGGAAGGTGCGGGGGCACCTCAGCGCCTACGACATGGCCGATCACCTCGTCGCCGAGATCGCGGACGTGGTGACGTACGTGCCCGAGTTCGAGCGGGACACCGTGCTGGTCAATCGGCTGTTCTACGCGGAAAAGTACCTGCTGCTGCGCCTGCGCCAGGCCCATGTGGATCCCAGGGAGGCCGGCGTGGGCAACGTCGTGAACTGCGGCGCGGCGATGTACATGGCGCCGGTCGGCATCGTCAATGCCGGGCATCCCGCCGGGGCCTATCAGGAGGCCATCGAGATCGCCGGGGCCCATCAGTCCAGCTATGGGCGGGAGGCGGCCGGCGTGCTGGCCGCGGCAGTGGCCGAGGCGCTGCGGCCGGGCGCCACGGTCGACTCGGTCGTGGCCGCCTGCGTGGCCCTGGCGCGGGACGGCACCCGCGAGGCCATCCTGGCCGTCACCGCCGCGGCGCGGAACGTGCACGACTGGCGGGCCGCGATCCCTGTGCTGCGCGACGCCGTGCGTCCCTTCGACAGTGTGGGCGAGGACTACCGCGATCCTGACCTGGACGCCCGCAAGCCCAGCCGCAAGCGCGCCATCGAGGAACTGCCCGTAGCACTGGGCATGCTGGTCGCCACACGCGGCACGTACCTGGACACGGTGCTCGGCGGCGTGAACTACGGGCGGGATTCGGATTCCATCGCGAGTATGGGCGGCGCGGTCGCGGGAGCCCTGCACGGTGAGCAGGCCATCCCTGCCCACTGGGCCGCGCACATCCAGGAGCGCAGCCGCAAGGATCTGCGGGCCGTGGCCGTCTCGCTCGCTGCGGTCGCCCGCGAGGTGTTCGAGCAGGATCAAGCGCAGTTTGCCCGTCGCGTGGCCGCCTTTCCGGGCCCCCCGGTGGCCGGGACGGTGCCCGTGTGAGCGTCCGGATCACCTGGCTCGCGCTGGAGGAGCGTCTGGAACATGAGTTCCGGCAGCTGCGGGAAGAAGGCCTGGATCCGGGCGAGCTCGAGCGGGCCTGGGCCGAGCTGGAGGGTGCGCCCGCCGCCACCCGGCGCGAGGGTGCCGGGGCGCTGCTCGACCGGGCAAGGGAACTCACGTCCGTCCACGATGACGGGGAGGCTCCGCTCCTGCTTGAGGGGCAACCGGCACCGTCCCTCGACCGCAGCGACCTGCTCCGCCGGCTGCACGCCGGCTGGACGGGACGCATGGCCGGGTGCCTGCTCGGCAAACCGGTCGAGAAGATCCCGCGCGAAGGGATCCGCGAACTGCTGCAGTCCGGTGGGCAGTGGCCGCTCGACGACTACTTCACCGCGCGGGGCATCCCGCACGAAGTGCTGGCGCGCTGGCCCTGGAACCGCGCGAGCGCCCCGACCAGCCTGCGCGAGACCATCACGTGCATGCCCGAGGACGACGACATCAACTACGCCATGCTGAACCTCGCCGTGCTGGAGGGCGCGGGCCTGGACTTCACGACCGAGGACGTCGCCACGGCGTGGCTGTCCATGATGCCGGTGCTGACCACCTTCACGGCCGAGCGCGTGGCGTACCAGAATCTGCTCGAGAAGCGGGAGCCGCCCGAAACCGCGCGGCACCGCAATCCATACCGGGAATGGATCGGCGCGCAGATCCGGGCCGACGTGTGGGGCTGGGCCGCGCCGGGGGATCCGGCGCTCGCGGCGGCGCTCGCGCGGCGCGACGCCCAGCTCAGCCACACCGGCAACGGCGTCTACGCGGAGATGTGGGTGGCCGCGATGGTGGCCGCGGCCTTCACCCACGCCGACGTCCGCGCGGTGGTGGAAGCGGGCCTGCGCGTCATTCCGCATGGCAGCCGCCTGGCCGAGGCCGTGCGCTTTGCTCTGGAACTGCCGGGGCAGACTCAGGACTGGGAAGGCGCGCTCGATCTCCTGCAGGCCCGCTACGGGCACTACCACTGGGTGCATGCCATCAACAACGCGGCGCTGGTGGCCGCGGCCCTGCTCTATGGGGACGGGGACTATTCCACGTCCATCTGCCTTGCCGTGATGGGCGGCTGGGACACCGACTGCAACGGGGCCACCGTGGGGTCGATCGTTGGCACGCTGACCGGCGAGGTTCCTGCACGCTGGAGCGACCCCCTGCGCGGCGAGGTGCGGTCCAGCCTGCGGGGCTTCGATCACGCGCGGATCGACGACCTCGCGGCCCGAACGTTGGCCGTGATTCCGCAGCCAGTGGCGGTGATCCGCTGATGTGGCCCACCATGTTGTTCGTGCCCGGCAGTGATGAGCGCAAGCTCGCCAAGATCGGCACCTTGGGCGCCGAGGCGCTGCTGCTCGACCTGGAGGATGGCGTGGCGCCATCGGCCAAGGCCCTGGCCCGCGAGCAGGTGGCCCGCTCCCTGCAGTCCGCCCCGCCCGGCCTGCATGTCTGGGTGCGGGTCAACGCGGCCGACTCGCCGGACCTGTACGACGACCTGCACGCGGTGATCCAGCCGGGTGTGGAGGGCATCAACCTGCCGAAGGTCGAGTCGCCTGACGAGCTCCGGCGGGTGGACTGGCTGATCGGCGAACTCGAACGGCGCCGGGGCGTTGCTCCCGGGGGCATCCAGCTGATGGCCACCCTCGAGACGGTGCGGGGCGTGCGGGCGGCGGATGCCATTGCGGCCGCCAGTCCACGGGTGGTAGGGCTCTGCTTCGGCGCTGCCGACTACAGCCGTGATCTTGGCCTGGCCTGGCCTCCCCCGGACGGGCAGCTGAGCCTCGCGGTGCTCCACGCCAAGGTGGCCCTGGTGGAGGCGTCGGCACTCGCCGGGCTGGAACCCCCGCACGATGGGGCGTCCGGAAATTTCCGCGATCTGGAGCGGCTGCGGAGTGAGGCCGAGGCAGCGCGCGCCCTGGGCTTCAGCGGCAAGCATGCCATCCATCCAGCCCAACTGCCCGTGATCGAGGACGTCTTCGCTCCGTCGGCCGCCGAACTGGAGTGGGCCCGACGCGTCAGCGAGGGGTACGAGGTACACGCGGCGGAGGGCACCGGCGCGTTTGCTCTGGAGGGCACGATGGTCGATGCTCCAGTCGCGGCGCGGGCCCGCGCCCTGCTGCGGCGCGCCTTACGGCAGGCGTCCCGGTGAGCGGCGCCGGATCGGACACACCGCTCCCGCTGGCGGGCCTGCGTGTCCTTGACCTCTCGAGTCTGTATGCCGGGCCGCTGATCGCCACGAACCTCGGGGATTTCGGCGCGGACGTGATCAAGGTCGAGCATCCCCGCGGGGACGACGCGCGGCGCTGGGGCCTGTCCAAGGCCACCGAGCGCGGCGAGATTCCGCTGTGGTGGAAGGTCATCTCGCGCAACAAGCGGCTGCTCTCGCTCGACCTGCATCTCGAGGCCGACCGCGAGACGGCGCGGGAGCTCTGCGCGTGGGCGGACGTGGTCATTGAAAACTTCCGCCCCGGTCGGCTCGAGGGCTGGAACCTCGGCTACGACGAACTCAGCGCCGTGAATCCCGGGCTGGTGCTCGTCCGCGTCACCGGCTTCGGCCAGACCGGGCCGCTGAGCGCCCAGCCAGGCTTCGGGACGCTCGCGGAGGCCTTTTCCGGCTTTGCGTTCATCACCGGGCAGCCGGACGGCCCGCCGACCCTCCCCCCCTTCGGTCTGGCCGATGGCGTGGCGGCGCTGGCCGGCACCTCGGCCGTGATGATGGCGCTGTACTGGCGAGATGCGCGTGGCGGTCGCGGGCAGGTGATCGACCTGAGCCTGTACGAGCCTCTGTTCTCTATTCTGGGACCGCAAACCACCGAGTACGAGCAGACCGGCACGGTCCAGACAAGAATGGGCAACCGCTCGCGCCGCACGTCTCCGCGCAATGCCTACCAGACACTCGACGGTCGATGGGTCGCGCTGTCAGGGGGAACACAGCAGATCGTCGACCGCATGCTGGTCGTGATCGGCCGTCCCGAATTGCGCGCCGATCCCCGATTCTCCAACGCCGCCGCGCGCCGGGCGAACGCCGACGAACTCGATGCCCTGGTCGCCGACTGGATCGGGGCCCACGACCTGGACACCGTCCTGGGCCGGTTCCGCGAGATCGAGGCCCCCATCGCGCCGGTCTACAGCATCGATCAGATCGTCACGGATCCCCATGTGCTGGCCCGGCAGTCAGTGGTCTCGGTGCCGGACGACGATCTCGGATCGGTGCTGATGCCTGGCGTGCTTCCCCGGCTTTCCGCGACGCCGGGGCGCATCCGGCACACCGGCCGCACGGCCATCGGGGCCGACGCGGATGAGATCTACCGCGACATCCTGCACCGGGAGCCGCCGGAGCGGACGGATGGATGAACCGGTGGGGCTGGTCACCGTCGACACGCGGGACCCCCACGGTGGCCCCGGCCTGACGGTTCACAGCGTCGACAGTTCGCTGCTCGGCCGGGCATGGCACTACAGCCTGTACCAGCCGCCCGGGCCGGTGCAGGAGCCCCTGCCGCTGCTCTACCTCCTGCACGGCCGCGGCGGGAATCACACCTCATGGGCGGACAACAGCAAGGTGCTGGAGGCCATGGACGCCCGGATCCGGGCCGGCACCCTGCCCGCGGTTCGCGCGGTGATGCCGGACTTCGGGTCGAGCTGGTACGTCGACGCCGACGAGCCTCTCGAGCGGGCCTTTTTCGCTGACCTGCTGCCCCACGTCGAGGCCCAGGTCGGCCCGCCCGCCGGACGCATCCTGGCCGGGGTCTCCATGGGCGGCTACGGAGCGCTGCGCTACGCCCTGACACGTCCGCACCTGTTCGGCGCGGCCATGTTGCTGAGTCCGGCGATTTACGCGGGGCTCCCGCCCGCCGGGTCGAGCGCCCGCCGCCTGCCGGCATTCGGGACGCCCTTTCGGGACGCACGCTGGCAAGCGCTGAACTATCCGCGCGTTCTGTCTGGCCTCTCCACGGTGCCCACCCGCTTCTTTATCGCCGCGGGGGACTCGGAGTTCCGGCACCCGTCCCCTGCGGCCAACGCCGAGGTTCAGGCGGCGCTTCTGCACGCCCGCCTGACCGGACGCGGCGCTTCGTCGCACCTGCGTATCGTTCGGGGGGGTCACGACTGGGACGTGTGGCACCCCGCCTTCCTTGAGGGTCTCGGGTGTGTCCTCACTCCAGGAGCTGACCTGTGAACCACGTTGTCCCAGCCGACTATCTTGAACGTGTCTATGCGGGTGTCCTCGGCAAGATCATCGGCGTCAGCCTGGGCCGTCCCGTCGAGGGCTGGTCGTATGCCCGCATCACCGAGACCTTCGGCGAACTCGACCGGTACGTCCATGGTCACCGCGACTGGCCGCTGATCCTGCCAGACGATGACCTGACCGGCACCTTCACCTTTCTCCGGACCCTGGAGCGCGTCGCGGCCGAAGCCGTGACGGCCGCCGACATCGGGGACACCTGGCTCGACCAGATCGTGGAGGGCCGCACGTGCCTGTGGTGGGGCGGCTTCGGCAACTCGACGGAGCAGACCGCCTACCACCGGCTCACCGCCGGACTCCGCGCCCCGCTGAGCGGCTCGGCTGAGGTAAACGGTCGGACGGTCGCCGAGCAGATCGGCGCGCAGATCTTCATCGACGGCTGGGCCATGGTCGCTCCCGGTCGTCCCGACCTGGCCGCGCGGCTGGCCCGCGCCGCGGCGCAGGTGAGCCACGACGGCGCGGCCGTCGACGCCGCCGTGGCACTGGCGACCATGGAAGCGCTCGCGTTTGTCGAATCGGATCTCGACACCCTGCTCGACGCTGCACAAGCGGCGTTGCCTGAAGGCGGCGTGCTGGCCCGGCTGTACCGGGAGGTGCGCGCCTGGCACCGGGAGGAACCCGAGTGGGCGCGTGCCCGGCAGCGGCTGGAGGCCAGCTATGGGTATGACCGGTACCCCGGGAACGTGCATGTGATCCCGAACCACGGCGTGATCCTGTTGGCGCTGCTCTACGGGGCCGGCGACCTGCGGCGCAGTCTGGTCATCGCCAATACCTGCGGATGGGACACCGACTGCAATGCGGGCAACGTCGGTTGCCTGCTCGCCATCCGGGGCGGCCTGGCTGCCCTCAACGCGGTCCGGGACTGGCGTGATCCCCTGGCCGACCGACTCTACCTGCCTGGCCCTGAAGGTGGCCGGGCCATCACCGACGCCCTCACTGTCGCGGTCGAGGTGGCATCCCATGGCCTGGCGCTTTCTGGGGAGGCACCGCTCGCCTTCAAGGACGGCGCCCAGTTCCACTTCTGCGCGCCGGGCGCGGTGCAGGGCTGGCTGGGCGACGGCCTGACGCTTGAGAACGTCGCGGGGCACAGCCGGCTGGGCTCACGAAGCCTGGCCCTGCATTATCCGGGGCGGTCGGCGTGGGCACGGGTGGCCACGTTCCTGCCGCCTGAGGTGCCCGAACCGCCGGATACGCCCTTTGCGAGGGGGCCGGGCGGGGGCTTCAATTACACGTTACTGGCCTCACCCAGGGTGTACCCCGGCCAGGAGGTGCACGCCGAACTGGAGGCGGACACCACGAACGCGGAAGCGGTCACCATGCACCTGATGGTGAGGCAGTACGACGGGGACGATACCCTGGTGGCGCTCCCGGGACCCTCCGTCACCGCCGCGCCCGGTGAGCGCGTGACGGTGAGCTGGCGCGTGCCTGACCTGGACGGACTGCCCATCGCCGAACTCGGGCTGGAGGTGTCCAGCGGTCAGCCCGGCACCGTGTACCTCGACAGCGTACGTTGGCACGGAGCGCCGACCGTCACGCTGGGGCGTCCTTCTGGCGGCGGGGAGGGACGCATGTGGCGTCGCGCCTGGGTCAATGCGGTGGAAAAGATCGACATACGCGCGCCCGAGCCGTACCGACTGCTGCATGCCGGCACTGGGGGGGCAGTCTCCACCGGGAGCCGGGAGTGGACGGATTATGAGGTGTCAGCAGAACTGACGGTGCCGGTGGGCCGTCGCGCTGGGCTGGCCGCCCGCTTCCGGGGCCTGCACAGTTACTATGCCCTTTTCATTCAGCGCGGCGCCGTCACCCTGATCCGGGCCCGTCCAGGCCAGGCGGAACGCCTCCTGGCTGAGGCCCCGCTGGACGGGGATCTGGAGCGGCGTCACCTCCGGCTTGTCGTAAGCGGCCCGCACGTCCAGGGATTTGTCGACGGCACGCTGGTGGTGGAGGCTCGCGACGGCGAGGCACCGATTCTGTCTGGCGGGATCGCGCTCCTGATTGACGAGGGCTGGCTGTCGAGCGGCGATGTGACGGTTTCTCCCGTGACCTGATGATTCTTCATGTTGCTGACTGGTATGGAGCAGGTCGTCCACTCTGTCCATGTGCCACCTCAGACGTACACGGTGGCCACTGCACGCCGACTTTTTGAACACCGCGCGACCGCCGGACTCGTACCTCGACTGGCTCCCCAACCTTGCTCGGTACCGGCGTGGCGTCGCATGCCAAATCCCGTGCCCTGAACTCGGCCGCAGTTCTCAACAGCCAAACGCGCTCTGAGCGTCATAAGCCATGCCCTGCGGCTCGATCGCCGGTTGCTGCTCAACTCGCAGGACGGCCGGGCACTGCTCCAAGAGCGTGGCATTGACGTCAGCCACGAGACGCCTCGGCCGTGAAACACCACGACCGCGCCGCCGCTTCAGGAACCCTGGCGCCACCTCAATGAAGGGTGTGTCGAGGTCGCTGGGATGAAGCCTGGGCGCTGGAGGGCCGTGGATGATCAGAGGGGTGTCCCTGACAGCTTTCTTCAGCACCATCACCTTACTGGCGCAGCTGAGTCCTGCGTCGTGCGGCTGCTGGGGAAAGGACGTCTCAGAGATCAACCGCACGGTCAAGCTCTGGAACCACCGGGCGGCTCAATGGCAACCTCCCGTGCCCAATAAGGTGGAGCACGGTCAAGTGGTCTCTGTTGCCCGCGGCCAGAATCTGATCGAGCGCTCCATCAACCGGCACGGCGGCGGGAACGCAACTCGGCATCAAACGACGACGGCCCACCCGGGAATTCCTCGTCCTGAATGACCGAGTCTCGAACCTTCACCGCCATATCGGCATGACCGTCCCAGCCACGGTGGGCAGGAGCACTCAAGCCGCGGCGATTCCCCGCTGGGGGAGACGGGCCTGACGCTGAAGCCGCCTGCTGACCTCCTGTGCCACGCTGAGGTCAAGTTGACAGCACCGTCTCTAGAATGGACTGATGAAGGTTCTCATTCACCCACAGGTGGCGGCCTCTGGCATAGCGAAACATTTCTCGGTGAGCAACCTTGCGGTCACCAGGACGGAGATGGTTCTTGAGCAACAATCGCTTCACTGTATCCAAAAAAGCTATGACGCTGAATTGAAGGCGGTGGACTTGAACACCGTAGAGGAACTGGTCGCGCTGATGGCATTCGTCAGTCAGAATTCCAATCGACACGTCGGTTTCCTTGCCAGTGGAGCGAGTCTTTTCGGTGACTACGATGGAGTGAATATCCCCACTATCTCCATCGGCGGTGATTGGTAGTCCGTGTCGGTGCCGGATGGACGGAGGCGGCTCAAGGTGATGGAAGTCACGCGGGGGCTGGCGACGCAGCAGGGTCGGTAGGTCGCCCGGCCTAAGGAAGGTGCCGGAGGGGCAATGGTGCAGGGGAGTGGCGACCCCAGCGATTCCAGCTCTAGCGCGCCTGGGCTGGAGTTCAAGCAGGTCTTGGCGTGGCCGAGTGCGGCCGACGTTCTTCAAGCAAGGTGGTTCAGGAACGTGGCAGGGCTGCTCCAGCCCTGCCGTTCGGGCGCCCTGACGCGTACCGGGTAGCAGGGGATTTTCGGTTCGTTGCAATGGGCCTCGAACCACTCGTGGCAAGCCTACACGACGTTCTCGGCGAGGCGAACGGTTCGGCGCGGTTAGCCACTCAAGTCGCCTGCCGTGTCTGTGGGCTCAATGGCCAATGAAGGTCGTGGCGACCGGCCCCGCAGTGGTGGAGCCGGTGGTGACGATCATCTTTCCGCCGATCACTCCGGCCACCGGGGATTGCCGGGGCCCTGGCAAGGACGTCAGGGCTGACCATTTGTTCAGGGACGGATCATAGGTCAGGACGGTGTTGCTTTCCTTTCCCTCGATGGCGCCGCCGTTCGTTGCCAGTGTCACGCCGCCGACGACCACGATCCGGCCGTTCCATATCACCGTCGAGGCCGTGATGTGCCCCAGTGGCAGCGGCAAGGGTGCTATTGATGTCCAACTGTCCGTCGCCGGATCGTAGCGGTGAACATCCCTCAGGTCACCGTGGGCCTCGTCCCCCAGGTGCTGTCCACCCACCGCATAGATCAGTCCGTCCAGGACCACCGCTCCAATATGATTACGCGCATTTGGAAGGGGGGCCCTGGACTGCCACGCTGTAGGGACATCGAGGTTCAGCACCCAGTGGTCGCTGTCGTCGCGCAGGTATAGACCCGCATCGGTACGCTCGGTGCCTCCGAAATAGTGGAGGTCGCGGCCGACCCGAACCAGCGCACCGGCCCCGCGCGCGCCTGGAAGGGGAGGGAGGGCCGTCCAGGTATCGGTGTGGGTGTCATAGCGCCAGACGTGGTCGGTCTGCGGGCCTGGATGGTTGCCGAGAAACCCCCCGGCCATATAGATGTCCGTGCCATCGACCGCCGTACCGGCGTGGGTGACGGGATCCGGCGTGTCCTTGAGTGCCGCCCAGTGTTCGTTGGCCGGGTCATAGACGTGCGCAGCCCGGGTGACGATCGGCTTGTCGTCCCGGTTCTCGGAAAATCCCCCGAAGACATAGAGTTTGCCGTCTACAACGGCGCCCTGACCTTCATACAGGGGTGTGGGACTGGGTGTGGCAGGCGTCCACGTCAGCGTGCCGGCAGGGCCAGGTGCAGCGCCCGGACTGGACGGCGTGGTACAGGCCGTCAGCAGCAGGGTCAGGAGAATGCAGGCGGACTGATGAAGCGGCAGGAGTCGTGTCGGCACAGAGAACCTCTGCCGGTGTGTAACCACCGGTGAAAAGCATCTGGAACGGCTTCCAGGATGCGTGGAGTGTAAAAAATCGGTGCCTCCGCTGGATGAGACTGCACCTGAAGTTATTGATCATGACTCTAGGCACCATGATCTGTGGGCGGCCGGGCGATGACCCGGGGCTAGAAGCGCCCAAACAGTGTGGCCCTCACCAATGTCCAGCAACTCTGACCCTCACCAAACGTCGGCTGGAAGAGCTTACCGGTATTGCGAAGTGTAGTCGGCTGGCCTCGAAATTTCGGGTGCGTGAACGTGGCCACCCTTCGGATGGTTGGGACGGGAACTTCAGCGGATGCTCACACCACCCGTTGACGGGTCGGTGCCACTGACCCATGACTCCTGATCTCGGTCATCCGCATCCTGGACTGGCAGGTCGGATGTAAGGCGGGCTGGGTGGTCATCCCTGCTCTCGCTGCTGCCCACGGCACCCGGAGGTTGCGAGTCCCAGTCGCTGGCTGGTCACTGACCAGTGAACATGGGGGCGTTGGGCCCGTCACGCGCCGCGGCGGCGGGCAGCAGGGCGCTGACCACGATGCCACGTGCATCAGTTCCTGCCGCACCTGGCGTGTGTACGACAATGACGTCCAGCACGCGAGATGAAGATCCCGAACGCGTGCTGGTCTCCACACTTCACGGTACGACGGTGCTCGGGACGAAGCTGAGAGAGGTGCCGGGCCCCTCGAATTCCAGTCCGATCCCGATTTCCCCAACGCCAAGATCGACTTCTGCCCCCACACTGGCGGACGTCTCGAGCTTCACGCCAACGTCGGCCAGATTGCCTTTCCCGTCACTGGTCAGGTAAAAGCCCTGTTTGGTTTCTACTTCCGTTCCGCCGACGCCGAGACTTTCCTTCACCCCGACACTCACCCCGAAGGTACTTAAACTTCCCTGGCTCTCGCCAAACTGCGGAATGCGTTCCGGGCGGATGATCCCCTGGCTGGACAGAAATTTGTCCTTGGGGGTGGGCGGCGTCTGTTTCCCTGCGGAGAACTGTTCCTCGACGCTGACAAAGACGCCGATATCCATCCACGGCAATTCGCCGCTGACTTCCAAACCCACTTTCTCGCAGTTGCCGGACACTTCAAAGATCAGTGCCTTGGCTTTCAACGTGGCGGTCGGCTGACAGCCAGCGTCTGCCGGAGGCTCGTAGGCCCCCACCGTTTCGTCGGGCGTTGGCGTGGGCGTGCCAGCCACGAAGAGACACGGCTGCTGATAGACGATCAAGGTGGACAGGTGGCGGTTGATGGCGTCAGGCACCATCCCCATCCACAGCTTCCGCATCAGTTGATGGTGCGCTTGCACAAAGCGCAGCAAGCGAGGCTCGGAGATGTAAGAACTGACGGTGCTGAGATAGCGGTCGAGTTCCGTCACATTGGCGCGTGTGGTTGTTTCCAGATACGAAATCGAGCCCTGCCACAGGTGGTTCCAGTCCTTGAGGTCAGTACACTGGCGGTTCATATCGTCGTACTTTGCTTTCTTCTGGCAGAAGACCTGATCCTTTGCTGTGCTACACGCGGTGAGGTCTTTTTCAAGCAGCGCTTGAGAGGCGCTGAATTTACTTTTCAGTCTGGTCAGACGCTCTTCTTCAGTGTTGGCATAGTTGGTGTCGGCTTCGAACTGCTTCTGGAACAGAGGGGCGTAGACTGGATCGCGGTACATCTGAGAAACGGCAGCAAATAGAGCGACTGCCATGCGGTGGTTGATCTGCTGCCCCGGCGCGGAAGCGAGGGAGATCACATACGCCGAGGCGTCGAACAGCGCATCCCGCAACCGTTCGGCGTCAGCGAGCTGCGGCTCGTTCTTGTGGATCCAGTCGTTGTAGGCGGTGGTCAGGCGGCTGAGTTTTGCTTTCTCCTCAGGCTCGGCGATCACCGGAAAGTAAGGCCATTTCCCGACGACACCCCGACTGAAATCAAGAAAATCGCGGGCCATCACCTCGGTCTCAATGTCCGTGCCCTGTGGAGGCGGCATCGGGACAGTCGGTGGTATTGAAGTCGTGGTCTTGACAGGTTTGCTGGGTGGAGGGGTGGGATTGCGGCGCAGGCCACGTACCAGGGCTTTTCGCGACGCTTCACATTTGCCTTGGTTCCCCAACGCGGCGGCCAGATTGCGCTGGGCTTCCGGCAACTCTGGTGCCAGGCTCACCGCTTGATTCAGCACCCGTTCCGCCTCCGAGGAGTTGCCCAGCTGCATCAGGGCGTATCCACGGGTGGTCAGCACCTGCGCTTTCGCGGGATAAAAGGTGCTGCTGGGCCCACCCGCCGCCTCGGAGGCGCCCAGCAGGGCCAACGCTTCGTTTGGGGCGTTCAGGAAGGCGGCTAGTGACCCGAGATTGTACAGGGCGTCGGCATCTTTCGGATGCTGCTCGAGGACTTTGAGATACGTGGCGACAGCGGCAAGTGGACGGCCGCGCGCCACGGCGGTCAACGCCTCGACTTTGGCTTTGGCCGGATCCTGTAAGGCGTCTGCAGTCAGGAACTCTTTCCACGCTTGAGGCGACACCCGGTACGCCAGAGACGTGTAGAGGTTGCCCAGCGCCTGGTTGACACTTAACGCTTTGGCTTCTGTCGGCTTTCCTGCCTGGATGGGTGGCGGGAGTTGAGCGCTGGCCGCCCCCAGGGCCTGCTTGAGCTGTTGCAGCATGCCCTGCAACTGGACATATTCATCCGATCCGGGCTTCATTTGTTGCAGTTCCTGCTCCAGGGTGGCCAGTTGAGTCTGGGCTTCGGCCAGGTCCCCCGTCGCTGCTGCTGCTGGGACGGGAGCGGCACCTGTCGGGAGCGAACCGCCTGTCCCCTGGAACGTCAGGCAGGGCAGACTCGAGGCGGCAGCAATGCTATTCAGATCGGTGTTGCCGTGAACCACAGAGATGCTGGCTGCCGTACTCAGCAGCAGGCAGCCTACTAGAAGGCCTGACGGGCGACGCCAACCACATACGCTGCTCTGCTTCATGATCTCCTTGCGTGCAAAGTCCACAAGAAAACGAATTGCTGGGTATCAACGTGGATACTGGATCGCTTGTTCGGATGTTCGGTCGGGTTACTTGAGCTTCGCGCCCGAACTCGTGGGATGTCAAGTCGGCCGGTGGCGTTTGGCTATGCTGCCGGTTGTAAAGACCTCAACGGCCTCAAATGTGCGGTATCCCCACCAGAACTCCAGCGTCACACAAACAAAATCGGCAAGCCTTATTGATTCCGGCATAAGTTAGAGTCCATCAATCGGCGGGGCAGCTGAAGGTTCCTGACGCGCTGCCACGCCCCCACGAGTTTTTCCTTCGGCATCGACAGGGAACGGGCGCAGAAGTTCCCCAGCACATTCCGTTTCACGTACGCCCACACGAGCTCAATCGGGTTGAGCTCTGGCGCATAGGGCGGCAGATACACCACCGACAGGCGTTCGTGGGTCTCCACGAACGCCTGTACCGCTTTGGCCCGGTGAATTCCGGCATTGTCGAGCACCACGACGAGCTCTCCCTGGACATGACGCAGGAGATGCTGGAGAAACCGGATCACATCCCCACTGCGGATTGCCCCTGACTTCGTCTGCTGGAAGAAGTTGCCACCTGACGTGATCGCCCCAATGGTCGAGAGCTTTTCCCAGTTGGCTGGGAGCGTGACCAGGGGCGTCACGCCCCTGGTCGACCAGGTTCGTCGGCGAACGCCCTTCAGGGAGAAGCCGACCTCAGCCACGTAGACGAGCGTCGCGCCCTCAGCGACCTTTTTTTCCCAGCTCCGGCGCGACCTGTTCCCGCCAGGACGCGATCCGGAGTTCATTGCGCTCAGCTGCATGCCCATCCGGCATCTGGGGCGTGAAGCCCAACTGCCGAAGCAGTCTCCGGACGTGATCATGGTGGTACCACACGTCGAACTGCCGCCCGATCACGTCTGTGACCCGCTTTGTGCTCCACGTCTGGTCGGGGAAGCCGTGCTGCAGAGCACCCTCCCGCAGGAGGGTGCGAACCTGTTCACGCTGAGTGGCAGTGAGTCGGGAGGGGCGTCCGCTGGTCACCGTCGCCTGAAGACTGCCGGTGCGCTTCAGGCGTTTCTTCCAGTTCCTGACCGTGTGCACAGACACCCGAAGTGTTGGGCAATCTCCTGCTGTACATGCTGGCCCCCTTGAAGCCATGGCGTCGCCGCCAGCCGACGTTCTTCCAGCTGGGCTCGGGAATACTTGGAAGGATGCCATTCGGCCACGCCTCCAGCCTATCAGCCCAGACTTACGTCGTCATCAATAAATCTGGGACGGTGCCCCGCAGGTTGAACAGCTGCGCGAGCAGTGCCGTCAGCTTTATCTGTGAATCGGTCGGGTTGGGCATCGTGAATGACCTCCAGGGCATGACAAAGCCCCGCACTCAGGCGGGGCAGCGGGGTTAGGTGACGATCAGGTCAGGCGGTCACGGCGCCGGTACATGACGTACAACGCGGGCAGCAGCACGAACCACACGATGGGCCGTACGTAGGACACGCTCTCGCCCCGCGCCCACAGCAGCAGGAAGCTCAGCGTGACCGCCATCAGCACGACGTGCAGCGCATTGGTGGGGCGGCTGAACCGCGTCAGGAGGCCCTGCACCAGCAGGCCGACTGCCAGGAACCCGATCACGCCGCCCACCAGGCCGAAGTTCGCGTACGCCTCGGCCATCGGGGAAAAGCCGTAGCCACCACCGAGGCTCGCCACGCCAGGATCGACCGCCCGCACCAGCCACACGGCATACGGCCCATCCCCCGCCAGTCCAGGGTTAAGGCCGCCGATGCTGGGCAGCGCCGTCCACAGGGAGGTCAGGTAGCTCAGGCCATACCCGAACGTCCTCGCGCCAGGAATGTAGTCCATCGTGTACGCGGTCGGCATGATGTTGGCGCCCGTCTCAAACAGCGTGCTGAGCAGCGGGGATTGCAGGCCCGTCACGGTGGTGATCACAGCGTCCGGACTGAGATCCACGATGCCTGCCGTGTTCCGCAGGATGGCCACGGCAGGCAGCAGCACCATGAAGATCAGCAGGCCGACCGTGACGGTCAGTCTCGCCGGGATGGGCCGCACCAGCCGGTGCCACAGGAACCACGTGGCGATCAGGGGCATCAGCGCGCCGCTCCGGTGCCCCAGCGCGATCCGCACGCCCACGTACAGCAGGATGGTGAGCAGCACCCCCCGCCGCCCCCGCGCGGTCAGCGTACCGCTCCCCAGCAGGAACAGCAGGCCAGGAATGAAGAACACGGCCAGGACGGCCCGCCAGTTCCCCACCCCCACCACCACATCCTGCTGGTACAGCGCCATGTACCCGCCAGACCGGACGATCTGTACGGCCTCCATGAGTTCCAGCAGGGCGGGCACGGTGCCCGCCAGCAGGAACAGCATACCCACCGTCCGCAACCGCTGGAGCTGCGTGGGTGTCGCGGTGGCGTCCGTTCTGGGGATCAGGATGGCCGTGAGCACTGTGGCGAGCGTCCACGCGGCGAGGCAGACCGTCAGGTAGTACCCCGCGTGCGCGAGCTGCACGTCCGTGAAGTACCGGATGACGATGGGCGCGGCTGGGTCGAACACGTGCGCGATAAGGGCGCCCACATTGAACATAGTCAGGGAGATGTACAGCAGCATGCGCGCATCCCAGATGGTACGCGTCACGGCCGCTGTCACGCCTATGCCCAGCGCGGCGTTCCCGAGCGCCAGCAGGCTCACGGTGTCGAGCGGCAGCGTCCAGTCCGGCGTGTGCGTCATCAGGGGGATCAGGAGGGCGGCCAGCCAAGCGGCCTGCGCCGTCATGAGCACGGCAGGCAGGGAGAGGGGGCGGGGAGCCCCGGCCGAGAGGACGGTCATACCTCACCATACCGGCTCAGAACTTGTACCCGACGTAGATATCCAGCGTCAGGGCCGTCAGCACCCCGGCAGGGTTGGCGATGTAGATGTACATGTCCGGGGCGCCTGTCGCGTTGAATGCCACCGTGCGCGGCGCCGCCGATGCCTTGATGGCCGCTACGCTGATACTCGTGACCTTCCCGCCCGCCGGACTCGTCGGCCCGCTCAGCCGGAAGCGTGTGTACGTCGCCGTGCTGCTGCCCGGCGTCCACGTCGCGTTGATGTGGTAGCGCGGGCGGGCCGGGTCGCTGTCCGTCACCTCCGTCAGGTTCGTGACCAGCGTGCCGCTCACGCCCGTGCCGCTGTACGCTAGGGTAGGCGCGGCTGGTGTCATGGGGGCAGCGGCGGGAACAATGGTCGGATCAACGGGAATCGCCCCGATGGCCTGTGGCAGCGCATCAAACAGCATGGCGCCCGTCACGCTGGACGTTGGGGCGGGGAAGATGTTCAGGGTGCCCGCCATCGTGTTTACGCTGTTGACCACGGCAGTGCCGGGAATCCCTGGCCCCAGAATGGTGTCCCCTGCCGTCCACGTCTCGATCCGCGTCACGCTCGTCACGGTCTGACTGCCGCTCGTGAGGTTGCCGGTGCTGCCATGGTAGCGCCCGCCCCGCGTGACCACGCTGGCGTACACGCCACCGGAGGTGGGCGTGGGGTTGATGATCCGATCCCCCTGAAGGAAGTTCTCGAGCTGGGTGCTCAGGTCGGCGGTGTACTCCACCATTTCCTGCCCAGGCCGGAAGCTGCCCGTGATGACCCGCCGCACCGGGACGGTATTCACGCGCATGTAAGGCTCGTTCGTGACCGTCAGGGCGCGGTCAAGGATCAGGCCAGTCGAGCCCGAGTACGCGACCACGCTGTACAGATCACCCGCGATGCGGATGCGTGCGCCCGTCGTGAAGGGCCGGAATTCCTTGCGCAGCCGGTCATCCCCGGTGTCAATGATGGCCGAGCCGGACACCGTGAGGCCCGTGTGGTAGATGGCAAACTCACTCTTCAGTACCACCGGGTCGATGATCTTCACGCCGTCCACGGAGGGGTCGCCGTTCGTGTTCACGCCGCCGTTGTCCAGGGTCACGTCCGTGCGGTTCTGCAGGAAGCGTGGGCGGACGATGTTCACGTTCCGGGTGGTGCCGACCCCGCCGGTGTACAGCACCACGGCGTTCGCGGCCATCTCCTCGGCGTTGCTGTATACAATGCCGTTGAACAGGGCATCCTCCACCAGCACGCTCTCCACCTTGCGATTGTAGGTTCCGATGGCGAGGCCCGTCTGGTAGACCTCGAAGTTCGGGGAGCGCATCACCAGGGATCCGTCCCGGAAGTACACGGAGATGGTGGACGGGTCGCTGAGGGTATACCCGGCCTGGGCGAATGTCCAGGTGGTTTTCTTCTCGTTGTAGAACTGCGGGGACTCGAACGTGACCATGCTCCCGGCCAGATCCACTAGGGCGTTGTGCCGGGTGTAGCGGAACGTCACGTCATCCCAGCGGTGCCCAGGGATGCCCGCGAGGTATGGCGTATTGGCGACACTGACGCCGTTGTCACTCGGCCCGAGTGAGATTTCATCGCCCGTCGTGAGGTTGGTTGTGTACTTCGCGTACAGCAGGCAGTCATCCACAAGGTAGTTCAGGAACGTGAACCCTTGCCCACCCGGACGCGCCAGATTGAGGCAGTTGCGGGCGCGGATATCCACGCGGGCGATACTGCCGCCGTAGGCGTTGTAGATGCGCACACCCCAGCAGTTGGACGGGGTGTTCGCCCCGTGCCGGATCAGGAAGTCCAACAGGCGGTGCCCGAAGTTGTGAATGCTCGCGCCGTCGCCCACTTCCAGCACGGCGCGGCCTGCCTGTCCCGCCCCGAAATCTCCGATGATGGTGGTGCTGGCGCGGGATTCCCCCATCCACACGCAGCCCGCCAGCGTGACACCTCCATAGTACCCAACCGGGATGGGTTGCGTGATCCGGTAGCGCCCCGCCTCGATGGTTACCTGCCGGTAGCGGCTCAGGCGCAGGAACGCCGCCGTGTCATCCGTCAGCAGATCACCCTTTGCCCCGGCGCGGCGGGCCGTCACCGCGTCCCGCAACTGATAGCGGGTGCCGTCTGCGGCAACGATCAGGCCCAGGCCGTCGTCCGTGCTGGTGGTGTCGCCGGGGATGGGGTCGTAGATGGCCCCGCCGCCGTCCCTGGGCGCGTAGTAGCCGCGGGTACGCACGGGCGCTCCGGTGTTCACGCGGGCACGCAGAGCAGCCAGGGAATCCACGCTGATGGCCGCCGTGGTGCTGTTGCTGACCGCCTCCAGAGCGGGCGACCGGGCCAGCGCTCCACCTGCCACCGCCCGAACGAACACCCGCGACGCCTCCGCTCCGGTCAGCACCTGACCTGAACTGACCTGCTCCCCGCAAACGGCTCCGAACTGAATCGGAAAATCTGGCACACTTGAGCCGATCCCAGAATTGTGGCCAGGTCAGGTTGGCGGGCGAAGGGTCGAGGCAATCCTGGCTCGATATGCGCTGGGCGCAAGATTTTCCAGCGAGGAGTGCGGCCTCAGATCATTATAGTCGCCCCTCCAGGTTTCGATCTTCTCGGCCGCATCGTCCAGCGACAAAAACCAGTGGATATTCAGGCATTCATCGCGGAAACTCCCGTTGAAAGACTCGATGTGCGCGTTGTCCTGAGGCCGCCCAGGACGAGAAAAACCTAAAGTCACGCCATTCTGGTATGCCCAGAGATCAAGCACCTTACTGATGAATTCGCTGCCATTGTCGACCTGAATCCGCGCCGGCACCCCGAGGTGCCGGCTGACCTCGGTCACCACTGCGACAACGCGCTCGCCCGTGATGTTTGTGTCCACGTGAATGGCCAGGCATTCCCGCGTGAATACGTCCAAGAGGGTCAACGTCCGAAACCGCTTCCCGTTAAAGAGCGCGTCTGACACGAAGTCCATCGACCATACCTCATTGGGATGTTGTGCTGGTGGCTGTGCGGCACGACGTGCCGCACTCACATGACGTCTCGGTCGCTTCATCCGCAGGTTCAGACCGGCCAGCTGGTACAGCCGGAAGAAACGCTTGTGGTTGATATGCCAGCCCTCGCGAGCCATCAGCACGTGAATTCTGCGGTACCCATACCGAATCCGGGTGTGCCCGATCTCGGTCATCCTGGCCAGGATGACTGGTTCTTCAAGTCGCGGTTTTCCCCGATACCGGTAGACATTGCGCCACTCGTTCAGAACGGCGCACGCGCGCCGTTCACTCACCCGGTAGCCCGAACGCAGGTGGTTGACCAGTTGCCTGCGCTGGGCCGGCTTCAGAGCTTTTTTTGAATCACGTCCTGGAGCATCACCTTGTCCAGGCTCAGATCCGCCACCAGCTGTTTCAGCTTCCTATTTTCCTCTTCGAGTTGTCTCAGCCGGCGTAACTCGCTGACCCCCAGCCCACTGAACTTCCGCTTCCAGGTGTAAAACGTCGACTCGGCGACGCCCATCTTCCGGCAGACTTCCGTGACGGACACGCCGGTTTCCGCTTGTTTCAGGGCGAAAGCGATCTGTTCCTCGGTAAAGCGTTTTCCTCGCATGGCTGGCCTCCAGGGGGGATGCCCCAAGTGTGCCAGACCCTGCATTCTCACGTGGCCAGGTTTTCCGGGTTCAGGTCAAGTGTGCCAGATGTTTCGATTCAGTTCGGAACTGATCGCGGGGAGCAGGTCAGTTTTCATGGGAGAGGTGTTGCGGCGGTGGATACTCCACAGGGGATAGGCCGTGAGGAGCGGAATCGGTACAATACGAACCGAAGGGCTCGTGATTCGCAGATCCATGCTGGGTATGGGTGCGCCCTGACTACCAGCCAAAACTCGGCATGAGTCCGCTCAAGGCCCGCCAGGACGCTCGTGATGGGTGCAACAGCAGATCCTGAAGGTGATCGAGCCCCAGCCGAAACACGGACACCGTGCGGTGTCCGTGTTTCTTGAGCTTGGGTGGCGTCTTTGCTGCCAGCAGCTCGCCAGTCAAACACGCCCAGGTGAACGCGATCGACACGGCCGTGAGCAACGTCGAGATCCGTTCGGCCTGCGTGACCCCCGTGTCCTCGAGATTAAACCCTCTGGACTTCAAAGCCGAATGAAGATTTTCTGCCTGCCAGCGGCGAGCATACCGTTCCAGATTGATGTCGGCCCGCCCGCGATACGCCAAGTACAGAATCTCGCCGGCCATGTTTTTTGTGGCACAGACGCGCATTGAGACGCCATAGACCCGAACCCTTCGGTGCCACTGGCGAACTTCGCCTGGCTGGAGATTTTTGAAGCAGGCCCAGACGGGCATCGTGCTGGTTCCCACCGTCGCACGTGCCGGTAAGCGACTACAGGAGTTGATGCCGTGCCGGTCGAGAAACGCGAACCAGGTCTTGCCGACGAACTCCCGGGCTGCGAGCAGACCGGTGATCTTGCGATCGGAGCAGACCGACAGAAAACGTGCCAGCAACTCTTCCCGCAGCAGCTGGGAACTGCTGCCGCCGTGCGGCAGCACGGTCCACATGAGGGGCAGACTGAACCCGCTCCACACGGCCTAGAGCAGCAGGATGTTGATGTCCTGCTGGCCGAGTTGCCAATTGGTGCGGTCGAGTATCAGTTCGAGGTCGCCTTCAGGCAGGACGCCCAGCGCGAACCGGGTGAACAGCCCGTCTGGGAGCTGGAACTGGACGAAACGGCGAAGCTGCTGGTAGCGCATGTCCAGGGCGCCTGGCAACTGAACGTGGGATTTCAAGGCGTACAGCACGACGGTACGCGCTTGGATCATCGCCAGGACGAGTGCGGCCAGGACGGCGAGGCGGCGCGCATCAATTGGAAAGGCAGACCGCAGGGCGGTCTGCAAGGTATCGTGAGGGGGTCGGCGCTGGTGTGTCTTCATCGCGGAAAACACGCTACAGGAGCCGACTTTTCGTTCAGGTCACGAGTTTTGAAGGGTAGTCAGGGGTGCGCCAGGGCATTCTTAGCAGGCTGTTGCACTTGATGAGGAATTGGACAACTGACCGACAGTTTGAAAAATCTAACTCTACCGATTTTTGGTGCCAGTATGATACTGCGGTGATCAAGACCGATTCCGTCTCTTCTCTCGTTGAGAAAATTGAAGCACACGCGGTGCGAGTGGGTATTGTCGGCCTTGGCTATGTCGGCCTGCCTTTCCTGGTTGAGCAGGCCAAGGTTGGATTTCAAGTCACCGGCATTGACCTCAGCGCTGAACGTGCAGGAATGGTTGCACGTGGAGAAAACTACATCGGGGATGTCTTGGATCAGGATCTCCGCGATATTGTCAATGCTGGCCTCGTGTCTACTACCACGACGTTCGACGCAGTGCCCGGGATGGATGTCATCGTGATCTGCGTTCCCACGCCGCTCGACCGGAACCTCAGTCCCGACTTGAACATCGTGCGGAGCGTTACTCAGGAGATCGCTCGTTACCTGAGGCCTGGCCAACTCATCAGCTTGGAGAGCACCACCTATCCAGGCACGACGGAAGAAGTTATGAAACCCATCCTAGAGACGAGTGGCTTACGTGCCGGTGTGGACTTCTACCTGGCCCATTCGCCAGAGCGCGTCGACCCTGGCAATCATCTCTTTAGCACCACCAATACGAATAAGGTCGTCGGGGGCAATGATCCAGCCAGCCTAGAGGTGGCTACAGCGTTCTACCGGCAATCCATCCAACATGTCGTGCCAGTCAGCAGTGCCAAGGTAGCGGAGATGGTAAAGGTGTACGAGAACACCTTTCGATCCGTCAACATTGCCCTCGTGAATGAACTGGCCATGTTGTGCGACCGTATGGATCTCTCCGTGTGGGAAGTACTCGACGCTGCGTTCACAAAACCCTTCGGCATCATGCCGTTCTACCCCGGCCCCGGCGTCGGCGGTCACTGCATTCCGCTTGACCCTCATTATCTGGAATGGAAAGCCAGGGAGTACGGGTTCGAAACGCGCTTTATTACTCTGGCTGGCGAGATCAACAGGCACATGCCGGACTTTGCGGTCAATAAAGTGGCACGTCTACTAAACGAGCAAGGCAAGTCCATCAAAGGTAGCTGTATCGTTCAGCTCGGCATGGCTTATAAGCGGGACATTGACGACTACCGCGAGTCCCCAGCCGTACACGTATACGAACAGCTACACAGCCTCGGCGCAGACATCCGCTTCTACGATCCTCACGTCCGTGTCGTTGAGGAAGGTTCTCTCAGAATCGAAGGCCTGGATGAACTCACGGCAGCCGACCTTCAGAATGCTGACCTCGTTCTCATCACTACTCCCCACACAAGCCTGGACTACAGCTGGGTGCTGGAGCACAGTAAATTGGTGTTCGACACCCGCAATGCCACCAAAGGCCTCGTCTCGCCCAAGCTCACGTTGCTTTAGCCCCAAGGATATTAACAATGCCCAGCTATCTCATCACTGGTGGCGCCGGATTCATCGGGAGTCACATCGTTGATGCCCTCGTTCAACGTGGGGATCACGTCACCGTCTTTGACGACTTGTCCAACGGACGTCTTCAGAACATTGCCCATCACGGCGACAGTGTCAGATTTATTCAAGGTGATCTACGCGATTTCACTGCCGTGCAGGAAGCTATGATCGGAATCGACTATGTAAGCCACCAGGGTGCGCTGGGCAGCGTTCCACGCTCAGTGGTAGACCCGATAACCACCCACGACGTGAATGCCACTGGAACCCTGAACGTCCTGCAGGCGGCCCGGCAGGCGGGAGTCAAACGCGTCGTGTACGCAAGCAGCAGCAGCGTGTACGGTGATACTCCTACCCTGCCTAAAGTCGAGACGATGCCCACCCGGCCGATCTCGCCGTACGCGCTGAGCAAGCTGACCGCCGAGGAATACTGCCGGATCTTCACCCGCGTGTACGGCCTGGAAACGGTGTCTCTGCGATACTTCAACGTGTTCGGCCCGCGTCAGCGCCCGGACAGCCAGTACGCGGCGGTCATTCCCAGGTTCATCGACGCCATGAGCCAGGGCCAGCGGCCCGTGATTAACGGCGACGGCCAGCAGTCGCGTGACTTCACGTACGTGTCCAACAACGTGCAAGCCAACCTCTTGGCGTTCTCCGCCCCGGCTGATCAGGTCGCGGGCTGCGCGTTCAACATCGCATGCGACGACCAGCAGAGCCTGCTGGAACTTGTGGCCGAATTGAATACGCTGTTGGGCACCACGCTCGAGCCAGAATTCAGGCCTGAGCGGGCCGGCGACGTGAAGCACTCGCGGGCCGGCGTAACTGCGGCCGCAGCAGCTATGGGCTATGGACCCAGAGTGACTTTTGCTGATGGTCTTCGCGTAACCGTCGAGCAGAGCCGGAAAGCGGTGAAGGAGTCAAGCAGCGAATGAGCGCCGCAGCGGGCCTGAGCCTGGGCCGAAACATCTCATGGACCCTGGTGGGCAACGTGGTGTACGCCGCCTCTCAGTGGGGCATGCTGGTGGTGTTGGCCCGTCTGGCCACGCCTCAGGTCGTGGGGCAGTATTCGCTGGCGCTGGCGGTCAGTGCTCCGGTGTTCATGGCCCTGAACCTACAACTGCGTGGCGTCCAGGCTACCGACGCGGCACAGGACTTCCGTTTCGGGGATTACCTGACGTTGAGGCTGATCACCACCGTTCTGGCACTGATCGTGCTGGTCGCCATGATCCAGAATTATGCCCCCGAAACCCACCTTGTCATTGGCCTCATCGGGCTGGCCAAGGCCTTCGAGTCCATCAGCGACGTACTGTACGGACGTATGCAGGCCCGCGAGCGCATGGATCGGATCGCGCGATCCACCCTGATCAAAGGACCGCTGTCGCTATTATCGCTCTTACTTGGCTTTATTTGGGCCGGTCTATCAGGGGCTGCAGGGTTGCTGGCGACTAGCTGGCTCCTTTTGCTGCTGACCTACGATCTGCCCAATGCTCGCCGACTGAGCACGTCGGAAGACTCACGGAGAGGGGGTCTGCCCGTGATGGGACGGTTGCTCAGGACTGCTTTGCCCCTGGGTGTGGTGATGGGTTTGGTATCGCTGAGCGCGAATCTGCCGCGTTACCAGATCGAGGCCACGCTTGGCACCAGTGCCTTGGGCATCTACTCGGCGCTGGCGTACCTCATGGTGGCGCTCGGCATCGTGGTGGGCGCGGTGGGCCAAGCGGCCAGTCCCCGTCTGGCGAGATACGTTGCTAGCGGAAATCAGAAGTCCTTCTGGGTTTTGATGGGCAGGATGCTTCTGGCCGGGCTGGGTCTGGGTGTGGCGGGCGTGCTTGGCGCGGCTGGACTGGGACGCCCGGTACTGTTCTTGATGTATGGCCCCAACTATGCCCAGGATCTGCCACTGTTCGTATGGCTAATGGGCGCAGCAGCCTTCAGTTACCTAGCCTCGTTCATGGGGTTCGGCATGACGGCCGCCCGACAATTCAAGCAACAGGTTCCATTGTTTGCGCTGATGGTGGTCTTGCTGTGGCTACTGTGCCGCTGGCTGATCCCAGCGTATGGGCTGGTGGGAGCCGCGTGGGCCACGATGGGTGCTAATGTTTTTCAGTTGTTGGGGAGCGTGCTGATTCTCTTCCTAGCCTTCAGATCGAGGAGTACCCCATGAGTGCAGCTTCACCTGAACCGTCCAGACGCCCGATCCGTGTACTCCACGTGGTGGGCACCATGAACCGGGGTGGCGTGGAAACATGGCTGATGAACGTGCTGCGAAACGTTTCGCGTGACGAGCTGGCTTTCGATTTTGTGGTGCATAAGGCGGAAGCAGCTGCTTACGATGAAGAACTGCTGGCTCTGGGCGCGGGACGATATGTCTGTAAATGGCCTGACAATCCCGTGATTTACGCGAGAAACTTTCTAAAAATATTGAGAGAAAACGGGCCATACGATGTAGTTCATAGCCACGTCCATCATTTCAACGGCATGGTTCTGCTATTGGCAAAGATAGCAAATATTCCAATCAGAGTAGCGCATAGTCATAGTGATACTTTGGTCAGTAGGGGCGATTATGGTGGCGTGCGTAGGTTTTATGTCGCATCTACCAAGAGGATGATTAACCGGTTCGCTACTAATGGCATAGCCGTAAGTATAAACTCTGCTCTGTCTCAATTCGGCTCAGATTGGAATAAAGATGATCGTTGGGACGTAATACCTTGTGGCATTGACTTCGATCCTTTCAAGGAAACAGTAGACAAGAGCGAGGTTAGGCGCGAATTAAATATATCTGTAGGCACGTTCGTTGTTGGTCACGTTGGTAGATTTGACGAAGTTAAAAACCACCAGTTCCTAATTGATATTTTTGCAGTTTTGCAAAAAAGGGTGCCGGATTCTTTATTGCTGCTTGTGGGAGACGGTAAGTTGCAAAGTCAAATCAGAGACAAAGTGAATACCATGAACCTGCAAAACCATGTTATTTTTGCAGGTTCTAGAAGCGATGTTCCCAGAATCATGATAGGTGCCATGAACGTATTTGTTTTTCCATCTAAACATGAGGGTCTGGGTTTAGCGCTTGTTGAAGCCCAGGCTGCCAATCTTCCATGTATTGCTTCAGATAAAGTGAGCGTCGAAGCTAAAATCAGTGAGAACTGCAAGTTCGTTTCGTTGAAGTCTAGCGCGGAAGAATGGTGTAATTGTATTTTATCTATGTCATCGGATAACTTACACAGTGAAAATCATAATTTTAGCCTCAAAAATAACATAAACGCGCTACTTAGAGTTTATACCCCTAAGCGTAGGTCGTAGTTCTACATGACCGTGGAGATACTGAAGATCGCTGCATTGATGTATACAACCTTATGTTTATCTGTCGCCACATTTAATATTATTAGGCAAAATCTAAAATCAATCTATTTTGTATATATTATTTTCTATGCTCTTTTCATATTGCCTATGTTGTTCGACCTTACCTACGGGTTACCTGAATACAAAAAGTATCCCGGCCTTATGTTATCACGCGATGATTCGTTTGCAAACATCATTTATATAGCTTTTCTGTGTTTTATTGCTTCTCTTTGGTTGGTATATGCGAGGCGACACAAGTCTCATCTGGGGTTTTCATTACCGAGTTTCAGTATTATTCTTAGCTACTGCCAATACACAATAATCATAATGCCCGCCCTTTTACTTATAGTATTTCCCAACTCTTTGTCGCAAACGGACTATGACCTAGTGGTAGCGGGAGAATTAGAGTCGACTACTAGTACTGTTGTAAATATATTGACCTTTTTGAGTATATTTGCCATTATATTAATATTCCTGACCCAGAGAAATTCGTATTTCAGTTTAATTTCACTCGTTCCATGGTCTATACTATCGATCTGGCTAAACGGTAAGCGAAATAAAGTTCTAATATCAATTATGGGGTTAGCAGCTTCGCTAATTTACAAGAAATTAATTAGGGGAAATAAAATGGTCATAGTGGGCTTCGTCTTGGTTTTTGCATTTATCGGTTATTCAGATATCTATCAGGTCTCAGTAAGAGCGATAGATAGCAATGCAACGTCCCCTGAAGATGGCTACGCGGGCAAGCGCATCGATTATGGAATAAACAGCGTGACGAAATTGGCAATCTATGCAGAGCTGCATCCGAATCAGGTGAAAATTCTAGAGTATCGTGGTCAGCGTGCGGTTTTTACAATTCTTCCGTTCATATCTAAAAGTACCTGGCCAGGAAAACCTCTTCCTTATGCACTATATGTAACTTCAGCCATATTTTTTGCCGCGCCCCAACTTTGGGGGTACGGAATCACAACTAGCATTTTAGAAGAAGGAATAAGCAATTTTAGCTGGATTGGGATGGTATTAGCCCCCTTGTTGATACTTGTATTATGTATCTACGACGATAGGCCGGGTGATCTAATTCTAAGTATGTCAACGGTACTAGTAGCCAGCCTCCTACTGGCTGTCCAGATTGTATCTTTTTACCCTATAATTGTTGCGTATCTTATATATTTGATCTATAAAAACCGCTATGTTAGTGTAGGCAGCCTGAAAATGGATTACACTAATGAAACTTAAAATCATCCTTGAACATCGGTTTTTTAGGACACCTGATGGCAGTGTCTGGACTGAAGCAGCACTTCCCTATTCCGTATGGCAGCCCTACTTGAAGAGATTTACGTCTGTAAATGTGATTGCTCGTATACACAATATAGATCAGGTCTCAATTGACTTAAGTCTATCAAGCGGCCCTGGAGTCACATTCACCGCCGTCCCCTACTTTATCGGTCCCCGTCAGTTCCTGCTGAAATTTGGCGAGGTTCGGCGAGCAATGCAAAACTCGCTCAATGGAGATTCAGCGGTACTGCTCCGAATTCCCGGCACACTGGGTACAGTGGCCTACCGAGTCCTCAAAGCCAGTGGCCAGCCCTACGGCGCACAGATCGTCGCCGATCCACATCAAGTGTTCGCTCCTGGAGGAGTTCGGCATCCGTTGCGGTTTCTCTTCCGCTGGTGGTTTACCCGACAGCTTAAAACTCAGGCCCGCCACGCGAGCGTCATTAGCTATGTCACTCGTGTGTCTCTACAAGAGCGGTATCCCAGCCAGGCAAGGTTTAGCAATTCATTTTCAAATGTCCAACTTCCTGCAGGTGCGTTTGTGGATCAGCCTAGAAGCAACTGGGACGGCCTGGGAAAACTTGAGCAGCCTTACCGGCTGATTCTGGTGGGCTCGCTGGCCCAACTGTATAAGAGCCCAGATGTCATCCTGCGTGCCATAGCTATCTGCGCCGATCAAGGCCTACATCTCCACCTGACCATTGTGGGCGATGGAAGACATCGCTCTGAGCTGGAAAACCTGGCACGTGAGCTGAAGGTACAGGATCAAGTGACCTTTGCTGGGCAACTGTCCTCCGGCGATGCCGTCAGGGAGGAATTGGATCGTGCAGATATCTTTGTTTTGCCTTCGCGCACCGAGGGATTACCACGTGCCATGATTGAGGCGATGGCACGCGCGATGCCCTGTATCGGTTCGACCGTGGGTGGTATTCCCGAATTGCTGCCTGCCGAGGATATGGTGCCGCCGGGTGACGCACCAGCCTTAGCGCAGAAATTACAAGAGGTCGCGATATCGCCGCAGCGTTTACGCGAGATGTCGCATCGTAACCTGGAAACTGCGCATTCTTATGCTGATAGTGTTCTGGCTCGGCAGCGGCAGGATTTCTACGAATGCCTGGCCCTGGAAACCGAGGCGTGGCAGGGCGAAACGCGTAGCAAAAGCCAGGGTAGAAAATGAAATCAATGTTGGTTATTACAACGGTTGCTAGAACCCATACTGCTTTTCTGACTCCTTATGCTGAAGTGGCGAGATCGCAGGGATGGGTAGTTGATGCAGCCGCTAGTTCTTTCGAAGAAGCTGGTGACTTGGACGAAGTGTATAATGATGTGCACTCCATTCCGTGGGACAGAACTGGCAAGTCGGTAATAAAGTATATTAAAGCGTTATATCTCCTGAGAAGCATAGTAATTAGGAATAAATACAGTATTGTGCACACCCATACGCCAATTGCTTCATTTCTATCAAGATTGGCAATTGCTACTATTCCAAAACGTAAGAGACCAATTGTAATCTACACTGCTCACGGATTTCATTTTCACCAATATGGAAAAAAAGCTAATAACACCGTATTCTTTGCAGTTGAAAAACTTCTTTCAAGATTTACTGATTACATAATCACAATGAATCAGGATGACTTTGCTGCTGCTCGGAAATTCAATTACATACCGGAGGATCGCGTCATCAATATGCCAGGGATCGGCATTAGTCTTGATCAATATAATGCAAAATCGAGAAATATACCGGATTCAACACGGCTGCCATTTAAATTCGTCGTGGTTGCAGAGTTCATACCCCGGAAGCGCCAAATAATTATCCTAAAGGCCGCCAAGATTTGTGCCAATGCTGGCTTAAATTTTACAATTTCTTTTATCGGTGATGGCCCGCTCCTTAAAGAGATGGAAGCGTATGCCGATCTAGAGAAACTTAGCAGCTTTTGTTTGTTTGTGGGATTCAAGCAGAATGTTGCAGAAGAGTTATCGAACTCAAACGCCCTTATACTGGCGTCGAATCAAGAAGGCATGCCTCGGTGCGTGTTAGAGGCAATGGCGTCGGGGGTGCCCGTAATAGGATCAGCTATCAGAGGCACCAGGGATCTGCTAACGGACGGTGCAGGTCTTCTATTCGAAGTCGATAATCCGGGGGATTTAGCAGAGAAAATGATACAGTTGATGCACGATGCTGATCTCGCATCCATCATATCCGTAAAGGCGCTAGAAAAAATACAAGATTATTCATTGAATAACACAATTAAATATTACCTACAACTACTTTCCATAGCGAGTCAACGATGAATATGAAAGAGCTGCCCACCAAATTATTAGCAACGGTGATTACCACCCTGTTCTCTCCTATTATTGTGCTAATCTACGTATTAGTCCTGTTACACCTTGGATATCCAGTTATTTTTTCTCAGCAACGTCCAGGGCTCAATGGAAAGCCCTTCACCATGTACAAGTTCCGCACAATGCGGAACTCAGTAGACAGCTCAGGTCAGCTCTTGCCGGACAGTGAACGGTTGACGCCGCTCGGTCGCTTTCTTCGGTCGTCCTCGCTGGACGAACTTCCCGAACTGTTCAACGTTGTACGAGGTGATATGAGTCTGGTGGGGCCACGGCCGCTATTGATGGAATATCTGGATCGCTACACCCCCCAGCAGGCGCGGAGGCACGAGGTCAAGCCCGGCATTACCGGCTGGGCACAGGTGAACGGACGCAATGCGATTTCCTGGGAAGAGAAATTCAAGTTGGACGTGTGGTATGTCGACAACCGCAGTATTGTGCTGGACATGAATATACTGTGGCTGACTATCTTGAAGGTTGTCAGACGTGAGAACATCAGTGCAGCGGGTGACGCGACTATGCCGAAGTTTCTTGGTTCCCAGACCGAATAACGAATGAGTGGGACTTTGATAGTAGGAGCGGGTGGTCACGCGAAAGTCGTGCTTGCCACACTACAGGCTGCTGGCCTGGAGGTACGCGGGATATTGGACGACCGGAGCGTGCTTTGGGGACAACAGGTGCTGGGCGTAGACGTGCTCGGTGGGGTGAACTTGCTGAGCAGGCCAGGGGTTCGGGCGGTCATCGCGATTGGTAGCAATGCGGTACGGCGGGATATTGCTGCCCGGTACCCGGGGGTGACCTGGATGAGCGTGTGCCACCCGACGGCCGTGGTGGATGCGAGTGTGCACTTAGGTGCTGGGAGTGTGGTGTTTGCCTCAGCGGTAGTGCAGCCGGATGTGAGCGTAGGATGTCACGTGATCGTAAATACCGGCGCGACGGTTGATCACGATTCGGTTCTTGGGGATTATGTGCACGTCGCGCCGGGAACGCATCTGGCAGGAAATGTTCATCTGGAGGATGGTGTTTTCATGGGCATCGGGTCGGTGGCCGTGCCGGGTGTAAGGATCGGTGCGTGGTCAACAGTGGGGGCGGGAGGTGTAGTGGTGCACTCACTCCCGGCAGGCATTGTGGCGATGGGACTGCCAGCGCGGATAAAACACGGCAGAATAGAGCTATGACTGAGGTTGCCGGTAGGAAACTTGATCGTGCACTGGGTGCCTGGCCGGTCTTCGAACCCGAAGAGGTCGAGGCCGTTTCGGAAGTTCTGCGCTCTGGCAAGGTAAACTATTGGACGGGCACCGAGGGCCGCGAGTTCGAGCGGGAGTATGCGGCGGTGCTGGGTGTGCCGTATGCAATTGCGCTGCACAATGGTACCCAGGCACTCGAGTTGGCGCTGCTGGCGCTGGGCGTCGGTGAAGGTGACGAGGTGATCACCACACCTCGGACGTTTATCGCGTCGGCGAGTGCGGCGGTCATGCGCGGGGCGGTACCTGTGTTTGCGGATATCGACCGTGACAGCGGGAACATTACAGCCGAGACCATCCGTGCGGTGATCACGCCGAGTACGCGGGCGATCATCGTGGTTCACCTGGCAGGCTGGCCGGCGGACATGAATCCGATCATGGAACTGGCGCGCGAGCATGACCTGTTCGTGATCGAGGACTGTGCCCAGGCACACGGAGCCATGGATCATGGGCAGCACGTGGGGACTATTGGGCACGTGGGCTGTTTCTCGTTCTGCCAGGACAAGATCATGACCACAGGCGGCGAGGGAGGGCTGCTGGTCACGCGGGATGAGGGTGTGTGGAGCCGGGCGTGGTCGTTCAAGGATCACGGCAAGAGCTACGACGCCGTGTATCACCGGGAACACCCGCTGGGCTTCCGCTGGCTGCATGATTCCTTCGGCACAAACTGGCGGATGCTGGAGGTGCAGGCCGCGATCGGTCGCCTGCAACTTCGCAAGCTGCCGGGGTGGACGCGCCAGCGGCAGCGGAACGCGGCGGTTCTGATCTCGCGTCTGGCCGACCAGCCGGCCCTGCGCGTTCCGAGGGTCGGTGAGGGGCAGCAGCACGCAATGTACAAGTTCTATGTGTACGTGCGTCAGGAGAACCTGAGAGACGGCTGGACGCGCGACCGAGTGATGGCCGAGATCGTGGATAGGGGAGCACCGTGTTTCACGGGATCATGCTCGGAAGTCTACCTGGAGCGAGCGTTTACGGACGCTGGCCTGGGCCCGGCCGAGCGGTTGCCGGTGGCCCGCGAGCTGGGCGAAACATCCTTGATGTTTTTGGTGCACCCGACCCTGTCCGTGGAGGATATGCAGGCAGTGGCGGACGTGGTGGTGGACGTGCTTGGCGAGGCGACGCGGGAGGCACGCGGGTCGTGAGGGCTCCGGCCCCCACCGTGTGGTGATCAGGTAGTCCTGCCTGTGCTGCACGTGGGGCAAGGGATGTGCGATTTTCAGCGTCTGGGTGTACCTGAAGCTGCTACATTGACGCGGACTCGTTCTGAGGTGCTCATGGCCATACCGACCGATACACCGTTTCACTCATGAATACAACCGTCCTGAAAACACTGGTAGATATCACCGCGTACTGCATGGCTGCGGTAATCGCCTACTTTCTGCGCGTCGATCAGTTCTTGCAACCGGTGACGGGAGACATCCTGCTCTATATGGTCATCGGATTGCCGATCAAGGCGTTGGCGCTGGCCCGATCACGTGAAAGCCGCCAGATCTGGCGGTACGTCACCTTCGAGGATCTGTTCCGACTGACGCGGGTGGTGGGACTGGTGACGGTCATCATGCTAGGCCTCACGCCCTTTCTGCGGCTGCGACTGCATGTGCCCTGGTTCCTGGCGGTCAGTGAAGGCATTATCGCTTTATCTTTGCTGGCGGGACTGCGCTTTGTGACCCGCTGGTGGTTCGGACGATCCAACCAAGTGGGAACGAACAATCCTGGAACGCGCGTGCTCATCGCTGGGGCGGGTGATGCCGGCCGTCTCATGGCGGCAGAGTTGCTCCGCTTCCCTCAGAATGGCCTGAAGCCGGTCGGATTTATTGATGATGCGATCGCGAAGCTGGGCATGCAGCTGATGGGCCTGCCGGTGCTGGGAGGCCGGGCGGATCTGCCGCACGCGATGGAGCAGGTCAGACCGGAACTGCTGATCATCGCCATGCCCTCCGCAGGAGGGGCGGTGATCCGGGCGTATGCCGATGCGGCCCGTGCTGTTGGACTCCCGACGCGTACGGTACCTGGCCTCTACGAGCTGCTGGGCGGCCACGTGACTGTCAACGAACTGCGGCAAGTCAGTGTGGACGACCTGCTCCGCCGGCCTCCGGTCGAACTCGATCAGGCCAGTATTGCCCTGTATGTGCGGGGAAGGACGGTGCTGGTCACGGGCGCGGGTGGGTCAATCGGCTCTGAACTCGTGCGTCAGCTGGCACGGTTTCATCCGCAACGCCTGATCCTGGTGGGACGTGGCGAGAACTCGGTCTTCGCGATCGAGCAGGAAATGCGGCGGGACTGGCCAGAAATTGATGTATTGGCCCTGGTGGCAGATGTCCGGCACTTTGGGCGGTTGGACACCATTTTTAGTGAACAGTGTCCCGCTGTGGTGTTTCACGCCGCAGCGCACAAGCACGTGCCCCTCATGGAAGCCGCGCCGAGCGAGGCCATTCGGAATAACATCTTCGGCACGCGGAATGTGGCCGACCTCTGCCTGAAGCACGGCGTGCAGCGCCTAGTGAATATCTCGACAGACAAGGCCGTGAATCCCACATCCGTGATGGGTGCCAGCAAACGGGTGGCCGAGATGATCATCGCCGATGCGGCGCGCCGTGCGCGCAACGACCAATCCTTTGTTTCCGTGCGCTTCGGGAACGTACTGGGCAGCCGTGGCAGTGTGGTGCCTACATTCATGCAGCAGATCCGTGCAGGAGGTCCAATTACCGTGACCCATCCTGACATGACCCGTTACTTTATGACCATCCCGGAAGCAAGTCGGCTGGTGCTGCAGGCAGGTGCGCTGGCTGACAATGGCAAGGTGTACGTACTGAACATGGGCAAGCCAGTACGAATTGTGGATCTTGCACAGGACGTGATCCGCCTCTCGGGAGCGCGAGATATTGATGTGGTGTTCTCCGGGATGCGGCCAGGCGAGAAACTCTACGAAGAACTGCTGACGAGTAGCGAGGGTACCGTCACGACGCAGCACAGCGAGATATTCAGCGCGCAGCTGGAACAACTGGAGCCTGCTGCGCTGAGTAGCCTGCTTGCAGAGCTCCAAGATGCCGCGAATCACGAAGATGGCCGTCGGATTCGCCGGACGTTACACGAAGCTATTCACGAAAGTCAGTTGAAGCTCTAACGCTCCATGAACTCTCCATCTCCTTATTTTACCTAGCTGAAGGCGGGTTCGGGGTAAAATTCAGCTTCGAGACAATGAGGTTCCGGTCAGCCAGGGTCTTCCAGTAAGGGTTGACCAGCTGCAGGGTAAGGGGTCGCTGCTGCACGTTCAGACGCAGAGGACGCCATGTGGTTCCCACAGGCCGCTGGTACAGCACCGCACCTCCCTCGCTAATCTTAAGGATGGGCAGGGCACTTCTCCCCTTCCGACCCAGTGCCAATACCTGTAATTCCCCAGCGCGGCATGGGGTGAAGGTCAGCGGCACTCCACTAGCCAGCGAGGCAGTGTGAGCCGCCGGATCCAGGTCAATTCCCTTACCCTTAACGAACTGAATCTTCTGAAGATCCTGACAACCCGTGCCGCTGAGCTTGATGTCCCGCAGGAAAATCACCCGTGAATCTGTGGCATAAAAGTCGTTGAGGTAAGCCACGATGACCTCACCAGCTTCAGGAAGCTGGATCTGTACGGTGCGTTCGTGATCAAAAGTAATGGAGGCTAGAATGTCACCGTTGAGGGCCACCGTTAGCTGGGGCTCCTCGACGCCACCTAGTTCCCCATAGGCCGTCACAGCCAGGGTGCCTGCCGAGCAGACTGTAGCCTCCACCCACGCCTCGCCGCCGAAGTGATACCCCTTGCCCTGCCGAACCACGTAATCCTTGCCGCGCTGGTAACCCGGCTTGAACACGGGGGGCTGGGCGCAGGCCGCCACGGCAGGCGACCCCACCTTCAGCTCGCTGGGCTGAATTGAGCGTCCAGTCAGTACGGCCAGGCCCAGGACTGCGACCAATGGCAACGCTCCCAGCGATAGTGCGCGGGTCGTGGTGCTCATGGCGTCCACCGTACCGTCCAGCTGGACTGCGCCAGTGGCTCTGGGCGTATGGCAGATTTCCCCGGATAAAGCGAGAGTTCTACGCGCTGCTGGGGCACCCGGTACAGGTGTCCGCTCAGACGGGTCACCGGGGCCGGCCCACCTTCCGGTACTGTGACTGGAACGATTTGAACCCAGGCACAACTGATCTGGCATGCCTGTAAAGCCAGGCGGTAGTGTCCGGGCGGTATATTCAGGCGCACGTAGGCTGCGTAATCCTGCGGGTCTTTCACCGTGCGGGGAGCGATCAAGGCGCTTAATCGAAAGGATGGCAACGGTAGGCGGGGCAACGCAGTGCTCATCACCGGCGCTGACAAGGCCCCGAGCAGCGCCGTGGCGACCACGCCCCCCGCCCAACCCACGGCCGCAGAGACGGCCGGGAGGCGCACCAGCACCGTGCCGGCTGTGATCCAGAACAGCTCCCCGACAAAGGGCCCCGGCACCAGGAGCGTGTTGTCGTTCGCGGTCGCCACCAGCAGCCCGGTCAGCACCGCGATCCCCAACGCATCGCGCTGCAGGGCCGCTGCCGCGACCACGACACCCAGCAGCACGAACAGCCCCAGCAGCCCCAGTGGGCCGGTCTCGGCGAGCTGCTGCAGCGTGACGTTGTGCGCGATCAGCCAGGGATGCCCCAGGCGGGCGATCCACGCGGGACATGGCGCGGCGCCCTCGGGTGTCGGCCACAGCGTGCAGGGGTCACCGGGCGGCGCAAGCCGGTCGCCAAGCAGGTAACTGCCGACGCCGCCCAGTGGGGCGCTGTGGATCACTGACAGTGCCGAGTACCAGATGACGTCCCGTCCGGACGAGTCGGTCGTGTTCAGTCGTTCCAGGGCGGGAATGCCGAGCTGCTGCCCGGCCACGTACGCGCCGGTGAGGGCTGCGGCGCCGATCACCAGGCCTAGCGCGAGCCGCCGGCCCGAACGTACCGCGAGGCCCAGCACCGCTCCGATGACCGCGGCGGCCAGCGGGCCCCGGCTGCCGCTCAGCAGCAGGATCGCCAGCCCACTGGCCCCCAACGGCACGCGCCACCACACTCGCCCCGTAGCGAACAGCGCGATCCACAGGCCGGCCGCGCCCAGCAGGCCCAGCGTGATGGACGTCATGTACGGGTGCGTCAGCCGCTGCGCGAGCAGGGGTTCCCCCCGCACGAGGGCCACGCCCAGCGCAGTGACGTACGCCAAGGCCAGGCCGAAGCCCATCACGCCCAGCTGGCGACTGCTGCCCAGGAAGGCGCCCGCTGCGATCAAGCCCAGCATCAATGCCGTGCGGCCGAGAGCCAGGACGCTGGCGAGCAGCGGATCCGGAGTCAGGAGGGCCGGCAGCTGCTGGCTGAGGGCGTAGGCACCCAGCACCCACCACACCGGGCGTGGCAGCCGCCGGAGCGCCGGCAACGCCAGCAGCGTGAGAGGGGAGAGGAAGTACACGGCGGGCAGGATCGCCGTCCAGACCCGCAGCCACAGGGGCGCGGGCCCATCGCCCGGGGCCGTGCGGTCACTCATGCGAATTCAGGTGTCAACGCGTGCTGCTGACCGGTTCGGTCGCCGGCCCGAGGATCGGCGCGCTCCCCTGGTCGCTATACGCGTATCCGCCGTACCGGTAGTACGCGTCCCGGCGGCGGCTGACCTTGTTCAGAACCACGCCCAGCACCGGCACGCCCGCCGCGCGGGCATTCTGGAGGCTGCGCTGCACGTCGGCCGTGCGGGTCTTGCCGTTCTCCACGACCATGATCACGCCGTCCGTGTACGGCGCGACCGCCAGCGTGTCAGGCAGCAGCAGCATGGGCGGCGTGTCGATCAGCACGAAATCGTAGCCCTGCGCCCACTGCGCGAGGTGCGCGCTGAAGGCCGGCTGGTTGAGGATGCTGGCGTCACTATCACCCCGCTGCGGCGTCCCGGCCGGCAGCAAATCGACGTTCGGCGCGACGTTCGTGGCATGCGCCGCGTCCGGCCGCGTGAACATCTCGGTGACCGTGACCGCCGGGGCCAGGGACTCGTCCGTGCCGAGCAGCGGGTGCGTGCCCAGCCGCTGCGGTGCCCACACTTTCAGCTGCGTGGGGCGGCGCAGGTCCGCGTCGATCACCAGCACCTTCAGGCCCGTCGCGCCGAGACTCTCCGCGAGCGCCGCCGTCATGGAGCTCTTGCCCTCCCCAGGGTACGAACTGGAGATCGCCAGGCGGCGGTGTTCGCCGTCTTTCAGCATGGACTGGATGTTGATGCGCAGGAAGCCCACGCTCTCGTACAGCGCGCCCCCATGGCTGGCCGCCAGGAAGCCGCCGGCCAGCTGGCGCTTGCGCAGCAGCGGCAACTGCGCGAGCACCGGCAGCCCCATCGGCAGCAGGTCCTCGGGGCCCTCCACACGGCGGCGCAGGCTGTCGGCAATCAGCGCCGCGCCGACCGTCAGGAACAATGTCACCAGCCCGAGCAGCGCGGCGTTCCGCAGCGGTCGCGGCGACACCGGCGCGCGCGGGGCGACCGGCTCCGCCACCGGAATCAGCGTGCCCGTCGCGGCCGTCTCCAGCACCGTCACCTGCGAGAGGTTCTGTAGCAATTGCCCACGCGCGGCGATGAGGCTCTGCTTCTCCAGGGCGTCCGTGGTGCTGCCGATGCGGGCCGTCAGGTTCTGAAGCTGCTGCTGCAGGCTGGAACGGGACCTCACCACGCCCTGCTTGGCCCGGTCGTTGTCCCACGCGAGGAGCGCGTCCACGCCCGCCTGGGCCAGGTCACTGGCCGCCTGTGGAGAGCTGCCCTGGGCGCGGATCTCATACACGCCGCGCTGCTGGGTGTCCAGCCGCGCCCGCACCTTCAGCCGGTTGAAGACATTCGCCTCCAGCTCCCGCGTCAGGTCCGCGCTGATCTTCGACACGGTCGCCGCGTCCAGGCCACTCTTGCCCAGGCGCGCGACGATGTCCGTGACCAGCGAGCGGCTGTGCAGCACCTGATCCACCGCGCCCTGCGGCAGGGGTGGCGCCGTCACCAGCGTGTTGTTGATCAGGGAGTTCTGCGCGTTGGTGTCCACCGCGATCACGCTGGCACTCGCCTCGTAGACTTTCGCCTGCCGGCTGGACAGCACGTAGCCGAGGAGCGCCACGACCAGCGGCACCAGGAGAATCACGGGGAGGTAGCGTCTCAGCGCGCCGAAAATCTGAACCAGGTCAACCTGATCCGCCGCTGAGACTGAAGATGGCGGGTTCTGCATGTCAGGTCAGTCTACGGCCTGCACGCCCCCACCTCTGCGCGGTATCCCATACTCCCAGCTGGAGGCCGTTATCCACACCGGCAACGACAGCGCAATTCATCGCCAGTGCCACAGCGCCCGGCCGCCCCGTCACCGCCGAAATTCTGTCTACAGGTACGGTTGCTCGCGCCTCATCCCGTGCACAGCGGAGCCATATCCACAGGTACAGGAGGCGGCCACGGCCACGCGGCTGGGATGACGCACAGAGGCCGACCACGCGCTCCCTGGACAGACCGCGCGGCCCATGGCACCCGCGGCCTGCAGGATCGCGCCGTCCCCCGGCACCCGGCCAGAGTCCACGCCCACTCCGGCAGGGAGCAGCATCGGCCGGGCACCCTGCCCACACGCTCAGCAGCGTGGCGTGCAGGTGCTTCACCCTCATGTGGTTCCATCAGTACGCCGGCGGGCCGGGAGGCGGGGCCTCCATGGGGGCCGCGTTCCTGACGCTGACCGTCACCGCCCTGGAGGCCAGGGCTGGGAGCACCTTCCCCGCCGATGGCATGGCTGGCGCCACCAACGGCTGGGGCAGGCGCTGGGCGGGGCGCCCCGCTCGCCAGGGTTCGTGAAATAGCCGACCCTGCCCCAGCAGCCGGCACGCTACGCTGACAGGAGTCTGTGCCAGGGGCAAACGCCCAGGAGCTCCTGCCTGTACAAAGGTGAACAAGAGCACATTAATGCCAGGCGGCCGCCCCGTCACAGGACGAGGTTCTGGGTACCGCGCTGGACGGTACCCAGCAATAAATGCTGCCCCAGTGCGGCGCCGTACCTGCAAAAAAACACCAAAAAATACGACAGAGTGCGACACGGTGCGACACGGTTACCTCCCCCGCTGCATGGAGCCGTCCTGGCGCCTGGAGCCTCAATCACACTCCAGATGGGAAGGTGACAGGCACCGACCTGAGAGACCCTCCATCCAGGCGCGATCGGCAAAAAGAGCCGAATGCAGGCACGGAGTCACCTTTCTTTGCGCACTCTGTCGTCCGCGTGGTGCCCTCCGCCACGGCCAGGGAGGAACCGACGGCGTGCCGGGAGCCCGCCCACGGCAGGCCCGGCCACGCCGAGGAGCTCCGCCGCCGAGCGGCCAGCACATCCACGCTCTTACACACGCCAGTCCGATGGCGATCGACGGGCCACGTGACTGCCTCGAGCTCACTCTGCAAAGCGACCCCAGATGACGGTGCCCAGTGCGCCCACAGTTCCGCCACCGTGCCGGCCACGAGGCGCGGTACGAAACCGAACGGCTCCGAACCACCACACGGGAGCGACGCCTCCTGAGACACCGGTGGCCCTCAGCGGGCATGGACACACCCGCGCAGAACAGGGCACGGCGCCTCAGTGGCTGGAACGTGCCTCCGCCCTGACCACACGGAGGCTGGACACCTCAAAAGGTCGCATGGGGATCGTCCAACGAAGCCCGCCGTCAGCAGTGGTCAAGGTGCCCACTCCGCCCTGATCGTCCTCAAGGAGGTTGACACGGGCGACCGTGACGCCCTCTGGTGTGAACAGCTGCACCTCGCCGCGGGCACCGTGCGGCTCGTAGAACCGCAGGATCACGCCGTCTCCATCCTCGGCAGGCTTGAGGGTGCCCAGGGCAACCGGCAGACCGCCCAGCCGGATGGGCAGGGGCGTACCGCCACTTCCGGCACCGACCACCAGCGGGCTGTTCAGGTCGGCGGCCTCGCGCACGACATCCTGCGTCCAGTCGCCACCGTGCGGCAGCAGCGAATACGTGAACTCATGCTCCCCGAGGTCCGCGTGCGCGTCCGGGTAGATGGGGCCGCGCAGCAGCGTAAGGGACAGTTCAGAGCCGTACGCGGCGTGCCCATACCGTCCGTTGTTCAGCAGCGCGAGGCCGAAGCCGGGTTCGCTGAGATCCGCGAAGCGGTGGGCACCCCCCTCGAAGGTCGCGGCGTCGCTGAGCTGGTTCCGGTGCGTCGGCCGCCGTACTGCTCCGAAGGCCGTCTCCAGGGTGGCGAAGTCGCTCCTGGCATTCACGTTGACAAACGCCTTGAGCAGCGTGCGGCGTTCCTGCCAGTCCGCGTGGGTGTGGATGTCCACGCGGGGACTTCCGGCGGTCACGCTGATTGTCTGCGTGATGGTCGAGGAGCGCCACGTCCGCGTGACCCGCACCGCCACGCGCAGGGGGCCGCGTTCGAGCACGTTCACCTGCGCGCCCGGCAGGACGGTTCCGAGGTGGGCGTCCTGGGTGTCGGGGTTGACATCCCAGGCTTCCCACGCGCGCGGCAGGTCGCGGAACGCGACGAGCCGGTGCCCCTGCGGGCCGAGGGCGTCGCGCCCCGCGGCGGTGACCAGCCGGGCGAGGTGCCCGTCCGGGGTGAGAAGGACGCGGAGCAGGGCGTTGCCGAGCCACGTGCCCTCTGGCGTTTCCGTCAGGGTCGCGCTCGCCGTGCCGGAACCGGACGCGCCACCTGGCGTGAGGGTGACGCTCCCGAGGGGCGGCACGCTGACGGTGGAGGAGACGAGCAGGGTTCCGCCCTCGACGGTCTGGGCTGGCAGCGCCGCACCGTCCACCTCCCAGAAACCAGCGCCGGGCACGATCACCTGGAGCGGGCGGGGGAAGAGCGAGGCGTTGACGACGGTGACGCCCTCCCCCTCGCCCTGGAGTGCCTGGTCGCGCGCGGCCGTGACTCCGTCGAGCGCGGCCATCAGGGTCGGCTCCGCCTCGGCGTACACCTCCCGGATGGAACTTCCGGGAAGCACATCGTGAAACTCGTGGAGCAGGTGTGTTTTCCAGTGGCGTTCCAGCCCGGCCTGCGCGCCGGCATCCTCCCGGCCATTCCAGCGGGCGAGCGCGAGTGCCACGTCGGCCTCGACCAGCCGGGCCTCGAGTTGCCGGTGCAGCCGCTTGGTGCGGCCCTGCGAGCTCAGCGTGCCGCGGTGCAGCTGGAAGTACAGTTCCCCCACCCACACCGGCAGTCCCTCGCTGGGCAGCGCGGCGTAGAACTCGTCCACGCGGGCATGCCGCAGCCGGGGCATGCCGGGGTACTCGCGCAGCCGCTCGTACCGGTCGAGCATGGGGGCGCTCGGGCCACCCGCGCCGTCGCCCAGACCGTAGGTGAAGAGCGTCTCGGGCGCGCGGCCCCGCCACCCCGGCGTGGCCGCCGCCCGGTCGTGGCCGCTCACGCGCAGCAGGTGCTCGGGACTGATGTCACCGTTGTAACTGCCCAGGGCCTCGGCGCCGTAGATGTCGTTCTTGAACATGTGTCCCAGGACGCGCGAGCCGTCGATGCCCTCCCACCACCACAGGTCGTGCGGGAAGGCGGTCGTCTCATTCCACGACAGCTTGGTGGTGAAAAACCCGCTGACGCCGCCCTGCTGCAGCAGCTGCGGCAGCTGACCGGTGAAGCCGAACGTATCCGGCAGCCACGCCACGGTGCTGCGCCGGCCGAACTTCTCCTGGAAGTAGCGCTGGCCGTACAGCAGCTGCCGCGCCAGGGACTCCCCGCCGCTCATGGCGGCGTCCGGCTCGACCCACATGCCGCCCACCGGCTCCCAGCGGCCCTCACGCACGCGCTCGGCAATGCGTGCGAACAGCTCCGGATGTTCCTCCTCGATCCACGCGTACAGCTGCGCCGAGGACTGGTTGTAGGTCATGTCCGGATAGCGATCCATCAGGTTCAGCACCGTCTCGAAGGTTCGGGCGCCCTTGCGCCGCGTTTCCGCAAAGGGCCACAGCCACGCCAGATCCAGGTGCGCGTGGCCGCTCAGCGCGAGGGCGCCCCGTGGGGGGAACGCGGCCAGGAGCTGCCCGAGCCGGGCCGTGAGCTTCTCCCGCGCTGCCTTGACGCCCTGCAGCACGTCCCGGGACAGCGGCAGCGCTTCCCCCACCGGCGGCGTCGACCACAGCCGGCCCATGTCGGCCCCGACGCCCGCGCCCGGACGGCCCGCGTACGCGGCGGGATCGGAGGGCCACGTCAGCCCGGCCAGGGCGTCCTCGGCGGCGCTCAGCAGATGCGCCGCCACGACCTCACCGCCGAGCCCCTGCACGACGTCCAGCAGGACGCTCAGGTCGGTGGCCAGGGCGGTCACGTCGGGTTCCGGCTGCGCGAGCCTCGCCACGCGCAGCGTCGGTTCGGGGTTGTGCGCCCCGAACAGGCCCTTGGGCACCGCGTCGATGGTGACGGTTACCTGCTCACCGGGCCGGGCCGTGACCGGGAAGCGCCGGTGGTGCGGGTTCAGGCCGCCCGCCCCGCCGCAGGACAGCCGCACCAGACCCTCGCCACCCACGTCGAGTTCCAGCTCCGCACGCTCGAATCCCGCCGGAACGGTGAAGGTCGACTCGAAGCGCACCGGGCCGCCCGCGACCGCGCCGTCCACCCGCGGCCACGGCTGGCCCAGCCGCACCGGTACGGGCGCGTCGCCCGGAAAGGTGAAGGTCCACGCCTCCAGTTCGGTGTGGGCCCGGTCGGCCCAGGCGCGCAGTTCAGCGAGGTGCCGTCCCAGGACGACGCGGCGCTGCTCGGAGGTGAGGTGCCAGGTGGTGGGGGTACGGTCCGGGGTGGTCATGGTGGGCTCCTTGTGTCCGTGATACCAGACGGCGCGGCCCTGGGAGGCCACTCCAGGGCCGCGTGGAGGGCAGGTCATCCCTGTGTAGATTCGCGGTGGGGGGCACCTGGCCCCCCAATGCCGAAGGTCTGGTCAGCCGTTGGACTTGTGCCGCTGACATCCGCCCGATACCGTAACGCATGGACGTTCACGTGCCGGAGTTCGAACTGCGCTGGCGGATGGCCGTGAGGCTGTTGCAGGCGCTGCCGCTGCTGCTCGCGCTGGTCATCGTGGCGGGCCTGGCCCTGACCACGCTCCACGCCCCGCTGTACGCCATCGCGGTCGGGTCGGGCCTGTCCGGACTGCTGGCCGCCCTGGCCGTGGTGCGGAGCGTGACCTGGGCACCTGGCACCCGGACGCCGCGCGAGGCTGTCCCGACGACCGAACCGCTCACCAGCGCGTGATCTCGTCCAGGCTCCGCGTGGCCCGACCCGCGTTGCCACGGCTGGAGGCGTCCCTGCGGCGTCCGCTCCGCGTCAGTGGGATCACATGACCCCGCCGGGGTGTAAGGGAGTGGCGGCCCATGACTGCGATTCACGCAGCGACCTCAGTGGCCTGATTTCCAGGCTGTGAAGGGATGTCCTGAGCCAGGGCGCGCGCCGCGACGCAGCGGGAGACGTCACGGCCCGAGCCGGAGAAGGTCGCCGATCTGCCGGACAACGGCAAGCAATGCTTGCGGACGGTCGTGCTCGAACCCGACGATCAGATGTTCGGCCCGGTGGGCAGCACCTGCAACGCCTGCGAGGAATCCGATCCAAGACGTGCCGCCGTCTGGGTGAATGGCGCAGCGGGCCACGCGGGTCGACCGCCCCCGACCGGAGGGAATCTGGGAGGAACTGACGTGCCGTCGAGGCACTCTCCGTCCTGCAGGACGGCTGGCCGGACGGCTCCCCGCTGCGGGCCGGAACAAGGCGTTCGGGAAGAACCAGGGGAACGGCACCGCCAACCCGCTGGGCCTGGCCTGTGACATAGGCCGCGCCGTTGCTCAGGGCCAGGTGTTTGTGTGGAGGTTCGCGGTTCCACGACCCGGACGAGGCTTCGAATCCAAGGTCATACCCGCGTCGCGGGGCCACGCAGCACTCCCTGACTGGCTTCCAGCACGGCCCGACAACCAAGGGCTGCCGGTCGACGTGCAGGTCGCGCTGCTGTACATGGCTGACGGCAACGGCCGGAGCGACCGCGTCGCCCATCCCGCTCCCTGGGTCGTGCCCCAGCCACTGGGCGTGCCCGGGACGGCCGCTCAGTCGCCGAGGCTCTCGGCGTCACTGAGCGTGCGGACGCCACGGGGCGGAGCGGATCGGGTGAACCGTGAGAGCACCCTGGGCCACCAGCGCAGGGGTGAGGAAAGTGAGGGGAACGTCATGCCCTCAGTGTGCGCATTCCTACCTGACGCCGCTTTGATGATCTGTGGAGCGGGTCTTTAGAAACCGGGTGGGTAAGAAGGGGGTGAGAGTCCGCCCAAGAAGCGCCCGAATAGGGCGTGCTGGGTGCTCCGCCCGCGTGGCCATCAGTGCCCCGTCCAGGTGTTGTCCACCGGGCCTTCGGCGGTGGAGCCGGTCGTGACGACCAGGGTGTTCGCGATGACGTCCGCAACCGGCGACTGCCGGGGCCCGGGCAGGGACGTCAGGGGCGCCCACTGATCCGTCGCCGGGTCGTAGGCCGTCACCTCGTCGCTCTCCAGGCCCTCGTTGGCCCCCGCGTGGGTGGCCAGCGTCACGCCGCCCACCACCACCAGCCGGGAGCCCAGCACGATGGTCGACGCCGTGATGTGGCCCAGCGGCATCGGGAGGGACGCGACGGCCGTCCAGGTATCCGTGGCCGGATCGTAGCGGTCGACGTCGGTCTGGTCACTGTAGGCCTCGTTGCCCAGGTGCTGTCCACCGACTGCATAGATCATGCCGCCCAGCACGGCGCCGCCCAGATGGTTGCGGGGGTTTGGCAGTGGCGCCGCCTGACGCCACGTGGTGGGGGCGTCCAGCGACAGCACCAGGTGGTCACCGTCGTCCTGCAGGTAATGCCCGTCCGCCGTCCGTTCGGTGCCGCCGAAGTAATGCAGTTCACGGCCCAGCCGCACCAGCGCGCCCGCCCCACGGGCACGGGGCAGCGGCGGCATGGCCGTCCAGTGGTCGGCCGTGGTGTCGTACTTCCACACGTGATCCGTCTGCGGTCCCGGATGATTCCCCAGAAATCCGCCCGCCACATAGAGGACGGTGCCGTCCACGGCCACGCCAGCGTGCGTGACGGCGTCCGGAATGTCGTTCAGCGTGGCCCACTGGTCGGTGGCTGGATCGTAGACATGGGCGGCCCGGGTCGCGATCGGCTGTCCGTCGACATTTTTGTCAAACCCTCCGAAGACGTACAGGCGCCCGTTCACCGCTGCGCCCTGACCCTCGTACAGCGGGATGGGGCTGGCGGTGTGCTCGACCCAGCTCAGGGGTGCCGGGTCGGGCGGCCCCGGCACGGGCGTGGGATCGGGCGTGGAGGTGGGCACCGGTGTGACCTGCGGGGTGGGGGTCGCTGTCGGCCCGGCACACGCGATGAGCAGCGCGGTCAACAGGGCCGCGGCCGACCAGTGGCGGGCACGGGCAAGGTGGGAACTGGGCATTCGGGTGAACCTCCAGAGGGAAACGGGCCACGATCACCTGGGCCCAGGACGTCAGGGTGCGGACGGTCAGAGACGGAGAGCCAGCCGGGCGGTCGGCCGATGTGGCCACGGTCCACCCAGACCAGGGCGGATTGCCTCCCTGGCGCGAGCGTAGGGGAGCGCGTCTCACGGTTCCCTGAACGCCGGCCGGCGTTCCGTTCGTGAAGATCTGACGCGCCGGGTCGGGGTGGGCCTCCGCCCCGGCGGCGTTCATCCAGCTTCGCTACAGTGGGCCCGATGACATGGACGGACGGTGAAGCGGTGACCGACCACCGCCGCGCGCGGCGCCGGGCCACGTGGCTCCTGCTGTGGCCGCTGGCTGGGCTGGCCGCGCTGATCGGCGCGCTCCTGCTGTGGCCACGGATCGCGCCAGTGCCGATGGACGGCCTGCAGGTGAGCCGCGTGTGCGGTGAGGACGTGAACTGTGTGGGGCGGGAACTGCGCCGGATCGTGGCGCGCACCGATCCGCGCACGGCCCTGCGGATCGCCACGGAACTGGTGCGTCAGCCGGCCTTCGCCAGCGAGGGCCATCCCTTCGCACATGAGATCGGGTACGCCACGGCCTCGAAGTACGCCACGCTGGGCGAGCAGCTCCAGGCGTGTGGGGATACGCTGGGCAGCGGCTGCTATCACGGCGTGCTGATGCTCTACATCGGCCGGCCGGAGAATGCCCACGCCGACCTCTCGGCCGTCTGCGCCGGGTACCGCGGCCAGGGGCCGCCCGCGATGTACACCGACTGCGTGCACGGCATCGGGCACGGCCTGATGATGCGCGCCCTGATGGCCGCGCCCGGGCCGGGAGGCTGGCCACAGCTCCGGGAGGCCCTGCGGGGCTGCGAGGGCATGCGTCAGGCGGGGGAGACCGAACGGTTCTTCTGCACGGGCGGCGTCTTCATGGAGTACCGCGTCGCGGCGACCATGAAGGCGTTCCATTACCCCACGCCGCCCACCTACCGCAGCGGGGATCCGGCGTGGCCGTGTACCCAGGTGCAGGGTGTGGAGCGCACCGCGTGTTACAGCTACCAGGGCACCCTGATTGCCCTGCGGTCGCGCACGGCCGCCGCGGCCTTCGCGGTCTGCGCGCACGCCGGGGGCGTGGCGGCGCAGGCCTGCGCGTCGAGCATATCCCGTGACCGGGTGACCGGAACCCTGGCGGTGGACCGGCCGTACGTGCAGCGGCTGTGCCCGCAGGCGGCCGACCCGGCGCTCCGGCACACCTGCTATACGGATGCCGCCCGCTACTACCTGTACCTGAACCGCGATCTTCCCGGTGCGCTCAGCATGTGCGCGGCCTCAGGTGCGCGCGAGCAGTCCGCATGCGAGGTCGTCATCCGGCATGACGCCGAGGCGGAATACCAGATCGGCAGGGCGGCGCCGCTGTAACCGCGGGCCGGTTCACAGCCGGGTTCCGCTTCGCCAGTCCGGCCGCACCCGGCACGGACATCGGGAACCCAAGTAGACCGTCACCGGGTGCGGATGGAGCCGCGCTCGACGATCACGGTGGGCACCTCCACCGAGCGGGGCGACAGGTTTCCGTTGATGCTGTCCATCAGGGCGTCTAGGGCGGTGCGGGCCAGCAGGTCGTAGTTGTGGTTCACGCTGGTCAGTGGAGGGGAGACCACCTGCGCGACGAAGATGTCGTCGAACCCGGCCAGGGACAGGGTACCGGGGACGTCCACGCCCTGTTCCCGCGCCCCGGCGAGCGCGCCCGCGGCGACGAGGTCGTTGATGCACACCGCCGCCGTGGGCTGCACGCCACCCGCGAGCAGGGTGGCCATGGCGGCGCGCCCGGCATCGATGGTCAGTCCCGTCACCTGCCGCCAGTGGGCCGGGGCGTCCGGGTGCAGCGCGTCGTATTCACGCAGCTTGTCGAGGCTGGTCGTCACGTCGTTCCGCCCGCCCAGAAAGGCCACGTCCCGGTGGCCCCGGGCCTGCAGCAGGTTCAGCAGGGCGCGCATGCCGGCCGCCTCGTCGGAGCGGATCCGCGCGGCGACGGGCACGCCGGGCAGGTCGCCGTTCACGACGACCACCGGAAGGCGCTCGGCCACGTCGTGCACGGCTTGCAGGTCTTCCGGATCCGGGGCGGCGTCGTTGGCGAGGCCGCCGAGGTACAGCAGGCCGTCCACCTGCCGCTCGGCCAGGGTGCGCAGGTGCGTGCGTTCCAGCTCGCGGAGGCTGACGGTGTTGCCCAGGATCATGGTGTATCCGCGTTCGAAGGCACCGATCTCCAGTTGCAGAAACAGCTGCGAGAAGAAGGGATTGCCGATGTCGGGGAGGATGCAGCCGATGGTGTGGGAGCGGTGATGGTAGAGCGTCTGCGCGATCCGGTTGGGCCGGAACCGCAGGTCCTGCATGGCGCGCTCGACCCGCTCGCGCAGGTCGGCGTTCACGGTGGTGTGGCCGTTGAGGACGCGCGACGCGGTGGAGACCGAGACCTGGGCGCGGGCGGCAATGTCGTAGATGGTCGGGGCTTTCTTGCGGATACGTTCCCCCTTGCGAAACCGGTTGCTCAGAATGTATGCTTCAACCGTTCAACAATCAAATCCCGCGCTCGACGGCCTTGCCCTCGCTGCTCACCGCGCCGGATTGACCCTGAAGGGCACCGTTGTGCCCCGCCGAGAAACCGGTTGCTGAACGCCGGTACAGTCCCAGCCACACAGGAGAATCCATGAAGAAGACCGCGCTGATCACTGCCCTCACCCTCGCCACCCTGTCCGCCGCCACCAGCGCCGCCGCGCAGGGCAACGCGCTGTCCGGCACCGTCACCGTGTGGTCCTGGGACGTGGCCGCCAAGGCGCTGCAGGCCACCATTCCCAGCTTCAACGCCAAGTACCCGAACGTGAAGGTCAACGTCGTCGACCTCGGCAACCAGAACACCTACGACCGTGGGCTGGCTGGCTGCGCCGCCGGTGGCGCCGACCTCCCGGACGTGTATTCCATCGAGAACAACGAGGCGGAAGTCTTCTGGGCCCGCTTCCCCGACTGCTTCACTGACCTGAACACCCTGGGCGCCGACAAGGTCGCCGCGCAGTTCCCGGCCTTCAAGTGGACGGAGCTCATGGTCGGGAACAAACGCTACGCCATGCCGTGGGATTCGGGTCCCGTCGTGATCTTCTACCGCCGTGACCTGTACCAGCAGGCCGGCGTGAACCCCACCGCCATCAAGACCTGGGACGACTTCCTGGCCGCCGGCAAGAAGGTCAGCGCCAAGTTCGGCGGCAGCGTCAAGATGGGCGCCGTCGGCAACGGTCAGGACGACGAATGGTTCCGCATGCTGGCCAACCAGAACGGCTGCTTTTACTTCGACAACGCCGCCACCCAGGTCACCGTCGCCAAGAGCGGCTGCGTGAACGCCCTGGAGACTGTGAAAAAGCTCATCGGCGGCGGCGTCCTGATGACCACCGACTGGGGCGGCCAGATCACCGCCTTCAAGGCGAACAAACTCGCCAGCGCCATGTTCGGCGCGTGGTACGAGGGCACCATCCGCACCAACGCCCCGGATCAGAAGGGCAAGTGGGGCGTGTACCCCATGCCCGCCAGCAAGGCCGGCGGCGTGCGCGCCAGCAACCTCGGGGGCAGCGCCCTGGCCCTTCCCGCCGCGAGCAAGAACAAGGACGCCGCCTACGCCTTCATCCAGAATGCCCTGGCCACCACGAACGGCCAGGTGACCATGCTCAAGAGCGAGGGTCTGGTGCCCAGCCTGCTCACGGCCGCCAAGGACGCTTACGTGGCGCAGCCGCAGCCGTACTGGGGCGGGCAGAAGGTCTGGCAGACCATCCTCGACACGCTCGGTGACGTGCCCCAGGCGCGCGGCACGCAGTACTTCCAGGACGCCCGGCAGGTCATGATCGTCGTGCAGGCGGACTACGTGAAAGGCAAGTACAAGACCGCACAGGACGCCCTGGACGACGCTGCGAAGAAGATCAGCAGCGCCACCGGCCTGCCCGTCGCGAAGTAAGCACTCCGGCGGGGGCGCGGCGAGCTGGACAGCCGCGTCCCTTGCCGTTCCTGCCACAGGAGCTCCCCCATGACCACCACTCTGTCCCCGCAGAGGTCTGCGCGCGCCCGGCCCCGCTCGCCGCTCGCGCCGTACCTGTTCCTGCTGCCGTACCTGCTGATCTTCCTGAGTTTCTGGGCGTGGCCGATCGTCAGTTCCTTCCTGATGTCTTTCAAGGACTCCCGCCTGGGCGCCACCGCGCCCTACGGCCTGAGCAACTGGTCGCGGCTGATCCACGACGAGTTCTTCGGCACCGCCCTGAAGAACACCCTGCTGATCATGATCATCCAGGTGCCCGTGATGCTGAGCATCGCCACGGCGCTGGCGGTCGCACTGAACAGCCGCCTGCTGCGCGCCGCCGGCCTGTTCCGCTTCGCGTTCTTCGCGCCGCTGGTGGTCGGCACCGTGGCCTATTCGGCCGTGTTCCGCCTGCTCTTCAACACCGATTACGGCATGGTGAACCGCGCGCTGCACGGCCTTGGCCTCGCGCCCGTGGACTGGCTCAACCAGGCCGGCCCCGCCATGAGTGTCCTGATCATCGCCATGACGTGGCGCTGGACCGGCTACAACGCCATCATCCTGCTGGCCGGACTGCAGGGCATTCCAGGAGACGTCTACGAGGCCGCGTCGCTCGACGGCGCGAGCCCATGGCAGCAGTTCTGGCGGATCACGCTGCCGCTCCTGCGGCCCAGCCTGCTGTTCTGCCTGGTGCTGAGCGTGATCGGCACGCTGCAGCTCTTCACCGAGCCCGCCCTGATCACCAACAGCGGCCCGGGCAACGCCACCATGACGCTCGGCACGTACCTGTACCAGCAGGGCTTCCGGTCGTTCAACTTCGGGTACGCCAGCGCCATCGCGTACACCGTGGCGGCCATCGCGGCGATCTTCAGCGTCATCCAGCTGCGCCTCTTCGGGCGGGAACAGTGACCGCCGCCCCCCGCGATCCACGCGGCCAGCAGGCCCGCGACCGTCTCAACGGCACGCTGCTGCACGTCATCCTGGTGCCGCTGGCGCTGCTGTTCCTCGCGCCGCTGTGGATGATGCTGGTCTTCGCCACCCACCCGGACACCGCGATCTTCAGTCCCACGCCCCCCCTGTGGTTCGGGGCGAACTTCGCTGAGAATTTCCGCGGCCTGCAGGCCGACACGAACTTCCTGCGCACCCTGCTCAACTCGGTGGTGATCGCCAGCGTCTACACGGTGCTGAGCATGCTGCTGACCAGCCTGGGCGGCTTCGCCTTCGCCAAATACGACTTCCGGGGCAAGAACGTCCTGTTCGGCGTGATCGTCGCCACCCTGACCATCCCGGCCTTCGTGACGATCATTCCGCAGTTCATCCTGGTCGCCCGCGACCTGAAGATGAGCAACACCTTCCAGGCGGTGATCCTGCCCTCGCTGGCGAACACCATCGGCATCTTCTACATGCGCCAGGCCTTCCAGACCGTGCCCACCGACCTGCTGCACGCCGCGCGCATCGACGGGGCGAGCGAACTGCGTCTCTTCTGGCAGATTGCGCTGCCGGTCGTGCGTCCCGCCCTGGCGGCCCTGGCGATCCTGCTGTTCCTGGCGTCCTGGAACGACTACCTGTGGCCGCTGATCGTGCTGACGCAAAAGGACAGCTACACCATGCCCGTCGCGCTCGGCACCCTGGTGGGCCTGACGCGCGTGTCGTGGGGCGGCCTGATGGTCGGCACAGCGATTGCCACCGTGCCGTTCCTGGCGCTGTTCCTGGCACTGCAACGCCATTTCGTGGCCGGCATCGCCGGTGGGGCGGTGAAGGACTGATGCCCCGCGTCCCAGCCGTGCCGCACGTGATCTACGGCGCCGACTACAACCCCGAACAGTGGCCGCCGGAGGTGTGGCGCGAGGACGTGGCCCTGATGCGGGAAGCGGGCGTCAACCTGGTGTCCCTCGGCATCTTCTCGTGGGCGCTGCTGGAACGGGCGCCCGGCGAGTTCGACTTCGCGTGGCTCGATGAGGTCATGGAGCTGCTGCATGCCGGTGGTATCGGCGTGAACCTGGCCACTGCCACCGCGTCGCCACCGCCGTGGCTGTCCACGCTGTACCCGGACTCGCGCCCCGTCACGGTGGACGGCGTGCGGCTGGAGGTCGGCGGCCGACAGCTGTACTGCCCCAGCCACCCGGGCTTCCGGGCGCACGTGGCCACGCTCGTGCGGGCCATGGCCGACCGCTACGGCACGCACCCGGCCGTGCAGCTGTGGCATGTGGGCAACGAGTACGGCTGTCATATCGACCAGTGCTACTGCGACACCTGCGCCGTGAAGTTCCGCGCGTGGCTGCGCGCGCGGTACACCACCCTGGACGCCCTGAACGCCGCGTGGGGCACGGCCTTCTGGAGCCAGCATTACGGCGAGTGGGCGCAGATCCAGCCGCCCCGTCGCGCGCCCACCTACGCCAACCCCACCCAGCAGCTCGACTGGCGGCGCTTCTCCAGCGACAACATCCTGGAGCTGTACCAGCTGGAGGCCGGCATCCTGCGTGACGTCACGCCGGACATCCCCGTCACCACCAACTTCCTGGGCTTCCTGCCCGGCCTGGATTACTTCGAGTGGGCGACGCACGAGGACGTCGCCTCGGTCGACGCCTACCCCGACCCGGCCGCCGCACATCCGCACCTGGAGGCCGGCATGATCTTCGACCTGACCCGCAGCCTGCGCGGAGGGCAGCGCTGGATCCTGATGGAACAGGCCACGAGCGCCGTGAACTGGCGCGCCATCAACGCTCCCAAGGCGCCCGGCCTGACGCGGCTGCTCAACCATCAGGCGCTCGCCCACGGCGCGAGCGGAATCATGTACTTCCAGTGGCGGGCCTCAAAGGCCGGCGCGGAGAAGTACCACAGCGCCCTGGTGCAGCACCCCGGCCCCCAGCGCACCCGCGTGTGGCGGGAGGTCGTGGCCTTCGGCGAGGAACTCCGGACCCTCACGCCGCTGCTGGACGCCCGCGTGCGGGCCCGCGTGGGAATCGTGTTCGACTGGCACAGCCGCTGGGCGCTGGAACTCGACAGCAAGCCCGCCCAGCTGAGCCTGATGCCGCTGGTGCAGGCGTGGTACGCCGCGCTTCGGCAGCTCGGGCAGAACGTGGACTTCGTGCATCCCGGCGGCGACCTGGGCGCCTACGACCTGCTGGTCATGCCGAACTCGTACCTCCTGACCGATGCGGACGCCACGAACGTCCGTGCCTACGTGCAGGGCGGCGGGCATCTCGTCACCGGGTTTTTCAGCGGCATCGTCGACGGGCACGAGCACATCGGCCTGGGCGGCTACCCCGCCAGCCTGCGGGACGTCCTGGGCCTGTGGGTCGAGGAGTGGGTGCCCCTGCACCCCGACGAACTCACCCACGTCCGCTTCACCGGTGCGGCGACGCCCGTGCCCGCCACCACCTGGGCCGAGGTAATCCACCCGACCGGCGCCGAGGTGCTCGCAACGTTCCAGGACGGCTACTGGCAGGGTGGCCCGGCCATCACCCGCCATGTCAGCGGGCAGGGACAGGCCACCTACATCGCCACCCAACTGCCCGAACAGTCACTCATGGACGTGCTCAGAGGCGCCCTGACCGACGCCGGCATGCCCCACACCACGCTGCCCCCCCACCTCGACGTGACGCTCTCCGAGACGCAAGGCGGCCTGATCCTTCACCTGCTCAACGCCCACCGCGCCGACCCCGTGCAGGTGACCGTGCCGGGCACGCTCCACACGCTGGACGGGCAGCCCCTCGCCCAGCCCCTCACCCTGGAACCCTATGGCGTGCGACTCGTTCGGGTGCCCGCCGGATTCAGCGTGGCGGACATCACGGTGGTGGCCGGCCGCCACTAGGGTCGTGTTCTTGACTGAGGGTGGCTTTCCGTGCTGACAGCGCCGCCGGATTCTACCCTCGGCACGTTTGGCGGGTGAAGGTCGGCGAGGGGCTGCCGGTAGCCCGTCGTGTCGGCCGGCCGGCGACCAGAACTGGCACGGGACTGGCCTTGGGCGTTGATGCCCGGGGCGACGGTGTCCACGCCTGCTGACGGATGCGTGGGGTCGTCGATCTGGCCACTCCTCGGGTCGCCGAGTGCCAGGGCGCGGCGCAGGTCACTCCGCCCGAATGCGCTGTTCAGGGTGCACTGCGCCGGCTTCTCGGTTTGCTGTGCCGGGGCGCTGGAGGGCGTACAGCGTGGCGCGGAGCCGCCCGCGAGTGCCGAGAGACCAGCGAGTCCTGTCCGTCCAGGCTCACCTGGGCCAGCCAGTTGCGTCCGCCAGCGGCCAGGGTGAGCCGCCGCGCCCGATCCGGTCGATTGACCCTACCGTGTGTTCGATGGCCGCGGGAAGCCCGGAGCTCGCCTCATCCACTGGGCGGTTCAGCATGCTCCTCGGGGGTCTGGAGGAGCGTGGCCAGGTCAAGTCCAAGCGCGTGGGCCAGCGCGGCCATGTTGTCGATGCCGATATTGCGCTCACCGCGCTCGACCTGGGCCACGTAGTTCCATGCGATATCCGCCCGGTCACCGACGTCCTCGAGGGTGAGACTTTGGCGGCGCCGTTCGGCACGCAGCCGAGCGCCGAACAGCCGGCGCTCGGCACTCGGCGCTCGTTTCGTTGTGGGCATTCCCGCAGCATCCCGCGCGCTATCTGTTGTGGTACAGCAACTCTTGGTGCTATACTTCTTGGTATGGTTCTTGTCGTTGGAGTTCGCGGCGCCGTGACACAGCCCCAGCGTCGCCGATGGACGGTGTGGGCGCTGTGATCGCTGAACCTGCGTGCCCTATTGAGCGTGCCCAGCCCCGGGACGGCGACGCCATCCGTGAGCTCCTGACCCGGCAGGTGTCGGATGGGTCGGCACGCTACGACGCGTGGATGCCCCACCACTCGGTCATGCTCGACGTGCTCGGCTTCGAGCAGCCTGAGATCTGGATCGTTCGGCAGCAGGGCCAGGTCGTTGCGGTCGGGTGGTATGACTTCGTGACGGCAGGCGAGATCCGCGTCGTCGTGGTCACCGATACCTCTTCCACGCACCACATCGATCCGCTGCTGGATCGCCTCGAACAGTCGATGCACGCGCTGATCCAGCGACACAGGATCACGGCTGTCCACGCGTGGTTGCCGGCGCCGCTACTCGCCACCCTGCAGCCGGTCTACGTCCGTCACGGCTGGCGGCCGCACACCCAGTGGTATGCCCACCTAACCGACACCCGGCCGATGGGCGACACGCTCAGAGGTGTGCTGGCCACCGCCCGCGAAGCGGGGATCACCGTGCGCGCCGCGGAAGCTGCGCAGGCACGGGTGTGGCCCGCGCCTCAGACCCGCGACCGTGGCCCACGGTGGGAAGCGTACGTCAACGGCCGCGTGGTGGCGACCAATGGCATTGACATCCACGCGGAGCAGGGGCGGGTCGTGTGGGTTGATCCACGGTGGCGGGTGACAGGGGAGCGGCCCGCGCTGGTAACGGCGGCGCTGCTGGCGCAGATCGTGCTGGATGGAACCGTGAATCTGCTGGTGTCCCGGTCGTCCGTGGCGCCCTACGCCAGCTGGGTGACGCCAGCGTTCACGCCGTTGAGCGTTCATGGGTGCTCGTGGGCGGTGACGGGTCGCGACGGGATGCTGCCTTCACCTGCATTGGTGGGGGGAGGCTGAGCCTTCTGCGGCCCAATTCCGCGCAGCGCTTACAGACACGATCCTGGATCAACGGGATACATCAACATGCGCCGGTCGGTTCTGGGTGCCGACCGGTGGCACGGTGGTGCCTCTGAGCCTGCGGTTCGCTCCATGCCTGCCCACTTCCTTCTCGACCTGTCAGGAGCGCCGCCCCTGCCATTGCGTATTGGGCGATGCAGGCCCGGCACGTTCGTCAGACCTTGCCGGGGGAACGGTTCAACACGGGCATGCAGTCCTCGAGGCGTCGCAGCATTCGGTGGATGCCGTGCCGGTGGTCGACCTGCGGCCGCCCTCTTGAGGGCTCCTCTGGACGCCGAGGGGTGCTCAACTCGGTACGGTCATCCACCGAATGCTGCAGCTCTGCGTGTCAACCGCCGCCGAACCTCGAAGGTTTTGCACGTACATGCGGTCACCAGCGTTCAATGGTTGCTCAGCGCGGGGTCACGCGGGGCTTCTGCCTTCTCTGGCGTGACCCCGGTGTGGCTCCACGCGGTGAGGAGTGCCGTGACGTTCGCTGGACGGTCGAGGAAGTGGTGGGCGACGGTGGTGCCGGCCCCCACCTTGACCGAGGTGCCACCCACCGCGTTCACGACCGCGAAGGCCTCCTCATCGGTGTCATCGTCGCCGATGAACACGGGGTGGAGATCCGGGTGGGCGGCCATGAGGGTGGTCACGGCGCGGCCCTTGCCGTAGCCCTGGGGGCGGAATTCGCGGACGAGCTTCCCGGCGATTCGTTCCCAGCCGGGTGGCAGGGGCACGGTTTCGAGGTGCTGCTGCACGACCTCCTGCCGGTTCGTGGGGACGTTGCGGTAGTGCACGGCGACGGTCCAGCGTTTGTCCTCGACGCGCACGCCGGGTTCGATGGGGAAATGGTGGGCGAGCGCTTCGATCACGCCCCGCTGGGGGGCGTCTGGGGTGCGGCCCAGCCATTCCATGCCGTGCAGGCCGATCACCGGCAGATCCGGGAGTGGGAGGTAGCCGTACACCTGGACGCTGCGGCGACCGGTCACGACCACCGGGTGGTGGGCGGGATGATGCAGGAGCGCGGCCAGGGCCTCGTATGCGCCCGCCTGCGGGTCGGCGTCGCGGGGGCGCGCCGCAATGGGGGCGAGCGTGCCGTCGTAGTCGCACATGATCAGCAGGGGCCGGGTGCCGAGGGCCAGGAGGGGCGCCGGCAGGGCGTCCGGGCCCGCGAGGTCGCGCAGGAAGCGTTCCGTCCAGTCCTGCAGGTCGCTCTCTCGCAGGTGCCTTCGCAGGCCCTGCAGGCGGGCTTTCTTTTCTTCGAGCGGCATGCGGAGGGCGGCCAGCAGGCGGTCGGCCAGCCCGTCCCGGTCGTAGGGGTTCACCTCGATCGCGCCGGGCATCTCGCCAGCGGCCCCTGCGAAGCGGGACAGCAGCAGCACGCCGTCCGCGCTGCTCGCGGCGAACTCCTTGGCGACGAGGTTCAGACCGTCACGCAGCGGCGTGACCAGCATGGCGTCTGCGGCGCGGTAATGCGCGACGAGCTCCTCCCGGTCGAGTCCACGGAACACGTAGTGGACGGGTGTCCAGCCGTCCCGGCTGAAGCGGCCGTTGATGCGCCCGACGCGGCCTTCCACCTGCTGACGCAACTGCAGGTAGGCGTCCACACGTTCGCGGCTGGGCACGGCGATCTGCACCAGGGAGACCCGCCCGCGCGCGCCAGGATGCGCGTCAAGGAAGGACTCGAAGGCGTCCAGGCGTTCGGGAATGCCCTTGGTGTAGTCCAGGCGATCCACGGCGAGCAGGATCAGGGTGCGCAGGTTGTCGCGCAGTCTGCCGGCCCGCTCGGCCGTCTCGGGCGCGGCGCCGAGCGTCTCGAAGGCCGTAACGTCGATGCCGATCGGCCGCGCCTCGACCCGTACGGTGCGGCCATCCAGGGTGACCGTTCCGGAGCCCGTCTCCGAGCCGAGGGTGCGTTCGCAGGCGTCCTGGAAGTGCCGGACGTAGGCGGGCGTGTGTAGGCCGATCAGGTCGGCGCCGAGCAGGCCGGTGAGCAGTTCCCGATCCCACGGAAGCGTGCGGAACACGTCCTGGGCTGGCCAGGGAATGTGCCAGAAAAACCCGATGCGCGCGTGGGGCAGCGCGGCGCGCAGCAGGCCCGGAACGAGGGCGAGCTGATAATCGTGCACCCACAGGAGATCGCCCGGCCGGTACGCGTCGATGGCCGCCTGGGCAAAGCGGGCGTTCACGGCACGGTACATGTCCCACTCGTCCGCCCGGAACTGCGCGCGTTCCACGAAGTAATGGCTGACCGGCCACAGGGTGCCGTTCGAGAACCCGTGGTAGTACCGCTGCACCTCATCCTCGCTGAGATCGAGCCGCTGGACGCGGTAGCGGGGAGAGGCTGGGGGAAGATCGGCGTGGTCGACCTCAGGGTGCCGTTCGCCCCACGCGATCCAGGTGCCCCCCTCACGCTGCATCACGGGGTCGAGGGCGCTGGTGAGGCCCCCGATGGAGGGCGTCCAGGTGAGGTGGCCGTCCTGCAGGGCAGGTGCGTAGGGTTCTCTGTTTGAGACGACGATGACAGCCATCACACCTCCACGGTGAGGGTCACCTTGCCTGAGGGGGTCATGAGGCAGTGCAGGACTTCGTAAAGGTCTCCTGCGCTTCAGAGCGCCAGGGGCGGAGACGCGCCGCCTGTGGTGTGTGTCTGCGCGCAGATGTTCTGGTGCCTGCCGTCCCCCCGTCCTGATTGTGCTGTGCCTTAGCTCAGTTCGACAGGATGACGGCTGGAACGCCGGGGCAGTCCCGTTGATGCGCACCCGGGCTCCATCAGTTGACAAGTTTTGTAATCTTCTCTAAGGTGTGCTCACCCCGCACACGGGTCACTATCCAGAGCGGCTGAGGGAACAGGCCCGACGACGCCGCAGCAACCAGGAGAAGCATGAACCAGCACCCGATCACTCCCCAGCGAACGCCCACCTCCGGGCGGCGCTGTCGGTGTCGACCGGCCCTGATTCATCCATCCACGGTGCTGAACGCCTGCCCACGCCGGGAACGATAGAACGAGCCCCAGCCCACCGGCTCCCCGAAAGGACAACCCAATGATGCGATGTCGCTCCACCTGAGGCGCAGACCCTGACGCTGCTCCGGCATCCGCCCTCCCTTGCCCTCCCCGGAGACGGCCATGACCGAGACCCTCCACGTCCGCTGGAAGCCCGGCACCCTCGATACCCTGCTCGTCACGTCCCCACACGGCACGCTCGAATGGAACGTCCTGATCTTCGAACGGATCTTCGGCCGGGCCGCCATGGCGGACCTGTACCTCCGTGGCCGTGCCCAGGTCGTCCGTGACGCCCTTCCACAGCAGACCTTCACCCCGAACCTGCCACGCCGCGTCGCCTGACCACAGCCGCCAGCGATCCGCGCACCCCACGAGGTTCCACATGACGCACGACACGCACGACAGCCCGTCAGTCTACTGGTTCATTCCCTCGGGCGGCGACGGCCGTCGTCTCGGCCAGCCCACCCGCCCCGCCCACTTCAGTTACCTGACCCAGGTTGCGCAGGCTGCGGACGTCCTCGGCTTCGACGGCGTCCTCCTGCCGACCGGCGGCACCAACGAGGACACCATCGTCGTCGCCAGCGCCCTGTCGAGCGTGACGCGGCAGCTGCGCTTCCTGGTGGCGCTCCGCCCCAGCCTGATCTCACCGGTGCTCGCGGCCCGCCTGACCGCGTCCCTGGACCGTATTTCCGGTGGCCGCGTGAACCTGAACATCGTGTCCGGCAGCAGCCCGAACGAACTCGAAGGCGTGAACCTCACCTCCGCCGAGCGCTACGAACTGACGAACGAGTGGCTGGGCGTCTTCCGGGCACTGCTGCGCGGAGAGACGGTCCAGCATGACGGCACCCACCTGCACCTTAGCGAGAGCCGCTCCCTGTTGCCCAGCGTTCAGCGCCCCTATCCGCCCATCTACTTCGGGGGCAGCAGTGATCCGGCGCTGGCCGTCGCGGCCGAGCACGTGGACGTCTATCTCAGCTGGGGTGAGCGTCCCGAGCAGGTGGCCGAGAAGTTCGAGCGCATCCGCGCGGACGCGCGCCGGCACGGCCGCCAGGTGCGCTTCGGCCTGCGCGCCCACGTCATTGTCCGGCCCACCGAAGAGGAAGCGTGGGCGGCCGCCGACGACCTGATCGCCGATGTGAGCGACGCCCAGATCGCCCAGGCGCACCAGGCCTTCCTGTCGAGCGCGTCCGAAGGCCAGCGCCGCCAGAGCGCCCTGAACGGCGGCACACGCGAATCGTTGCGCATCGGCAAGAACCTGTGGGCGGGCGTGGGGCTGCTGCGCGGCGGAGCAGGCACCGCCTTCGTGGGCAACCCGGAGAACGTGGCCGCCGCCCTGCGCGAGTACCAGGACATCGGGGTGGACACCTTCGTCCTCAGCGGGTATCCGCACCTGGAGGAAGCGTACCGGGTGGCAGAACTGCTGTTCCCGGCGCTGGGCCGCACCAGTCCCGTCTTCACGCCCCGCGACGGTCAGCCCGTGACACACACCTCCACGCCCACCCTGAACGCCGAACGCGCCCCCGTCACCGTCGGCCGCTTCCAGAGCATCTAACCCGCCACTGCCCCGCGGGGGAAGAGGCCGCCCAGCCTCCCCCATGTCCTGAGGTGCCGTTCTACACGGCGCCGTCCTCACCCACAGCTCCTGGAGTCCGCCATGAAGAACCCGCTGATCGTCTCCACCCTGACCCTCGCCCTCGCGGGCAGTGCCCACGCCCTGACCTTCACCATCGGCTACCAGAAAGGCGGCCTGCCCGCCATCCTCAAGGCGCGCGGCACCCTCGACAAGTACGCCGCGCAGGGCATCGACTTCAAATGGGCCCTGTTCACCGCCGGCCCCCCCCTGCTGGAAGCCGCGAATGCCGGCGCGGTGGACTTCGGCAGTGTCGGCAACGCTCCCGGCGTGTTCGCCCTGGCCGGGGGCGCTGACCTCAAATTCGTCGCCGTGAACGAGAACCGCTCCGACAGCACCGAGGCCGTCATCGTTCCCAAGGACAGCGGCATCAAGGCCGTGGCCGACCTGAAAGGGAAGAAAGTTGGCGTGGCCCGCGGTTCCAGCGCCCACTTCTTCCTCTACAACGTCCTGAACAGCGCCGGCCTGGGTTTTGGGGACATCACCGTGGTGCCGCTGCTCCCCCCGGATGCCCGTCCGGCCCTGGAAAGCGGCAGCATCGACGCGTGGGCCATCTGGGATCCATACCTGACGACCGCCGTCCAGGGGGGCGGCGCCCGTGTCCTGCGCGACCACACCGGGCTGGGCCGGGGCGACGGCTACCACCTGGTGCCCAGCGCGGTGCTCCGCAACCCGGAGAAGAAACGGGCACTCCAGGTGCTGCTGGCCGAACTGAGCCGCACGGCCGAGTGGGCGAACAAGAACCAGGCCACCGTGATCGCGCAGTTCGCGGATGACCTCGGCGTCCCCAGGAGCGTGCTGGAGGTCACGGTGCCCAAGGCGCTGCCCTTCAATATCCGGCCCTTCCGCGCGGGCGACACCCGGCCCCTGCAACGCCTCGCGGACGCCTTCACGGAGGACGGCGTGCTGCCCAGGGCCGTGAACTTCGGCCCGCAACAGTACGTCACGCTGCCCAGCTTCACGGCGCCGCTGGCCACGGTGGAGAGCAAGTGACGCAGCTGGACATCACGCAGGATCCCGTGACCGGCGCGATCACCGGCCGCCAGCACGGCGCACGGGTGCCGTTGCCACGCCGCACCGGGGTGCGGCCGGCCGGGGAGTGGGTGCGGTGGCTGGTGCCGGCGCTGGTCGTGGCCGTGTGGCAGCTCGCCTCGGCGGCCGGCTGGCTCAACGTCCGCGTGCTGCCAGCCCCCAGCGCCGTGGTCGGCGCGTTCTGGGACCTGGCCCGCAGCGGCGAGCTGTGGCATCACTTCCTGATCAGTCTCCAGCGGGCCGGCCTGGGGGTGCTGCTCGGCGGCGGCCTGGGCTTCGCCTTCGGCATCCTGAACGGCACGTCACGCACCGCGAACCTGCTGCTGGACACCAGTTTCCAGATGCTCCGCACCATCCCCAACCTCGCCCTGATTCCCCTGGTCATCCTGTGGTTCGGTATCGGCGAGTCCGGCAAGATCTTCCTGATCGCGCTGGCTACCTTCTTCCCCGTATACCTCAACACCCTGCACGGCGTTCGCAGCATCGACCCGCGCCTGACGGAAATGGCGCGCGTCTACGGGCTGAGGCCTCTCGAGACCTTCCGCCGGGTAACCCTGCCGGGGGCGCTGCCGGGCGTGCTGGTCGGTCTGCGCTACGCCCTGGGCATCTCCTGGCTGGCCCTGGTCGTCAGCGAGTCCTTCGGGGCCAGCAGCGGCATCGGCTTCCTGGCGATGGACGCCCGCGAGTTCTTCCGCACCGACGTGATCGTGCTGGCCATCCTGATCTACGCCCTGATCGGCAAGGTCGCCGACGTCCTGGTGCGCGCCCTGGAACGGCGCCTGCTGCCATGGCAGGTGAGCGCATGACGGCCGTCCAGACGCCACACCCGCGGCCAGCCAGCGCCCTGCACGTCAACGGCGCCAGCATTCACCTGCGCGACCTCAGCGTGAAGTACGGCGAGCAGACCGTGCTGCGCGACCTCACCCTGGACATCGCGGCGGGGGAACGCGTCGCCGTGGTCGGTGCCAGCGGCGGCGGCAAGACCACCCTGCTGCGCGCCCTGGCGGGACTCACGCCCAGCAGCGGCGGCAGCCTGCACCTGCGCCAGGTGAACGAGAATGCCCGCGTCCGCGTCATGTTCCAGGAAGACCGCCTGCTGCCCTGGCTGGGAGCGCTGGACAACGTCATTCTCGGACTTCCGCGGCAGGAACGCGCCATCGGTCACGCGGCCCTGAGGGACGTGGGGCTGGGCGACCGTGCCCAGGCCTACCCGCACCACCTGAGCGGCGGACAGCGCCAGCGGGTGGCCCTGGCCCGCGCGCTCGCCCACCGGCCCTCGCTCCTGCTGCTCGACGAGCCCTTCGGGGCCCTCGACGCCCTGACCCGCGCCAGCATGCACGAGCTGCTGGACACCCTGCTTGACGAGACCGGCGCCACGACGCTGCTCGTCACGCACGACCTCGATGAGGCCCTCAAACTCGCCGACCGCGTCCTCCTGCTCAGCGGCGGAGAGGTCGCCGAGGATCTGCGCGTGACCGTCCGGCGTCCCAGGCCGCGCGCCGACCTCGAACCCCTGCGGGAACGGCTGGAAGCGCGCCTGCACTGACCGGATCACCGGACGCCTGGAGGGCACGCCAGCGGCGTGGCCCTCCATCCCAGGGACGCCGCTCGGTACGCGTCTCCTGAGGGCCGGGGAGCGGAGGCCACCCAGGCATGAGCTGAGTCCCTGACGGCGGCGATGACCCGGCCAGGCTGGTTCCCCCGATGGGTGGCCCGGCTGGGCCCATGGGAACGTGGTGTTTTCAGCATCGACTCAACGCGCCGCAGCCTACGCTGGAGCATGCCCAAACTGGTATTGATCGTGCAGGGATTGATCGTGACCGGGGAACAGGCCGATCTCAACCGCGAGGATCTGTCCGGCCTGCTGCTCCGGCCAGACGGTGGCGGCATGGACGCCATCGTGCTGGAGCACGTCATGATCGAGGGCCCCGGGCTGACGAAGAGCTGCCCGATGCTGGTGATTCCCCGCGCGGAAATCGGTGCGGTCGGCACGCCGGCCACCATGGCTGACACGGCGCTCAGCCCGTCGGAACACCTGGCCACCCTCCGGCGGGCCTTCGACCGGCGGCGCTGAGGCCCGTTGACCCGGCGCCGCCGGAACACCTGAATGCTGGGATGGTCGGTACCCGGTGTGGGCCTCTGGGAACGGGCACGTCACGCCAGAACCGGTCTGGAAGCGCTCTTCATCACCAGACCGTTCGAATGAACCGTGTCACGCGACCTGTTGTGCAGCCTCCACCCGAATGCGACACCGGTCAGCGGCGGTGGCCGTCCGGAACAGGGTCATGCGCACCGGCGACCGGCAGAGCCAGAAAGACCGTGGCGCCCTCGCCGGGTCGGCCCTCGGCCCACACGCGGCCCCCGTGACGCGTCACCACGCGCCGCACACTCGTGAGCCCGAGCCCGGCCCCGCTGTACTCCTCTCCGTGGAGCCGCTGGAACAGGTCGAAGATGCGCGCGGCCTCCGTGTCCGGGAACCCGACCCCGTTGTCCCGGATCCACACGGTCACCTCCTCTCCCTGCCGGTCGCTGCCCACTTCGATGAGGGCACGGTCCCGGACGGCACTGAACTTCAGGGCGTTGTGCAGAATCTGGGTAAACGCCGCGCGGAGCATCAGCGCGTCGCCCACCACCGTCGGCAGGGAGGCGATCCGCCAGTCCACGCGGCGCCCGCGCGTGACCGGGGCCAGGTCACTGCGGACCTGCATGATCAGCACGTCGAGCGGGACGCGGTCGCGGCGCGGCTCGCGTTCCCCCTCGTGCTTGAAGTCCGCGAGGTGTTCGGCCAGCTTCCCGACCCGGCCACTCTCGGCGGCGATCACGGTGAGGTAATGATCCAGCGTGGAATCCACGTGTCCGGCGAGGTGGCGGCGGAGCAGGGCCAGAAAGCCGTGCACCCGGCGCAGGGGCTCCTGGATGTCCTGTGAGAACGAGCGGGCGTAGGCGGTCATCTCGGCGTTGAGCTCCGCCAGCCGGGCAGTGCGCTCCTGCACCCGTTCGGTGAGATGCGCATTCAAGGCCCTCAACTCATGTTCCGCTGCCCGCAGCTGCTCCGCCTTGGCTTCCAGGTCGCTGTACAGCGCCAGGGTGCCGCGGTTGGTTTCCTCCAGTTCCAGATTGAGCTCGCTCAGTTGGCTTTCGCGGCGGGTCAGTTCCGCCAGGGTGCTCATCAGGATCTGGTTCTGTGCTTCCAGCGCGACCTGGGGCGGCTCGGGCTCCGGTTTCCCGAGCGCAGCGAGACGCGCGGTGAGGGCGGCGGCGGTGAGATCGACGCTGGCGGGGACGCGCTGCCCGACCTGGATCCGGGTGCCCTGGGCATGGCTGTGGATGTCGAAAGCGTCCACCAGCCGCCGGGTACCGCTCAGCCCCGCCCCCAGGCCCGTCTTCGACCTGTAGTGACCGGCCAGGATGGCGTCCAGCGCGGCAATGCCCGGGCCCGTGTCGGACACGCGGGCCCACACCAGCCGGGCCTGCGGATCCACGCCGAAGGCCACCACGCCCCCGCGGGCGTACATGACGGCGTTGCGGGCCAGTTCCGAGACGGCCGTGGCAAAGCGGGTGCGCGCGTTCACACCCAGGTGCAGCGTGCTGCCCAGCTGGGCGGCGCGTGTCCGGGCCGTCAGGACGTCCTGCTCGCCACGGAGCGGCACGGTGAGAAACGGGAGCGAGGACGCCGTGGGCTCCATCACGCGGATTCCCTGATCACCACGATGGTCGCGTCGTCGCGGCCCCGGACAAAGTCGCGGTACAGCACGCCGGCGATGACACTCGACGTCCGGGTCAACAGCCCAGGATACTGGTTCAGGTTCCAGGAGCCGCCCAGTCCGTCCGAATGCGCGATCAGGGCCGCGCCGGGCGGCCAGTTCATCTCCGATTCCGCGATGCGCCGGGCTTCCTGTCCCAGCGTTCCGTCGCGGGACAGCAGGCCATGACGGGCGCCAGGGACCACGACGGCCGCCGTGATGTTGCCGATCCCGGCGAAGCGAACGCGGCGCTCATCCGCGTCGAGCTCCACCACCAGGCCAACCGCGCCGCGGGTGCCTCGCAGCGCGCCATGGATGGCGTCCAGCGCTGCCCCCGGCCGCTGGTGGGCCGTCGTGCCGAAGGACACCTCGGCCGCCTGGGACGCCTGCCGGGCATGCGTGCCATGCCCCAGACCGTCCACCACCAGCAGGCGCACGCTGGACGGCCCCACCAGGGTGGCCCAGCCGTCGCCGTTCACCAGTTCCCCAGGGTAGGGGACGTGCACGGCCCCCACGTCGAAGCGTGGCGGCGGCGCTGGCTCCGGCTGGGCGCCCAGCTGGGCCCAGACGACCGTGCCCCGCCCTGGCAGGCTGTGCAGGTCGGTGCTGGAGGACAGGCGATGCACGGCCCCCAGACCCGTGCCGGCTGTGCCAGCGGTGGAGTAGCCGTCCCGCAGGACGTCCTGCGGCCGGAGCAGTCCCGGCCCCCGGTCGATGGCCAGCACATTGAGGATGCCGGGCTCGGGAGCGCTGATCAGCACTTCGCCCTGACCGGCGTGTTTCACGAGGTTCGTGGTGAGTTCCGTGGTCACGATGGCCACATCCGAGACGCGTGGGCTGCTGAAGCCCAGCCGGGCCGCGATGTCGGCGGCCGCCCGCCGCACCGCGCCCACCCCACTGGGATCTCGCACCTCGAAGCGGACCGGGGGGGGCAGGCGGTGCTGGCCCGCCGGCGTACCGGTCATTTCCACCTCACGGCCACGACGCGCGTGTACACGCCCGGCTCGGTGCTGACCTGGAACTCGTGCATCAGGCGGCGGGTGCCGCCCAGGCCCAGTCCCAGCCCGTTCGCGGTCGAGTACCCGTCAAGCAGTGCCAGCTCCAGATTCGGAATGCCGGGGCCGGTGTCCTCGACCGTGATCTGCAGCCCGGTGCGGGCGCCCTGCAGGATCTCCAGGCGCGCCTCACCGCCGCCACCGTGCACCAGGGCGTTGCGGGCCAGCTCCGAGGCGGCCGTCACCACCTTGGTCTGATCAACGAGTCCAAAGCCGATGCCGATGGCCATGCTCCGGACGGCCCGGCGGAGCCGAACGACGTCGTCCTCACTATGAAGCGGAAACACCTCAGCGGCCACGGTGCCTGCGGAGCTCCTCCGGCGCTGCGGAAGGCCGGGCGGTGGTCAGCAGCGCCATACCCTGATCGACATTGAGCGCGGTGCGCACGTGTCGCCACGTCACCCCCAGCTCCACCAGCGTGATCGCCACCGCCGGTTGCATCCCGACCACGACTGTCCGGGCATCCATCACGTGGGCCACGGACGCGATGTTCCCGAGCACCCGCCCGATGAACGAGTCCACCAGATCCAGCGCGGAGATGTCGATCAGGACGCCCCGGGCGCCCCGGGCGCTGATGGTCTGGGCCAGTTCTTCTTGCAGGGTCAGGGCCAGCTGGTCGTCCAGGTCGGTCTGGATGGTGATCAGCAGGCAGCTGCCCAGCTGAAGGATCGGGATCCGCTCCATCGACGATCAGGCGGGCTCGGTGGCCGTGATGCGGTAACCGCCGCGCGCCAGGGCGACCTGAATGGCGTCTGCCAGGCTGGCCTTGGTCGTCACGCCCTCGAGATCGATGCCCAGATGCACGATGGTCTGCGCGATCTGCGGACGGATGCCGCTGATGATGCACTCGGCCCCCATCAACCGGGCCGCGGCGACCGTGCGCAGCAGGTGCTGGGCGACCAGCGTATCGACCGTCGGCACCCCGGTGATGTCGATGATCGCGACCGTGGAGCCCGTTTCCACGATGCGCTCGAGGAGGGTCTCCATGACCACCTGGGTGCGTTCGCTGTCCAGCGTTCCGATCAGGGGCAGGGCCACCACGCCCGCCCAGACCTTCACGACCGGCGTGGACAGTTCCAGCATGTCCTGCCGCTGGCGCTCGATCACGCCTTCCCGGGCCTGCTGGTACACCTCGACCGCGTACAGGCCAAGTTGATCGATCAGCTCGCTCGCGGCCCAGGTGGCGTCCGCCAACGCGTCTGGCTGGCCGCTCAGCAGGACGCGGAGCCGGTCGAACAGCGGCTGCTTGAACGAGAAGACGAAGGTGGCCACCTCGGCTGAGGAGAAGCCCTGGAGGACGCGCTCTGCCGAGAGGGTCTCAAGAAAGCCGCGGAGGGTGGCCCACGCGGGCGACTGGATATCACGGCCGTTGTTCGAGACGGCGGCCGTGAACAAGGTGAGGAAGGTGTCGGACTGCTGACGCAGCGTCGCGTCGCTGATCAGGTCACGGCGCATGGACGGCGCGCGCAGCTGCGTCGCCAGCCAGTCCTGCAAGAACGCGTCGGGGTGCTGCGCGACGGCCTCGCTGATCGGGGGGGTATTCGTCATAGGAACTCCAGTGCGTGCAGAGGACCTGACCGTCGTCAGGCAGCCCACGGGGCAGACAGGCTGTGAGTATACGCACGGCCGTCTCCTGCCTGGCAGTTCCAGCGCTTGGGGGCTGTGGAACCAGCCAGCGCCCGGTCTCCGGAAGAACGTGTTGCACGCCCGTGCGCCTGGAGCACGCAGCTGATGGGGGCGGCGGCCGGAACGCCGAATGGCCGACCTGGGCAAGGGGTGGAGATCAACGAACCGCCGCCGCGCGGGTGTACCAGGCGGCGCGGGCGGTTCACGGCCCGGGTATGACCTGCCGGATATTCAGGTGGGGGCGCCGACCGTGTTCAGGGCGCGGCCTTCGGCCCGGTGGGTGCCCAGCGGTCTGGTTCAATCCTCCCCTGGTACAGCGGGAGTGCCAGCGGCGGGTCGCCGGGCGCGAACTGCGACCACGGCCGGGTCAGCCCGACCGTCCCGTACTGACGCACGCGGGAGACGTGTTCCAGGTCGATCACATCGGTGAGTACCGTGGCCTCGGTGGCGCTGTGCACCCGCACCAGGCCCTCGGGATCGACGATCACGCTCTGGCCGGTGCCGACCGGCCCGGCAGCGTTGACGCTCACCACGAACACCTGGTTCATGATGGCGTTCGCGCGGGCCAGCACCACCTCCTGCGTCCGGTCACACGTCGTCGTCTTGACCACGTTGAACACGACCTCCGCGCCCATCCACGCCAGATGCCGGGTCACCTCGGGGAACCACGCGTCGTAGCAGACGTTCAGTCCCGCCCGGCCCACGCCCAGCAGATCGAAGACCACGAAGCGGTCGCCGGCATCGAAAGGCTCGTAGGGCCGCCACGGAAAGACCTTGCGGTACGAGGCGGCCAGCGTGCCCTCGGGCGACAGGACGATGGCCGTGTCGTACATCTGCCCGTCGGCTCCCAGTTCGCACAGGGAGCCGGGCACCAGCCACACGCCCAGGTCGCCCGCGAGTTCCGCCAGGGCGCGGACGCGGGGACCCGTGAGCGGCTCGGCCACCGCCCGGTAGTCCTCGGCGGTGACGAGGCCGCCGTGCAGGTGCAGCTCGGGATAGACGATCAGCCGCGACTGGGGGAAGGCGCGGGCCACCCCCTGCACGTCCTCAGCAAAACGGGCCGTCGGCTGGTCGGCCGGGAGCGGACGCGCCTGCACCGCCGCCAGGGGCAGCACCCGGGACACGGCCTACCGCACCCGCAGGCGCATGGAGTCGGCGTGCCCGACCATGCCCTCGGTATCGGCCATGGTGATGAATGGGGGCGCGACCGTGTGGTTCGCCGCGTCGCTGACGCGCTGCCACGTGACGGTCTTGATGAACTTGCCGACCCACAGGCCGCCGGTGTAGCGGGCCGCGCGGCCGGTGGGCAGCACATGGTTCGTGCCGATCCCCTTGTCGCCGTACGCGACGGTGGCGTTCTGGCCCAGGAACAGCGAGCCGTAGTTCTTCAGCCGCGCCAGGAACCACGCGGGGTCGCGCGTCTGCACCTCCAGGTGCTCGGACGCCACCTGATCGGAGACCCGCACCATCTCCTCGTCGTCCTCGACGAGCAGGATCTCGCCGTAGTCGCGCCACGACGCCCCGGCGGCGTCGGCGGTGGGCAGCGACGCGAGCTGGCGGTCGATCTCGCGCGTGACCGCCTCGGCCATCGCGCGCGAGGTGGTGATCAGCACCGACTGCGAGTTCGTGCCGTGTTCCGCCTGGGCCAGCAGGTCCGCCGCCACGAACTCCGGATCGGCGGTCTCGTCGGCCAGGATGCAGATTTCGGTGGGGCCGGCCAGCAGGTCGATGCCCACGACCCCGAACAGCTGGCGTTTGGCCTCGGCCACGTACGCGTTGCCCGCGCCGACGATCATATCCACGGCCTCCAGGGGCGGCGCGCCGTCCAGGCCGAAGGCCATGGCCGCCAGCGCCTGGGCGCCCCCGATGGCGTAGATCTCGTCGGCGCCGCTGTGCACCATGCCGTAGAGCTGCAGGGCATTCACCTTGCCAGTGCCGCGCTGGATGGGCGCGCACGCCACGATGCGCTCCACGCCCGCCACCTTCGGCACGCCGATGGTCATGACGGCCGACGCCAGGATGGGGTAGCGGCCTCCCGGAATATACGAGCCGACCGCCTGCACCGGGATCTGCTTTTGCCCGATGGTCACGCCGGGCAGCGTCTCCTCCTCGAAGTCGATCAGCGTGCGGCGCTGCGACTCGGCGAAGTGCTTGACCTGCGCGATGCTGAAGTCGATGGCCCGCGTGACCGAGTCGTCGAGCGACCCGAGCTGCGAGCGGATGTCGGCCTCCGAAAGCCGGAACTCGGCTGGGGCGAAGCCGTCGAACTTCTCGCTGTAGCGCCGCACGGCGTCCACCCCCTCGCGCTCGACATCAGCGATCACCCGCGAGACGGTGTCCTGGATTTCCTGGTTGACGGCGGCGGGCTGCGGCGGGGCTTTCTTGAAGTATTCCATGTGAACTCCTGTGGCGGGTCTGGATTCAGTGGCTGCTCGGTCGGCACAGCTGTTTCAGCAGGGCGAACCCGTTCCAGACCATGTCCTCACGGCGGATGCGGCCGGCGGTGACGTCGTAGTGGCTGATGCCGCTGATCCGCACGCGCTGTCCCGTGGGGTGGCCGTAGACCCCGGCTCCCGTGTGGGTGCCGACGAAGGTCCAGCGGGCGGCGACCTTGAAGCCCTGCGCGTCGTCTCCAGTCCCGGTGACCTGCTCGACGTGCATGGCGCCGTCCGGGAAGGCGGCGAGCCATTCCAGGACGTACCGGGTCAGCTGGGCGGGGCCGTGCAGGCGGGCATAGCCGGGCACCCGGATGGTCGCGTCCGGCGCGTAGTACTGCCCGGTGAGGTTCAGCATCCGGGCGTTCCAGACCACGGCGGCGATGTGGCCGGGCAGGTCACCCGGCAGCGGGGCCGTGGCGTCCACCGGGAGGGGAGGGGGCGCCTGACCGGCGCCGCGCACCACCTCGCCCACGGGGTGAACCGGCCCTCCGGTGCCCGCTTCGGCTGCCCGCTGCGCCAGGCTCCGGGCCAGGGCCCACTCGTCCAGACCCAGCTGACGCACCACGGCCAGCTCGTCGTGCACGCTCCACTCCTCGACCACGCGGCCGCCCTGCATGAGCCGCTGGGTGATGCCGCGCCACTGCACGGCGTGGCCCGTCGGCGGGCCGTACGGGCCGTGCCCGAGGTGGTGGCCGCTGACCGTGACCCGGTGGGACGAGAGCATGCCGTCGGCGGTGGCCTGCGAGATCATCTCGTCGCCGTGCAGGCGCGCGTCCGGCACGGGAGCGAGGGCCTGGAGGGTGCGCTCGGCAAGCTGTTCCCGTCCGTACAGCTCGGCGTCCGGCAGGTGCACGGGCGTGTTGTGTGCGTACCGGGTGTAGATCGCGCCGATTGCCTTGTCCTCCCAGATGGAGCGTGTGAGCCGGATCAGGTCACGCTCCAGGGCTGGCCGCGCTTCCACGGGGCCGGCCCCCCCGCCCGGCTCAGAGTCCGGCGTCACTGGGGGTCGGTTCGGCGTCACCCCGGCCTCCGGGCAGACCGTAGAGCTGTTTGAGGAGGGCGAATTCGTCGAAGACGGTCCATTCCTGCACAACCTTGCCGTCCCGGATGATGTGGTGGCTGATCACGATCAGGTAGATGCGGCGTCCGGTCGGTGCCCCGTACGGCCCGTAGCCCTCATGCGTGCCCTGGAAGGTGCAGCGCGTGGCGACGCGGAAGCCCCGGTCGGCGTCACCCACCACACTCTGGTGATCCACCGTGATGGCCAGGTCGGGGAAGGCCGCCATCAGCGTGATCACGAAGTTCTCGTAATCGCCGTACCCGAACAGTTTGCGGGAATCCGGCACGAAGGCCACATGGTTCGGGGCGTAGTGGTCGCGAACCATGTTGACGAGTCGGGCGTTCCACATGTTCAGCAGGATGGCGCGGATGAAGCCCTGCGGGTCGTCCCCAGCAGCCGGGACGGCCAGGAATTCCGGGTACTGCTGGCCGGTGGGGAGACGGTCGAGTTCGCCGTGGGTGTGCGGGGTCGCGGGCAGCAACGCCCGTTTCGCCAAGGCCACCGGGTCGTAGCCCATCTGGCGGATCACCGTGATGCCGTCGTGCGTCAGCCACTCCTCCACAATGCGGTTCTGCACGATGAAGCAGTCCGCGATGCCCCAGTACGCGATCTTGCGGCCGGTCGGCGGGCCGAACTCCGTGTAGCCGCTCTGCGTGGCCGTGTTGGAGTGGCGGTGCGAGGTGTAGAAGCCCTGCTGATCGTCGCCGCTCCAGATCACGTCGTCGGCATAGGCGCGCAGGTCGCCCCACATGGCGATGTTCTGGGCGGTGTTCCGGACGACCGTCTCCCGCCCGTAGATGATGCCGCTGGTGGTGTGCACGATCGAGTTGTGGGCGTAGTGGGTGTAGATCAGACCGATGGCCTTTTCTTCCCAGATCTTGTGGGTGCAGCGCACGATGTAATCGACGATGTCGGTGTAGTCCTCGTCGAAGCCCGCCAGGGGTTGACGGCGCCCGGTGTGGGCGGCCAGCACGAAGTCCGAGTAGTCCGGCCGGTCGGCAAAGTCGAAGACGGGGAGGGTTGATCTGCCGGCCATCACAGCGCCTGCTGCGCGTGGAGCTGTTTGAGGAGGGCGAATTCGTCGAAGACCGTCCATTCCTGCATGACCTTGCCGTCCCGGATGATGTGGTGGCTGATCACGATCAGGTAGATGCGGCGTCCGGTCGGTGCCCCGTACGGCCCGTAGCTCTCATGCGTGCCCTGGAAGGTACAGCGCGTGGCGACGCGGTACCCCCGCGCTTCAGTCCCCTGCACGCACTGGTGGTCGATGGTGATTGCCAGGTCCGGGAACGACGCGAGCATGGTGATGACGAAGTTCTCGTAATCGCCGTACCCGGCGAGCTTGCGGGAATCGGGGACGAAGGCGACATGGTTCGGCGCGTAGTGTTCCCGAACCATGTTCACCAGTCGGGCGTTCCACATGTTCAGCAGGATGGCGCGGATGAAGCCCTGCGGGTCGTCCCCAGCAGCCGGGACGGCCAGGAATTCCGGGTACTGCTGGCCGGTGGGGAGACGGTCGAGTTCGCCGTGGGTGTGCGGCGTGGCGGGCAGTACCGCGCGCTTGGCCAGCGCCATGGGGTCGTAGCCCATCTGGCGCAGTTCGGTCAGCGTGTCTGAGGCGAGCCATTCCTCGACAATTCTGTTCTGCACCACGAAGCAGTCGGCAATGCCCCAGCGGTGTACTTTCCTGCCGCTGGGGGGGCCGTACTCGCTGTAGCCGGTGTTCACGCCGACGCTGGACACGCGGTGCGACGAATAGAAGCCGTCACGCTCGTTGCCGCTCCAGATCACGTCGTCCGCGTAGGCACGGCGCTCGGCGTACACCGCGATGCGCTGCAGGGTATTGACGACCATCGCCTCGCGCCCGTACATGATCCCGCTGGAGTAGTGCACCAGGACGTTGTGGGCGTAGTGGGTGTAGATCAGACCGATGGCCTTTTCCTCCCAGATCTTGTGGGTGCAGCGCACGATGTAATCGACGATGTCGGTGTAGTCCTCGTCGAAGCCCGCCAGGGGTTGACGGCGCCCGGTGTGGGCGGCCAGCACGAAGTCCGAGTAGTCCGGCCGGTCGGCAAAGTCGAAGACGGGGAGGGTGCTGGTCTGTGGATCGTCCATGGAGGTCCTTGAAGGAGGAGTGGCGGGGTGGGATGGAAGCTTGGCGCGGGACTTGCGGGCCGTGCGGGGCGGGGTGGTCATGACCCGTTTCCCCGGGCGCTCACTTCACGGCCCCCACGGTGATGCCCTCGACGAAGTACTTGCGGATGAACAGCGACATGATCAGGATCGGCACCATCACCAGCATGCCCGCCGCCGCCACCTGCTCCCACATCGGGCCGCGTGGCCCGGAGATCGTCTGGATGGCCACGGGGAGGGTCAGCGAGTTCGAGCGCGTCAGGATGAGCGCGAAGAAGAATTCGTTCCATGCCGAGATGAACGCGAACACGGCCGCCACCAGCAGGCCCGGCATGACCAGGGGCAGGGTCACGTGCCGCAGGGTCTGGAGTTCGTTGCAGCCGTCGATAAACGACGCCTCCTCGATCTCGACCGGAAGCGCGTCGAAAAAGCCGCGCAGCATCCAGATGGCGTAGGGCAGCGTGAACGACAGGTACACGATGATCAGCGCCCACGGCGTGTCGATCAGGTTCAGCGTGCGGAACAGGGTGAAGAAGGGAATGGCGACCACCACCGCCGGCACGAACTGCGTGATCAGGATCAGCAGGAACAGGGTGTCGCGGCCCCGGAACCGGTGGCGGGACAGCACGTACGAGGCTGCCGCCGCGAGCGGAATGGTGATCGCCACGGTCAGGAACGACACGAGCGCGCTGACCCACACGTGAGAGCCGAGCAGGATCGGGTCGGCGAAGATGGCCCGGAAGTTGGTGAAGATGGGCGTGAAGAACAGCCGCGTGGAGTACACGTCGATCTGGTTCTTGAAGGCGGCCAGGATCATCCACACCAGCGGGAACGCCACGAAGAAGATGACGGCCAGGGTGGCGATCACCTCACCCGTCTGGGCGAGGCGGCGGCGGAGGATCACCCCGGGTTCGGGCGGGCGGCGCATGGAGCCCTGCATCAGTCCCCCTTCATCAGCGTGCGGACGTAGAACGTGGCGATGACCGCCATGATGGCCACCAGCAGGTACGACACCGCCGAGGCGTAGCCCAGGTCCAGGTTGCGGAACGCCACCTGGTACACGAAGTAGTACAGCGTCTGGGTCGAGTCGCCGGGACCGCCCCCGGTCATGATTGCCACCTGGTCGAACATCTTGAAGGCGGAGATGATCTTCAGGAGCGCCACGATGTAGATCACCGGGGCGAGCAGCGGCAGCGTGATGCGGCGGAAGATCTGGAAGCTGGTCGCGCCGTCCATCTTGGCGGCCTCGGTCGTCTCGGTGGGAATCGAGCCGAGCGCCCCGATGAACATCAGCGCGAACAGCGGCGCCCAGCCCCAGATCTCCGACATGGCGATGGACACCAGGGCGCTGAATTCGTGCCCCAGCCACACGTAGCCCTTCAGGGGCGGGAAGACCTCGCCCAGCATCTTGGCGTATACGCCGTATTCGGGGTTGAGCATGAAGCGCCACGAGTAGCCCTTGAGGATCGGCGCCACGGCGAAGGGAAAGATCAACAGGGTGCGGGCGAAGACGTTGAGCCGGGTCGGTTTGGCCAGGATCAGGGCGATGGCCAGGCCGGTCAGCAGGGTCAGCGTGACCGAGATCAGCGTGTACAGGGCGCTGACGCCCAGGCTGTTGAGAAAGCCGGCGTCCGTGAACGCCCGCGTGTAGTTCGACACGCCCACGAAGGGGCCGGGTGTGGGGGAGTTGATCAGCCGCCAGTCGCGGAAGGAGGTGATGAACGACGAGACGAGCGGATAGATCACGGTGGCGAGGATGACCAGCATGGCGGGGCCGAGCATCAGCCAGCGCAGGCCGCTGCTCTGGGGTCGCCACGGCCGGGTGGCGGCAGCCTGCGCCGCGCGGGCCACGGGCTCGGCCACGAGTTCAGGCGTCGTGCGGGGAAGTTCCATCAGTCCTCACCTCAGCCGGGCCAACCTGTGAAGGTGGCCCGGTGTGATTTGCAACAGGAAGCGGCGGGGGCCAGCGCCGCCCCTACTTGTAGTAGCCGGCCCGTTTCTGGATGGCGTCCACGTCGTTGGCCATGCGGTCAAGGGTGGCTTTCACGTCGGCGCCGGTGGCCATCTGGTTGATGCCGATCTCGAGCACGCTCTGGATCTCGGCCCAGGTCTTGACCTGCGGCAGGGTGCGGGCGTTGGCCAGGGCCTGCGCGCCGACCTTGGGAATCCCGCCGTTGGCGGCGTTGACCTTGGGGTCGTTCATGCCGGAGAAGGTCACGATGGTGTTGTCGGCCTCGGCGGGAATGCTGCGGTTGGAGGCCACCTTCTTCTGCACTTCGGTGTTCGTCACATACTTGATGAATTCCCACGCCGCGTCAGGGTTCTTGGAGTTCTTGAAGATGCCCAGCGGCCAGATCAGGGCGTAGTTCTGGGTCTTGCCGCCGGCCCAGCCGGGCGCGGGCGCGAAGCCGACATTGTTCAGCACGGCCGGAGCGACGCCCTTGGGATCGGAGAAGCGCGCCCAGTACCACCACCAGCCGACCCACATGGCCGCGCGGCCCTGCAGCAGCTCAGAGGACGACTCGGGTTCCGCGAAGGTGGTGGCGGCGGGGTTCGTGACCTTGTCCTTACGCAGGATATCGATGTAGAACTGCGTGGCCTGGACGCCCTTGGCGCTGTTGAAAACGGGCTTGTTGTCCTTGTCGAGGATGTCGCCGCCGTTGCCCCACAGCATGCTGACCCAGTTGAAGAGGTTCTGGCCGGCACTCACGCCGTACATGGTCGACAGGCCGGTCATGCCGGGTTTCTTCTGCTGGATGGTCGCGGCGGTCTTGACCACGTCCTGCCACGAGGTCGGCACCTTCAGGCCCAGGTCCTTGAAGACGTCCTTGCGGTAGAACAGCACCAGCGGGTGGCCACGGAAGGGCAGGCCGACGATGTTGCCCGACGCGTCGCTGGAGGCCTCGATGTAGGCGTTCGGGTAGTCCTTCATGTTGATCTTGTCTGCGGCGATGCGGCTGTTCAGCGGCAGCATCTGCGACTTGAAGGCCTCGCCCCAGGCGTCCACCCACGCGACCACGTCGTAGGTGCTGCCGGTGGTCGCCTCGACCAGGATCTTCTGCTGGAGGGCCTCGTAGGGCGTGTTCTCCCACTTGACGGTGATGCCCGTGAGCTTCTGGAACTCGCTGCCCTCGCCGGTGAGCTTGATCATCTGGGCGAACTGGCCGGCCGTGGCGCAGCAGATCAGGAACTTGAGCTGCGTGCCGTTGTAGGGTTTGCCCGACTTGAGGCCGTAGGTGGCGGCGGTCTGGGCGGAGCCGGGTGTGGTGAGCGCGAGCGCGCCCAGGATGCTCAGGGTCAAGCCGACGCGCCGGTGAACTCCTCGATCTGCCTTGATCATGTGATTCCCTCCTGACAACTGTGTCGTGAACCGTTCATGGGGGTCTGGGCGGTCTGTGGAGTGGTGGCGCGCCGTGGGGGCGGCACCAGGGATCCCGTGGGGAGGGTGGAGCGGGGTACACGAAACCACTGCTGGGCGGAGCCGAAGACGCCCGCGGTGCAACGGTTTGCATACGTATTCATACCTTAGGGGTCGGACTTTGGTTTTGTCAAGCCTTCCTTGAAACGCGTTCAGCCGCAGCTCTATCAAGGCATTTTGTGGCGTTGCCCTTGACGGCCCTGGTCGCGTGGAGTAGGTTTTGCATACGTATTCATATCCCGGCGCGTGCCGATCCGCCCGTCCCACCGCTGGCGCCCACTGCGCCTTCCCGTCCTGGAGGTTCCATGACCGCTCAGCCCCCATCCCCGGACCTGCCCACGCCAGAAGACCTCGGCGCCATGACCGGCAACGTCGTCCGCTTCCGTGACTTGACCTCACGACCCATCCCGCTGATGTTCATCGACTCGATCCTGCCCGGCCACCAGCGCCACAACTACGCCGTGATCGGCGACACGGCCGCCGAGAACGACGCCTACACGCCCTTCATCACCTCGCCGCACGGCTTCCAGATCGGCATGGTGCGCGCCCGCCAGGGCAACGGCCCGGCCTACCACACCCACGACTACATCGAGTCGTTCCTGCCGCTCAAGGGCCGCTGGCGCTTCTACTGGGGCCAGGGCCCAGACAAGATCGATGGCGAGACCATTCTGGAGGAGTTCGATTACATCACCCTCCCGGCGCAGCTGTGGCGCGGCTTCGAATGCATCGACGAAGGGGAGAGCTGGATCTTTGCCGTCCTCGAAAAGCACCAGGCCTTCGAGGGTAAAGATCCGTACTGGGCGCCGGACGTGATCCGCCGGGCGCGCGAGTACGGCTTCGAGGCCAGCGAGAGCGGCAAGATGATCAAACCCGACAACTTCGCCGAGCTGGAACAGCAGATGCTGGGGCAGTTCGGGGACGACTGAGGCCGTGACCACCGTGCTGCTGCCCGGCACGCTGTGCGACGACTCGCTGTGGGAGGGCGTGGCGCGGCCCCAGGACAGTCGCGTCCTCCCGTCGATCCGGGGCGCCACCCTCGCCGACGCCGCTGCGGACGCGGTCTCCGGCCTGAGCGATGCCCTGCACGTGGTGGGCTTCTCGCTGGGCGCGCTGGTGGCCTTCGAGGTGCTGCGCCGGTGGCCGGAGCGGGTGGGCCGCGTGACCCTGATCAGCGCCAATCCGCTGGCGCCCACGTCCGCGCAACTGGACGCCTGGGCCGGGCAGCAGCGGGCCACCGAGGCGGGCGGGTTCGCTGAGGTCGCCCGGCAGGTGGCCGGGGCGGCGGGAGTTCACGCGCCCGCGGTGCTCGGCATGGCCCGCCGGGTGGGGGCCGCCACCTTTCTGGAGCAGCTGGCGCTGCTGCGCTCACGCCCCGACAGCCGGCCAACCCTGGCGGCCTACACGGGCCCACTGACCCTGCTGGTGGGCGCCGACGACGCCGTCACGCCGCCCGCGCTGAGCCTGGCGATGGCGGCGCTGGCCCCACAGACCGACCTCCGCGTCCTTCCGGGCGCAGCCCACTACCTGCCCCTGGACGCCCCCTGGGCGGTCTCGGACGCCCTGCGGGAGCCTTTGTATGCCTAACGTGCTGGCGGAGCTTCACGGCCGCCTGGGCCGGGGCGAGACGATCCTGAACGGCTGGCTGCACCTGCCCGGCGGCGTCAGCGCCGAGGTGATGGGCCACGCCGGCTACGATGCCCTGACCATCGACCTGCAACATGGCCTGATCGGGGAGGGCGGCCTGGTGCCCACCCTGCAGGCCATGGCCGCCACGCCCGCCGCGCCCTTCGTGCGGGTGCCGGGGCTGCATGCCCCAGACCTGATGCGCGTCCTGGATGCCGGGGCGGTGGGCGTCATCTGCCCCATGATCGATACGCCAGGGCAGGCGGCGGCGCTGGTGCAGGCGTGCCGGTACCCGCCGCAGGGCACCCGCTCCTTCGGCCCGACCCGTGCCCGCCTGGTGCACGGCGACACCTACGCCGCGCGGGCCGACGCGCACACCGTGGTCTTCGCCATGATCGAGACCGCCGTGGCCCTGGCGAACCTCGACGCCATCCTCGACACGCCCGGACTCAGCGGCGTGTACGTCGGACCGGGGGATCTCAGCCTCAGTCTGACGGGCCACGCCACCCTGGATTTCCGGGGCGGTGACGTCGAGGAGGCCGTCGCCCGCATCGCCCGCGCGACCCGTCAACGCGGCCTGATTCCCGGCATCTTCACGCAGGGCGGTGACCTGGCGCGCGCGGCGATGGCGCTCGGGTACCGCTTCGTGACCGCCGGTTCCGACTTCGCCCTGCTGGCGGGCGCCGCGCGCGGCGTCCTGGGCGACCTGCGCGCCGGTACGCCCACCCCCTCCACGTCCCTGTACTGACCCGTGTTCCGCCCGCACCTGCAAGGAGGCGCCCGATGGCCCGCATTCTGAAATCCGGCATGAACGCCCAGACCCAGCTCAGCCTCAACGAGACCGTGCAGACCACGGTGCGCGGCCTCATCGCGGATATCCGGGCGCGTGGGGACGACTCGCTGCGCCAGCACTCGCAGGCCTTCGACGGCTGGAATCCGCCGAGCTTCCGCCTGAGCGCCGAGCAGATCGAGCACGCTGTGGCCCAGGTGCCCGAGGTGCAGCTCGCCTCCATCCGGTTCGCGCTGGAACAGGTGCGCACCTTCGCGCAGGCGCAGCGGGCGTCCATCCACGAAGTGGAGATCGAGACGATGCCCGGCGTCACCCTGGGGCATAAGGTGTTGCCCATGAACTCGGTGGCGTGCTACGTGCCGGGCGGGCGCTACCCCATGATCGCCTCGGCCATCATGAGCGTGGCGACCGCCAAGGTCGCGGGCGTGCGCCGGGTGGTGGCCGTGACGCCCCCCAAGGACGGGCAGCCGTACCCGGCCACCGTGGCGACCATGCACCTCGCCGGCGCCGACGAGATCTACATCATGGGCGGCGTGCAGGCGCTCGCGGCGCTGGCGCTCGGCACGCCGAGCATCCCGGCCGTGGACATGCTGGTCGGCCCCGGCAACGCCTACGTCGCCGAGGCCAAGCGGCAGCTCTTCGGCCAGGTCGGCATCGACCTGCTGGCCGGCCCGACCGAGACCCTGGTCATCGCCGACGACTCGGTCGACGCGGAGCTGGTCGCGACGGACCTGCTCGGACAGGCCGAGCACGGCACGAACTCGCCGGCAGTGCTGCTCACCACCTCCGAGACGCTCGCCCACGCGGTGGAGGCCGAGATCGAGCGTCAACTGGGCGTGCTGTCCACCGCCGCCGTGGCCGGGCAGGCCTGGCGCGACTACGGGCAGATCATTCTGGCCGACGACGAGGACGAGATGATCCGCATGGCCGACGAGATCGCCTCCGAGCACGTGCAGGTGCTCACCCGCGATCCGGATGTCTTCCTCAGCGGCATGACCAACTACGGCTCGCTGTTCCTGGGGCCGGAGACCAACGTGGCCTACGGCGACAAGGCCATCGGCACCAACCACATCCTGCCGACCGGCCGCGCCGCGCGGTACACCGGCGGGCTGTGGGTCGGGAAGTTCCTCAAGACCGTGACGTACCAGCGGGCCACCCGCGAGGCCTCGGTCGTGGTGGGCCGGCACTGCTCGGTCATCTGCGGCATCGAGGGGTTCGCCGGTCACCAGCGGCAGGCGGATCTGCGTGTCGAGCGGTATGGCCCGGCACTCGCCGTGGGCACCGACGACTGAAGCCGGCGTTTATGCTGGAAGCACGTCCATGACCCGTCCGCCCACGAGCCCACCGGTTCCCGCCCAGCGGATCACGTCCCTGGACGTGTCGCGCGCGGCGGGCGTGTCGCAGTCCGCTGTGTCGCGGGCCTTCACGCCGGGCGCGTCCATCAGCGCCGAGACGCGACGCCGGGTGCTGGAGACCGCTGAGCGGCTCGGGTACCAGCCCAACGCCATCGCGCGCTCCCTCGTCACCCAGCGCAGCGGGATCGTCGCGCTGATCGTGGGGGAACTGCACAATCCGTTCTACCCGCAGGCTCTCTCCCAGTTCGCCCAGGCGCTCGAGGCGCGCGGCAAGCGGGCATTGTTGCTCACCCATGATCCCCGGCGCGACGTGCAGGAGACGCTGGACGCCGCGAGGTCGTACCAGATCGAGGCGGCCATCGTGTTCCCCACCCGCCTGACCGCCAGGCCCCCCAGCCTGGGCAACGTGCAGGACGGCGGCATCCCGGTGCTGCTGTTCAACCGGCACCTGCCCGGCCACCAGCTGCTCTCGGTCGCCTGTGACAACTACAGCGGCGGTCGGCTGGCGGCGCAGGTGCTGCTGGACGCCGGCGTGCGCCGACCGGCTTTCATCGGCGGCGATCCCGACACGTCCACCCACCAGGATCGCCTGCGGGGCTTCACGGATCGCCTCGCCGAGGCGGGCCTGCGGCCGGTGGCGACGCCCGCCCGCGCGTTCCAGTACGACTGGGGCGTGCAGGCCACCCTTCACCTCGACGCCGCAGGCGAGCGGCCCGACGGATTTTTCGGCGCGAACGACATCGTGGCGATCGGCGTGCTCGACGCGCTGCGCACGCTGGGACGGCGCGTGCCCGACGAGGTCAGCGTGATCGGATTCGACAACATCGACGAGTCGGCCCGCCTCGCCTACCGGCTGACGACCATCGGACAGCCGCTGGCGGCCATGGTGGAGGACGCCCTGCGCGCCCTGGACGACCCGCGGTCGGGCGAAGGCCCGCGCCTGCACGCGCCCGAACTCATCTGGCGCGACACGGTTGTCGGCGGCCGGTCGTGAGCAGTCCCTCCGGCCCCGGCCCCCTGACCGGCCGCGTTGCCCTGGTCACCGGCGGGGCCGGCGGCATCGGCAGCGCGATCTGCGAGACCCTGGCCGGCGCCGGTGCGGCGGTCATCGTGGGCTACAGCGGCAGCGAGGAGCGCGCCGCGACCCTGGCGGACCGGCTGCCAGGCAGCGGCCACCGCGCCCTCCGCGTGACGGTCGACGATTCCGGCGTGCTGGTCGCGGCCGCCGCCGATGTGCAGGCCCTCGAGGGCCGGCTGGACATCCTCGTGAACAACGCCGGGATCACGACGCCGGTGCCGCACGCGGATCTGGAGGGCCTAAGCGACGGGTGGATCGACACCATCTTGCGCGTCAACGTGAGGGGCCCGTTCGCGTGCGTGCGGGCCTTCGCGCCGCTGCTGCGGGCGCACGGGAGCGGGCTGGTGGTGAACATCTCCTCGGTGGCCGCCGTCACGGGCCTGGGCTCCAACGTGGCCTACTGCGCCTCCAAGGCCGCCCTGGACTCGCTGACCCGCTCGCTGGCCCGCGCCCTCGCGCCGGACATCCGGGTGCTGAGCGTGTCGCCGGGCTGGGTGGACGGCGAGTACGCGGCCCGCATGCCGCCCGAACTGATCGCGGCGCAGGCGACGCTGACCCCCCTGGGGCGCATCGCCCGGCCGCAGGAGGTGGGCCGCGCCGTCCTGGCCGCCGCGACCCACCTGACCTTCACGACCGGCGCGGTCATCCCGGTGGACGGCGGGCGCCCGCTCGGGTGAAGGAACCACCGGAGGTACGGCGCCAGAACGCGGCGTTCGGGCCTACGTGGCGGCGTCGGCCGACGGCTCGATTCTGGCGCGCACCCGGTCGAGGAACGCGGAGCTCCCCAGCATCTGCAACTCGTCGCCGGCCTCCAGGATCGTCGATCCGCTGGGCACGATGTACTCCCCGCCCCGGTGGATCAGCAGGATCAGGGCCTCGGGCGGGAAGTTCAGGCTCACGATCCGCTGCCCGACCACCCGCGAGTGCGGAGGCACGACCACTTCCACGAGGTCGTTCTTGCCGGCTCCGGTGGGCGTGAATTGCAGACGCTGCGTGTTCTGGCCCCCGGCCTTCTCGGCATCGACGCCAAGCCAGCGGGCCACCACCGGCAGGGTCGTGCCCTGGATCAACAGACTGGTCAGCATGATGAAAAAGGCCACGTTGAAAATGGTGTCGGCGCCCGGCAGGTGCTCGAGCAGCGGGAAGGTGGCCAGGATGATCGGCACCGCGCCGCGCAGCCCCACCCACGCCACCATGCCCTTGTGAGGGGTGGGCATGCGGGCCAGGGCGAGGCTGATGTACACGGCGACCGGGCGGGCCACGAACATCAGGAACAGGGAGATCAGCAGGCTGGGCACGGCGAGCTGCACGACCTTCGACGGAAACACCAGCAGGCCGAGCAGCAGGAACATGCCGATCTCGAGCAGGTACGTCAGGCCCTCGTGCCACTGGCGCAGCGACCGCTTGTGCACGAACGAACTGTTGCCCAGCACGACCCCCGCGATATACACCGCGAGAAACCCACTGCCGCCCACCAGCGCCGTGGACGCGTACACCAGGCCCACCAGCGCGACCGACAGGACGGTGTACAGCCCGTCCGACGGCAGGTTGATCCGGTTGAAGACCAGCACGGCCAGCCGGCCCAGCCCCAGGCCGATGACGCTCCCCAGTACCATCTGCTTGAGGAACAGCGGAATGACGTCCGTCCACGGCGTGCCCGGATGGGCGATCAGGGACGTCAGACCGATCACCAGGAACACGGCCATGGGGTCGTTCACGCCCGATTCGAATTCCAGCAGAGGTTTGATCTGGCCCTTGAGGCCCAGCGCCCGCTCCTTGAGCACCGAGAAGACCGCGCTGGCATCCGTACTCGACACCACCGCGCCCAGCAGTACGCTCGTCAGCCAGGGCAGCGCGAGCAGCGCGTGCGCCACCACCGCCACCAACCCGGTGGTGAGGAGTACACCCAGCGTGGCGAGCAGCAGTCCGTCGCGCAGGGCGGGCCGGGTGTGCGCCCAGTCGGTCTCCAGGCCGCCGGAATACAGGATGAAGGTCAGGGTGAGAATCCCGACGGCCTGCGTCAGGGGGTAATTCTCGAAGTCGATCCCGCCGGGCCCCTCGCTGCCCGCCAGCATGCCGATGACCAGGAACAGCACCAGGCCCGGAATGCCGAGTCGACCGCCGAGCTTACTGGCCAGGAGTCCGAGGAGCAGCAGCACGGAGATCAGCAAGACGGGAAGGTCGATGGGATTGACATGGTTCATCCCCTTTACCATAGTGGCCGCTCCTGAGAGCTGCTCATCGGCCCACGGCCACGCGGGCACACCGGGGGCTTCCGGTGGCTGGAGACCCAGGACTCCGCTACCGTAGGGCATGGCCATCGACGATCCCGTCTTCGCCTTCAGCGTCGAACAGGAACTCGACAAGGCCGCGGCCCTCCTCGCCCGCGGTCTGGCCGCCCAGCGTGCGCCCCACTACACCGACACCGCCCGCTTCCTGATCCTCGTCGATCTGGCCGGCGGCCTGCGACAACTCCTCAAGCTCGCCCGCGTCCTCCTGACCGCCACACCGGCCCCGGCAGAGCCTGCCCCCTCCCTCCCGGCCCTGCTGGAGGCCGTCCTGGCGGTTTTTCCACGGCTGGTCTGGAGGACGGACGAGGGCGAGAACATCTATCAGTTCCTGCGGAACGACGCGCTGCTCAAAGAGATTGTCTTCCATCTGGAGGCGTTCGAGCGGTTCCGGGCGGGCGAGGTGCTGGACTGGCCCGGAACGGAGCGGCGGCCCCGGAATCCCGAGTTTGCGTGGCGGCAGATGGAACGCGGCGTGGCGGAGCAGCTGTTTCCTGAGGAGGAGGAACGCCACCACCGGCAGCTGTCGGCAGACCCGGCAGCGTATCAGCAGCCGGTGAACGACGAGGTCGCCCGAGTCCTGACCCGCTGTGTGGACGACCTGTTCACCGTGCTGTCCAGAACGTCGAATCTCAAGGCCGTCCGAACCGGGCCGGCCCGCTGGCGCCAGCTGCTGGGCCAAGGCCGGACGTGAGGTCCGGCAGCAGGATCTGGGGCAGCCGTTCCGGATCTCCACCCAGGGCCTGAACTCAGGGCAAGAAGGTGCAGGGGACGGAGGCTGACCTCCGTCCCCTGCCGTTCAGAACCCTCAGCGGGCGAGGTTCCAGGTGAGGTTGGCACGCACGTACTTGCCCAGGTACCGGTTCGAGCCGAGGGTGTCCGACAGGCCGTCCACGCTGAGCTGGAAGCCAGCCGTCCTGGTCACTTCGTCTCCGTGGAACGCCTTGAAGGTGATCGGCACATGGAAGGTCGCCGGCAGGCTCGTGACCGTGTAGGTGGTCGCCGGGTTGCCCGCCAGTTCATAGGATTCGGATTCGTCCGGGATGTAGGGGCTGAGGCTGAAGGTGAAGCCCGGCAGGTCATGGGCATCGGCGTCCACCACCAGGACGGCGTCCACCGTCTGGCCCTCGGCGGCCGTGACGGGTTGCAGCGTGAACGTGAGGTTCGCGGTCTGGAGCACGACGTTCAGGTCGACCGAGGCGACATCCTTGCCGCCCTGCGATGCCACCAGTTTCCAGGGAGCGGCGTCCTCCGGCGCGGGGAACGCGACCTTCGTGGGACGCAGCTTCAAGGCGGCCGGCGCTGCGCCCGGCGTGAACGTCGACGGAGACACCTCGATCACGTCGCCCGTGTCACCGTCGGCCCGCTCCATGCGCAGGGTCACGGGGCCGCCACCACCCGTGGTCGTGATCGGCAGGCTGCTGACGCTCCACTGTTTCAGGCTCAGCTCGCGGGTGCTGGATGTCAGGGTGAACGGCGTCGCGGCGGTGGGCTGGGGGGCGGGGGTCGCGCTGACCGGTGTGGGAGTGGTCGCCTCCGTGGCCGCCACGGCCGTCGCGGTGGGCACGCTGGGGGCCTGCTGCGAGCAGCCGCTCAGCAGGGCCACGGCCACCAGTGCCAGCAGGCCGCTCGTCTGGGGCCGGATCGCGGTTCGTTTGGTGGAGCGGAGGGGAACGGAGACGCGCATATGCCCGTAGCGTAGGCCCGCGCCCGAGGCGCCGGATAGACGCGTGCATCACGTGATTTTTTCAGTCCTCTAATGAGTTTTCCGGCGATGGTCTTGAAAAATCAGGCCGCGATGAAGGTCGCGTCGAACCGGGTCACGCCGGGGTGGGCGTGTGTTGCGGCAGTTGCACGATGAAACTCGCGCCGCCCAGGAATTCGCTCTCGTCCGCCCGGGCACGGCCTCCGTGTGCGGCCGCCAGGGCGTGCACGATGGCCAGGCCCAGGCCGCTGCCCCCCGTGTCGCGCTGGCGGCTGTCGTCCAGGCGGGTAAAGCGGGTGAAGACCGCGTCGCGGCTCTCGGCGGGAATGCCGGGGCCGTCGTCGTCGACGCGCAGCACCACCGCGTCACCCAGGGGTTCCACGCTGACCTGCACGTGGCCCCGCGCGTGGCGCACCGCGTTCTCGACCAGGTTCGCCAGGATCTGCCGCACCCGGTGGGGATCGGCCCAGGCCTGGGCGGGGTGGCACGTCAGCGTCAGGGCCACGCCGCGCGCCGCCGCCCGGTCCGTCAGGTCGTGCACGACCTGGGCGCCCAGGGCTGCAAGGTCCGTCTGCGCGCGGTACAGCGGGAGCTGCCCGGCCTCCAGCAGGGTCAGGGTGCGCAGGTCGTCGACCAGCCGCGTGAGCACCTGCGCCTGGATGCTCAGCATCCGCACCTGCTCGGTGTTCAGCGGGTACACGCCGTCCTCCAGGGCGTCCAGCCGGGCCTGGATCACGGCCAGGGGTGTGCGCAGTTCATGCGCGATGTCCGCCACCGCCTGCCGCCGCTCCAGTTCGAGGTGCTGGAGGTTGCTGGCCATTTCGTTGAAGGTTCTCGCGAGGTCCGCCACCTCGCGTTCCCCCCGGAAGACCGGGGCGCGCACCGCGAGGTTCCCCTTCGCGAGGCCCTGGGCGGCCCGGCTGATGGCACTCACCGGCTGCGCGACCCGCCGGGCCAGCAAGAAGGCCAGCAGCGCGGACGCAATCGCGGCGATGACGCCCACCTGCACCAGCGCGGCCTGCACCTGCCGCACGAAATCCTGGGTGCGGGGCGCAAAGGTCTTCGGCCCGCCGCCTCCGCTCCCATCGTCCCGCGTGCGGACGCGGCGGCCCTCGACGATGGTCAGAACCTGCCCGGCGGCGCTGTAGACGCTGCCGCCCACATCCGGGCTGCTCTGACCGGGCGGCAGGTACGGGTCGGCGACCGACCCGGTGCGAACCTCCGGATTGGGCGTGGAGACGATCACCTGACCGCGCCGCTGCGCTTCGGCCTGGGCGCGCAGATAGGTCTGCATCTCCGGCGGCAGGCGCCGCACCTCGCGCTCCACCACGGCGTTGGACAGCACGAACATGCTCGCCACGGTGAGCAGCGACACGGCCAGCATGGCCAGCAGCATGGTCAGCGCCAGGCTCGGCCCGCGCCGCAGTCCGGTTGCCCGCAGCAGCCGGGTAAGCATCAGGTGCTCACTTCCAGGCGGTAGCCGACGCCCCTCACGGTATGCAGCAGGTGCCCGGCGCCGCCGGCCTCGAGCTTGCGGCGCACGCTGGCCAGGTGGGCGTCCACGACCCGTTCCAGGGCGTCGCTGTCGGGCAGCGCGGCCGCGAGCAGTTCCTCACGGGTAAACGCCCGGCCGGGCGCCTCGGCCAGGTGGCACAGCAGCCGGAACTCGGCGGGCGTGAGGTTCAGGATCTGGCCGCTCACGCGGGCCAGCACGGCCCGGCGGTCGATTTCCAGCACGCCGACCCGCAGGGGCTTCTCGTCGTCCTCGAGCACGGCGCTCGCGCGGCGCAGCACGGCCTTCACCCGGGCCATCACCTCGCGGGGCCGGAAGGGCTTGACCACGTAATCGTCTGCGCCGAGTTCCAGTCCCACGATCTGATCCGTCTCCTCGGCGCGGGCGGTGACCATGATCACGGGCGTCTGCCCGTCGGCGCGCACGGCCTTGAGGACATCCAGGCCGCTCTTGCCGGGCAGCATCACGTCAAGCAGAATCAGGTCGGGGCTGGCGGCGCGGAACACGGTCAGGGCGCTCACGCCGTCGCCGGCGCGTTCGGTGCGGTAGCCCTCCTGGCGGGCGTAGGCTTCGAGAACTTCAGCCAGCTGGGGTTCGTCCTCGACAATCAGGATCAGGGCGCTCATGCCCGCCATGGTACGCACCCCGCGTGAAGGGGATGCGAATGAACATCCACTCCCGATCCACCCTAAATACTATAGAAATACTGTGCTGGACAGTCTGGATCGATCTTCGACAAATCTTCAAACAAGCTGCGCGGTCTGTTCGTGAACCCCGCCGACACTGCGCAGCATGACCACCCGACCCCGCGCTCCTGCCCTGGTTGCCCGCTCCGCCGCGCTGACCGTCTGCCTCGCCCTGGGCGGCGCGTCCCTGGCCCAGTCGTCCACGCCCGCCGCGACCCCCACGGCCACGACGACGCCCCTCACGCTCGACGCGGCCCTGGCGCTGCTCAGCGGCGCGCCCAGCGTCACGCAGGCGCAGCTCTCCGTGCAGGTCGCGCAGAAGAACCTCGACGCTGCCCGCACCGCGCTGGGCCTGACCGTCAGCGTGAGCGGCAATGCCGCCTACACCGGCCCCGGCACGACCACCGCGTCGGACGGCACGACCACCAGCCTCGCGTCCTCGCTGAGCGGCAGCGCGGGCGTAAACGTCAGCCTGGGGCTGCTGCCCTGGTCGAGCAACCAGAGCAGCCTGCGCGCCGCCCAGCGATCCCTGGATCTCGCCCAGGCCAACCTGCTCGCGGCGGGCGCCTCGGCGCGCCTGAACGTGTACCAGCAGTACTACGCGGCCGTGCTCGCGAACCTCGACATCGATGTGGCCGCCCGGACGCTGGCCCTGCGGCAGCGGCAACTGACGGTCGCGCAGACGCAGCAGACCGCCGGGAACGCCACCTCCGAGAGTGTCCTGAGCGCCCAGGCGGCCCTGCAGGCGGCGCAGGCCGCCCAGCTGCAGGCGGCGGCCAGTCTGGAGGCCGCCCAGCGCAGCCTCGGGGCGGCCCTCGGGCAGACCGTGGGCACCAGCGCCTTCCCGAGCGTGCCGGCCGAGACCGTCACCCTGCCGGACGTGGCGGCCCTGGTCGCCCGCGCCCGCACCAGCCGCAGTGAGGTCGTCGACGCCCGCAATACGCTCGCGGCCGCACAGGACACCCTCGACACGCAAAAACGCACCCAGGCCCTCCCGGACATCACCGCCTCGGTGCGCTACGGCCCAAGTGGCAGCGGCGGCTTGAGCGCGAACCTGAACCTCACGCAGGGCACCGTGGGCGCGGGCTACGCCGTGCCGCTGGGCACCAGTTCGAGCACCACGGGCACCACCACCGACCGGATCAGCGCCAGCATCAGCGGGTCGTACGTCGTGTACTCCCCGGCCGTCGCCGCGCAGGTCTCCGCCGCGCAGGCGAACGTCACGCAGGCGCAGCTCAGCCTCACGGTCGCGCAGCAGACCGTGGAGCTCGACGTCCGCACGAAGTACTCCACCCTGCAGACCAGCATCATCGCCGTGCAGGCCAAGGTCACGGCCGTGCAGGTCGCGCAGGCCGCGCTCGACACCGCGAACGCCCGCCTGAAGGCCGGTACCGGCACGGCCGACGATGTCATGGCCGCCGAGCTCGACCTCGCCCAGGCGCAGCGTGACCTCCAGGCCGCGCGCGTCACCGCCCAACTCACCCTCATTCAGCTTCAGAACGCCGCCGGAGGCCCCGCATGATGTTCACCCGCCCACGCTTCACCGTCCCTGCCCTGACCGCCGCCCTGCTGCTCGGGGGCGCCGCGCACGCGCAGGCCGCCGCGAGCGCCACCCTGACGGCCGCCGTGACGGCCGCGCTCGCCAACAACACGGACGTGAAGACCGCGCAGGCGAACCTGGACAAGGCCCAGGCCGCGAACGTGGCCGCGCAGGCGGACCCCAGTTCGCTGGTGGCCGCGAAGCTCTCCGCCAAGAACACGTACGCGCTGGCCCAGGCGCAGCTGCGTGGCGCGAAGCTGGGGGCGCTCCAGAACACGGTCACCGCCTACACCACCCTGCTCGAGGCGCAGGAGAACGTGACCCTCCAGACCCTGCAGGTGCAGGTCGACACCAAGGGCGTGCAGGTCGCGCAGGTCAAGCTCGGCATCGGGAACGCCACGACGCTCGACGTCACGAACGCGCAGAACACCCTGGCGAGCAGCCAGCAGAACCTCGCGGACGGCAGAGCGCAGGTGAACCTCGCCAGCGCGAAGCTCGCTACCCTCACGGGCCTGGCGAGCGGCGTGCGCGCGGCCGGGGTGCCCAACGTACCCAAGCTGAGCAGCACGCTGGCGACCCTGCAAGGTGGCCTGGGGAATCTCAGCGCCGTCACGTCGGCCGCCGGTGACCTGACCCTCGCCACCCTGAACGTGAAACTCGCCGACAACGACTTCACGCCCGCCCGGACCCTGCAGGACGCGAAGACGGCCCTGGCGAACGCGCAGCGCAGCTCCGACAGCGCCAGCAAGGCGGCCACGCAGAGTCTCGCCAGCGCGTACCAGGCCGCCCAGAACGCCTACGAGCTGCTGGCGGTCGCGCAGAGCCGCGAGGCCGCCGCGCAGAAGACGGCCACGCAGGACGCCGCCCGCCTCAAGAGCGGCACCATCTCGGCGGTGGAACTGCAGAGTTCGCAGCTGGCCCTGAAGAAGGCGCAGTACGCCCGACTTCAGGCACAGGACAACGTGCTGGTGAGTCTCGCGGCGCTGTCCGTGGCGAGCGGGGTGAATCTCACGGGCATCGGCGGCAGCATATGACCATGACCTCTCCGTCTGTCGGTTCCCGGCCAGCCCGTCGGCGCCGCTGGCCGTGGGTGCTCGCGGGCCTGGTGCTGCTGGCGGGGGTGGGCGGCGGGGTGTACGTGGCGCGCAGCCGGTCGGCCGCCACGACCACCGCTCCGGTGACCACGACCACGGCCACCGCCGATCCGGGTGTCCTGCGCGTCAGCGTGAGCGGCCCCGGCACCCTCGAGGCGAACGTGACCCGTACCGTGGGCGCCGACCTGACCGCCACGGTCGGGCCGGTGCCGGCCGTGGGGGAACGCGTCACGAAGGGCCAGCTGATTACCGTCCTGAAAAGCGACACGGTCGACCAGAACGTGCAGACCGCTCAGCTGAACCTGGACAAGGCCCGCGCCGCCGTGGACGCCACGCGGGCCAGCCAGGCGAACTCGGCCGCCGGACGCAGCAGTTCGGTCACGCAGGCGCAGAACAGCCTGACGCAGGCCGAGCAGGCCCTTGCGGACGCCCAGCGCACGTTGCAGGGCCAGCAGCGCCTCAGCGCCATCGGGGCCGTCAGTGCCCAGGCGCTCGCAGACGCCCAGTCGGCGGTGCTGAAGGCCCAGCAGTCGGCGGAGTCCGCGCGGGCCAGTCTGGACGCTGCGCAGACCCAGGCGGCCACCGGCGGCAGCAGCGACGCGCAGAACCTGCGCAGTCAGGTGATCGCCGTGCAGCAGGCGCAGGACGCGCTGAGTACTGCCCTGAAGGCCCGGTCGGAACTCAAGGTGTACGCGCCGATCACGGGCGTCATCAGCACCGTGAGCGCCACCGAGGGCACTGTCGTGACCAGTGGCGCGACCATCCTCACGCTGCTCGACGACACCACCCTGAACCTGCCGGTGCAGATCGACGAGACCGAGATCTCCGGCGTGAAGGTCGGGCAGGCGGCCGAGGTGACGCTCGACGCCTATGACGGCCAGACCTTCTCCGGGAAGGTCGTGCGCGTGTCGCCGGGCGCCACGCAGAGCAACGGCATCTCGGTGTTTACCGCGACCGTGCAGCTCGGCAATGCGGGCGGCAAGCTGCGCAGCGGCATGACCGCCCAGGCCGATATCATCCAGAGCGAGCAGCGCGGCCTGCTGGTGCCCAGCAAGGCGATCCAGACGGTTCGCACCCGCTCGTACGTGCAGGTGCCCGTCGCCGCCGGGGCCGATCCCGAGCGGGTGCGCGTCGAGACGGGCGCGACCGACGGCACCAACACCGTCGTGACGGGCGGGCTCACGCCCGGTCAGACGATCATCGTGCCCGGCAAGAGCGCCAGCAGCGGCGCGGCCACCCGCTCGGGCACGGCGCGAACCCAGGGCGGCTTCGGCCCGCCACCCGGAGGCGCGCCATGACCGCCGCCCCCACCCCGGATCTGTCCGCCGCCGCGCCCACGCGACCGGCGGTCGTGGACATCCGGGACGTGCGCAAGGTGTACGAGACGGGCGACATCGTGTTCGCGGCCCTCAAGGGCGTCAGCGTGCAGATCTATCCGGGCGAGATGGTCGCCCTGATGGGCCCGTCGGGGAGCGGCAAAACCACCCTGATGCAGATCATCGGACTGCTTGACCGGCCTTCGGGCGGCAGTTACGTCCTGGGCGGCCGGGACGTCACGACGCTGACCGAGAACGAACGGGCCGAAGCGCGCAACCAGGACATCGGCTTCGTGTTCCAGGCCTTCCACCTGCTGCCGCGCCTGAGCCTCGTCGAGAACGTGGAGGTGCCCCTAACCTACGCCGGCGTGCCCCCGCGCGAGCGGCGGGAGCGGGCCATGCACGTCCTGACGCGGGTCGGTCTGGACAGCAAGGCGAAGAACCTGCCCAGCCAGATCAGCGGTGGGCAGAAGCAGCGCGTGGCGATCGCCCGCGCTCTGGCCGGCAGTCCCCGGCTGCTGCTCGCGGACGAGCCCACCGGGAACCTCGACACCCGCACCAGCGAGGAGGTCATGGCCTTTTTCAGCGAACTGCACCGCGAGGGCACCACGGTCGTCCTCGTCACGCACGAGCAGGACATCGGGGCCTACGCCGAACGGGTCGTGCGCGTCCGCGACGGCCTGATCGAGAGCGACACCCGGCAGGTGCCACGCGTACCCGCTCCGCTGGAGGCGCAGGCATGACCACGACCTCCCCGGAGCGCGCCCCGGCCGCGGCGCCGCTCGCGGCCACGCCGCATCGGCGCGGTGGAGGAATCGGCCTGGGCGGCGCGTTCACCATCGCGTGGCGCGCGATCATCGGCACGCCGCTGCGCTCGATCCTGACGGCGCTGGGCGTGATCATCGGGGTGGCGGCGGTCGTGGCCCTGACCGCCATCGGCCAGGGCAGCACGGCGGGCGTCACGCGCAACCTCGAATCGCTGGGCACCAACCTGCTCACGGTGGGCAGTGCGCGCGGCTTCGGCGGTGGCAGCCTGGTGCGCGCCGGGCCGCGCCAGAGTGTCACCGTGAAGGACGCCGAGGCGCTCGCCACCACCTTCGCGTCCCGCATCGTCGGGGTCGCCCCCGCCGCGCAGAGCAGCGTGCAGGCGAAACTGGGCAGCAACAACACCCAGGCGACCATCGTCGGGACGTGGCCTGCGTACGAATCGGTCCGCAACAGCCCCGTCGCTACCGGTGACTACTTCACGCAGGCCGATGTGGACGGCAAGAAGCGCACGGCCGTGATCGGCCATCAGGTGCTGCTCGACCTGTGGGGCGACGGCACGGACGGCAGCGCCACCGACGACCAGGCCATCGGGCAGCGCATCCGGCTCGGCTCGGTGAACTTCACGGTCGTGGGCGTGCTGCCCGACAAGGGCAACTCCGGCTTCGGGAACGCCAACAGTCAGGTGCTCGTGCCGCTCAGCACCTACCTCCAGCGGTTTTCCCGCACCAACGCCAGCAGTGGCGAGCCCACCGTGAACAACGTGTACATGCAGGCCACCGATGCCAAGGACCTCAAGCAGCTCCAGTCCGACGTGACCGATCTGATGATGGTCCGGCACAAGCTGACCGACCCCACCAGCCTGGACTTCCAGGTGCAGAACCAGGCGGACTCGCTGGCCAGTCTCAGCGCCATCACCAACACCCTCACGATCCTGGTCGGCGCGATCGCCGGAATCTCGCTGCTGGTCGGCGGGATCGGGATCATGAACATCATGCTGGTGTCCGTCACCGAACGCACCCGCGAGATCGGGGTGCGCAAGGCCCTGGGCGCCAAGCCGCGCGACATCCTCACGCAGTTCCTGGTCGAGGCGTCCCTGCTGTCGGTCAGCGGCGGCGTGATCGGCATGGTGCTCGGCGTGGCCGCCGCATTCGGGGGCCGGGGCTTTGGCATCACGCCCGTGTTCTCGCCCACGCCGATGATCGTCGCGTTCGTGTTCAGCGCGCTCGTCGGCGTGTTCTTCGGGTACTACCCGGCCGCCCGCGCCGCCAGACTCGACCCGGTCGATTCCCTCCGCTACGAATAACTCTTCTTCAGGAGAACAGCCATGAAACACACCGCCCTCCTTACCACCGCCCTGGCCGTCACCACCCTCGCCGCCGCCCAGCAGACCCAGCAGCGTCAGCTGACGCCCGAGATGCAGGCCCGCATGAAGCAGATGCAGCCCATCTTCGACCTGGCCCAGGACATCCGCCTGCTGCCGGACCTGGAGAAGAACCCGGCCACGGCCATGACCAAGGCCCAGGCCAAGCTGCTGCTGCCGATCCTGACCAGCCTGCAGAAAGCGGCCGGGATCCAGCCGAACGACGCGAAGAAGTACCTGTCGCAGATCGAGGACAAGATCATGACCGAGGGGCAGCTCACCGCCATGGATGATCTGCAGCTCAAGGCCGAGCAGGAACGCGCCGCCCGGCGCGCCCAGGCGCAGGCCAGTGGGGGCGCCGGCGTGCGGATTCCCGGCGTTCCAGGGGCGGGCGGCTTTGGGGGCGGCCAGCGGCCCGGGGGGCAGAACGGCGCGCAGGGCCAGAACGGCCAGGGCGGGAACTTCCAGCCCGGCCAGTTCAATCCCTTCAAGCAGGGCCGCCAGGCCGACGCGCTCAAGGCGTACATCATGGTGCTGCAGAAGAAATAGTCACGTGTTACCACAGGACGACCGGGCAGGGGTTCCGCTCCTGCCTGGTCGCTCCGTGCAGCGATGCCTTAGCATTGATAAAACAATTTGTAATACACACTGATTGAAAAAACAGAGTATAGTTCGGTAGTGACAGCGCCACGGCGCTGCTCCGAGGAGACCATCATGCTCAAAATTGCCATTATCATCAGCAGCACCCGCGCCACCCGCTTCGCCGACAAGCCCGCCGCGTGGCTCAAGGACATCGTCGCGCAGCGCAGCGATGTCACCTACGACTTCCTCGACCTGCGCGACTTCCCCATGCCCTTCTTCGACGAGGTCGCCTCGAACGCGTGGGCACCCAGCACGAACGAGGTCGCGGTTCGCTGGCAACAGACGGTCGCCCAGTACGACGGCTTCATCATCCTGACGGCCGAGTACAACCACGGCCCGACCGCCGTGCTGAAAAACGCCCTGGACTACGCCTACCCTGAATGGAACAAGAAGCCGGTCGCCTTCGTCGGCTACGGCTCCGTCGGCGCTGCCCGCGCCATCGAGCAGTTGCGCCTGATCGCCGTGGAACTCCAGATGGCCCCCACCCGCACCGGCGTGCACATCCAGGGTGCGGATTTCATGGGCGCGTGGCAGCAGGGCGCGGCCCTGGAGGACATGGCGCACCTGCAGCCCGGCGTGCAGAACATGCTGACCGAACTCGAGTGGTGGGCCACGGCCCTCAAAACCGCCCGCGAGGCCTGAACCCGCGCCCCGATTCCGCCAGGCGGCAGACCGGGTGGTCGGTCGCCTGGCGGAACTGCTTGACCACCCCTGGAGGTTGACGTGCAGATCGGCATCGACAGTTTCGCCGCCGTGGTCTCGGATCCCGTGACCGGCATCACCCTGAGCGCCAGCCAGCGCCTCAAGAACCTGATCGAGGAGATCGTCACGGCAGATCAGGCCGGCGTGGACAGTTTCGGCGTCGGGGAACACCACCGCCAGGAGTACTTGGATTCCGCGCCCAGCGTGATCCTGGCCGCCGCCGCGTCCCGCACCGAGCGCATCCGCCTGACGAGCGCGGTGACGGTGCTCAGCGCGGCCGACCCGGTGCGCGTGTTCCAGGAATTCGCCACGCTTGACCTGCTCTCCGGCGGACGGGCCGAGATCATCGCCGGACGCGGCTCGTTCACCGAAGCCTTCCCCCTCTTCGGGCTGGCCCTCCAGGACTACGATTCGCTGTTCGCCGAGCACCTCGACCTGCTGCTGAAGATCCGCGATGACACCCACGTGCACTGGTCCGGCCAGCACCGCGCGGCCCTGACCGGACAGGGCATCTACCCCCGGCCCGCGCAGGATCGGCTTCCCATCTGGCTGGGCGTGGGCGGCACGCCGCAATCCTTCGTGCGCGCCGGACTGCTGGGCCTGCCGCTGATGGTCGCGATCATCGGTGGGGACATGCGGCAGTTCCGTCCGCTGATCGACCTGTACCGCGAGGCCAGCCGCCGCGCCGGGCATGCCCCAGAGACGCTGAAGGTGGGCGTGCATCTGTTCGGCTTCGTCGCGCCCAGCACCCAGCAGGCCCTGGATCTGTTCTACCCCGGCTACGCGCGGATGCTGGACACCATCGGCCGCGAACGTGGCTGGTCACCGCCCAGCCGGGCGCAGTTCGACGCCTCGACCGGCCCCGGCGGCCCGTACCTGATCGGCGATCCGCAGACCGTCGCCCAGAAGGTGCTCTACGCGAACGACGTCCTGGGGGGAATCGACCGCCTGACCTTCCAGATGACGAACGTGCTGCTGCCCCACGCGGCCATGCTCGACGCCATCACGCTGCTGGGCGCAAACGTCATCCCGCTCGTCCAGCAGGCCCTGGCCGGGCGGACGGCCACCGCGTAGACCGCCCGGAATCCTGGTCTGTCCGTGCTCCCCGCAGCGGTGCTCAGGCCGACGGAGGACTCAGGATCGCCTCGATGCGGGCCAGCTCATCGTCGGTGATCGGCCCGGCCTTCAGGGCGCCTATGGCGTCCGTGATCTGCTCGGGGCGGCTCGCGCCGATCAGGGCGGACGTGATCTCCGGGTGCCGGAGCACCCACGCCAGCGCGAGCTGGGCCAGCGTCTGCCCCCGCGCCTGGGCAATGGCGTTCAGCGCGCGGATCTGCTCGATGCGCTCAGGCGTGACCTGCTCGGCTTTCAGGAAGCCGGTGGCACTCGCCGCGCGGGAGTCGGCGGGAATGCCGTTCAGGTACTTGCTGCTCAGCATGCCCTGCGCCAGCGGACTGAAGACGATGCCGCCCACGCCCTCATCGCGCAGCGCGCCCACCAGGCCGTCGGGTTCCAGCCAGCGGTTGAACATCGAGTAACTCGGCTGGTTCAGCACGAAGGGTGTGCCCAGCTCCCGCAGGATGCCCGCGGCCTCGCGCAGGAGCGCCGCCGGGTAATTGCTGACCGCTGCGTACAGTGCCCGCCCGCTGCGGACGATCTGGTCGAGCGCCCGCATGGTCTCTTCCAGCGGCGTGTTCGGATCGGGCCGGTGGTGGTAGAAGACGTCCACGTAGTCGAGGCCCAGGCGCTTGAGGCTCGCGTCGCACGAGGCGATCAGGTACTTGCGGCTGCCCCAGTCGCCGTACGGGCCGGGCCACATGGTGTACCCGGCCTTGCTGGAAATGATCAGCTCATCCCGGAACGGCGCGAGGTCTTCTCTGAGCAGGCGGCCGAAGGTGGTTTCCGCGCTGCCGGGGGGCGGCCCGTAGTTGTTGGCCAGGTCAAAATGCGTGATGCCGCCGTCGAAGGCCGCGCGCACCATCGCCCGCGCGTTCTCATGGCGGTCGACGCCGCCGAAGTTGTGCCACAGGCCCAGCGAGATGACCGGGAGCTGCAGGCCGCTGCGGCCGGCGCGGCGGTAGGGAAGGGACTCGTAACGCTGGGGGCTGGGATCGTACACCATAAATGAACCTCGGTCAGGAGCGGGGCGGCGGGCGTGCCGCCACTGTAGCGGGTGGGCGCGGCGCTGGGGTTCAGCCCTTGCGCCACGGCCCGCGCCACAGGGGCCCGCTGCCGGGTTCGAGCATCACCTCGTCCTCGTAGCACCACAGCCAGTCCTCGCCGGGCTCCATGCTCTGCACGAGCGGGTGCCGGGCCGCGCGGAAGTGCTTCGAAGCGTGCTTGTTCTTTGAGGAGTCGCAGCAGCCCACGTGGCCACACTCCAGGCAGATCCGCAGGTGAACCCAGGTGTCGCCCGTGTTCAGGCACTCCTCGCAGCCGTGCGCGCTGGGCGTAACCGCTCGGATGGAATTCAGGTGCGTGCAGGCCGGTGAATCCTTGGTCATGCGTTCCTCCCGCCCGGCTCCAGGGCCAGGTACTGGTGAATCAGGGCGATGCTCATGCTGCCCTCGCCCACGCCGGACGCCACGCGCTTGATCGAGCCGCGCCGCACGTCGCCCACCACGAACACGCCCGGCACACTGGTCTCCAGCAGGAACGGATCCCGCTCCAGGGGCCAGGCATTCTGCGGCGCGAGGTCGAGCCCTGAGCACACGTACCCGCGCTCATCGCGCAGCACGGTGCGCCCGAGCCAGTCCGTGCGGGCGTCCGCGCCGATCAGCACGAACAGCGAGTCCGTCTCCACCTGCTCGTCCTCGCCCGTGTCACGGTGGTGCACCGTCAGGCCCTGCAGGTGTGCGTCGCCGCGCAGCGCCGTCACCTCGCAGTGCTCGCAGATGCGGACGTTCGGCCGGACGCGCAGCTGGGCGACCAGGTACTGCGACATGCCCTGCTCGATGCGGTCTGCCCGGATCAGGATGGAGACCCGCGCGGCGTAGTTCGAGAAGAACATGGCCGCCTGCCCGGCCGAATTGCCCCCACCGATCAAGTACACGTCCTTGCCGCGGGTGCCCGGCGCCTCCGTGCGGGCCGCGCCGTACCACAGGCCGCGCCCCACGAAGCGCCCGGCGTCCGGCAGCGGCAGCTTGCGCCACTCCACACCCATCGCCAGCACGACATTCTGGGCCTGCACGCGGTCGCCGCCGTCGAGGACGACCGTGTGCCCGGTCTCGCCCGGCTCCAGGGCCGTCACCTCGCGGGTGATGACGACCTCCGCGCCGAAGCGCCGCGCCTGCCGCAGCGCGCGGGCGCTGAGTTCCGCGCCGGACAGGCCCGTGGGAAACCCCAGGTAGTTCTCGATGCGGCTGCTGGTGCCCGCCTGCCCTCCGGGCGCCTCCTTGTCCAGCAGCAGCGTGCACAGGCCCTCGGACGCGCCGTATACGGCCGCCGCCAGCCCGGCCGGGCCGCCGCCCACGATCACCACGTCGTACTCCGGCAGGTGCGGCTCCACCTGCAGTCCCACCCGGCGCGCCACCTCCTGCACGTCCGGCTGGCGCAGCACCTCCCCACCGGGCAGGATCACGGCGGGCAGCGGGCCGGCCTCCAGCGGCGGCAGGTCGCAGGCCATGACCGGCGACTCCGGATCCAGCCAGCGGAACGCCACCTGGTTGCGCGACAGGAACTCCCGCAACCTGAAACACCGCAGGTCGTCTGCGGAACCGACCAGCAGCGTGGGCACCACCGGGGCGCCGAGCGTGACGCGCTGCAGGTTCCGCACGCGGCGCGTCATGTTCGCCATGACCGTGGCGGCCAGCGCCTCCGAGTGGGCCAGCAGCGCCAGGAAGTCGGGGCCGTCCAGCTGCAGCACGCGCACGGCGCCCGCAGCGCGCAGGTTCACGGTCGCGGACGTGCCGAGCAGCAGGGGCAGTTCCCCGAAGGAGTCGCCGGGGCCGTAGGTGTCCAGCGTCTGAAGCACCCCGCCGACCTCCTTGCTGACGTCCAACTGCCCCTCCAGCAGCACGAAGAACGCGACCGAATCCCCCTCCTGCACCAGGTACTCGCCCGCGTTCAGACGCACGTCTGCCGCTTCGAGCGCCACCGCCTGCAGCGCGGCGTCATCCAGCGAAGCGAACAGCGCCAGCGAGCGCAGCAGTTCCGGCGTGATCACGCGGCGTGACCCCTGGACACCGGGTTCCGGGGCGATCTGGCGTCCTGGTTCTGTGTTCGGTTGCTCACGCGTCCCCTCCGCTCCGACGACCATCTATTGCAGCTGAGCCACTGGCGATGCCCGAGCCGTCCGGGTGCGCCGAGGCCGGTCATCGGCGGCCTGGCACTGGGCTCAGGCGTTGTACGTCGTGCTGGCCGTCTCGCCGCCCCGCCCGGTCCAGTTGGTGTGGTGGAATTCGCCACGCGGGCCGTCCGTACGCTCGTAGGTGTGGGCGCCGAAGTAATCGCGCTGCGCCTGGAGCAGGTTGGCGGGCAGCCGCGCGGCGCGGTACGAGTCGTAGTAAGCGAGGGCGCTGCTGAAAGCCGGCACCGGCACGCCGTGCAGGGCCGCCAGGGCGATCACCTCACGCCACGCCTGCTGGTGCTCACTGATCGCAGCGACAAACGGTGGCGACAGCAGCAGGTTCGGCAGCTCCGCCTGCGCCGCGAAGGCGTCGCTGATGGTGCCGAGCAGCGCGGCGCGGATGATGCAGCCCCCACGCCACATCCGCGCGATGCTGCCGTAATCGAGCGTCCAGCCGGACTCCTGGGCAGTCATGCGCATGAGCTGGAAGCCCTGCGCGTACGCGGCAATCTTGCTGGCGTACAGCGCGCGGCGAACCTGCTCAACCAGCGTGGCGCGGTCCGGGGCGGGCCGCGCGGCGGGGCCGGGCAGCACGGCGCTGGCCGCCACGCGCTCGGTCTTCAGGGCGCTCATGTAGCGGGCGTACACGGCCTGGGTGATGGTCATGGCGGGCGCCCCTGCATCGAGCGCACCCACCGACGTCCACTTGCCCGTGCCCTTCTGTCCGGCGGTATCCAGGATCACGTCCACCAGGGGCTGTCCGGTCACGTCGTCGGTCTTGCCAAGGATGTCGGCCGTGATCTCGATCAGGTAGGAATCGAGTTCCCCGGCGTTCCACTCGCGGAATACGTCTGCCGCCTCGGGGGCGCTCAGGCCCCCCACGTCGCGCAGCAGGTGGTAGGCCTCCGCGATCATCTGCATGTCGGCGTACTCGATCCCGTTGTGCACGGTCTTCACGAAGTGCCCTGCGCCGCCCTCGCCCACCCAGTCGCAGCAGGGCGTTCCGTCGGCGACCTTCGCAGCGATCGCCTGGAAAATGGGCCGGATCTCCGGCCACGCGGCCGGTGAGCCGCCGGGCATGATGCTCGGGCCGGTCAAGGCACCCTCCTCGCCGCCAGACACCCCCGTGCCGACGTACAGCAGGCCATCCTTGGCCAGATCCTGCATGCGCCGCTGCGTGTCGCTGGGATGGCTGTTGCCGCCGTCGATGAGGATGTCGCCGGGTTCCAGCAGGGGACGGAGGTGCTCGATGAACTCCTCGACCGGCCGCCCGGCCTTGACCATCAGCATGACCTTGCGTGGCCGCCGGAGCAGCCCCACCAGTTCCTCCAGGGTGTTCGCCCCGATGATGCTCAGGCCACGCGCGCGGCCCTCGGTGAAGTGACTTACCTTACTGACCGTGCGGTTGAAGGCGGCGACCGTGAAGCCGTGGTTCGCCATGTTCAGGATCAGGTTTTCGCCCATGACGGCCAGCCCGATCACGCCGATATCGGCCTGCGGGAGGGCGGTGGGGTCGGCGGGGATTGGCAGTGTGGTCATGGGAACTCCAGTGGAGGAGAGGGCGGCGCGCCGGGCGGAAACGAGGGCAGCAGGACTCTGACTCTAGCGGCCACTCAGGGCGGTGGCTCAACGTTGTTCAGCCGGGGAGCCGCCGGAGATGGTTCGGACGAGGTCCGCCACGATGTCGTCCAGCGGGGAGCTGATGTCCACGGTCACGGCGTCCTGCGGTTCTTCCAGCGCGGCGAACTGCGAGTCGAGCAGGCTGGGCGGCATGAAATGCGAGCGCGCCCGCATCCGGGCCGCGATCAGGTCGCGGCTGCCCCGCGCGAACACGAGCTGTACCCCCACCACGTTGCCGATCAATGTGCGGCGGTACCGCTCCTTGAGGGCCGAGCAGGCCAGCACCAGCGGCGGGCCGTCCTGCACGTGGTGGGCGATCAGCCGGTGGAGGCCCGCCAGCCACGGCGCGCGGTCGGCGTCGGTGAGTGGCTCCCCACGCGACATCTTCTGCGTGTTCGCGGGCGGGTGGAGGTCGTCGGCGTCGACGAAGGCCCAGTCCAGTCGCGCGGCCAGGGCCGCACCGATGGTGGTCTTCCCGCTGCCGGACACGCCCATGACGATCACGGCGCGCGTCGGCCTGCCGCCGTCCCCGCTCACAGCACCGCCAGGAGGCCGCCGTCCACGTACACCACCTGTCCGTTCACGAAATTGCTCGCCTCCGACGACAGGAACACGGCCGCGCCCACCAGTTCCGAGGGGTCACCCCAGCGGCCTGCCGGCGTGCGCGCCTCGATCCAAGTGGTGAAGGCGGCGTCGGCCAGCAGGGCTTGATTCATCTCGGTGGTGAAATACCCGGGCCCGATCCCGTTGACCTGCACGCCGCCGGCCGCCCACTCGGCACACATGGCGCGCGTCAGCATCTTCAGGCCACCCTTGGCCGCCGTGTACGGCGCAATGGTTTTCCGGCCCAATTCACTCATCAGCGACAGGATGTTCACGACCTTGCCGCTCCCACGCGCCAGCAGGTGCGGCGCGACCTCGCGGGAGACGAGCATGGCGGCCGTCAGGTTGGCTGTCAGCACCTCGTTCCACAGTTCAAGCGTCACGTCTGTCAGCGGCGTGCGGCGCTGGATGCCCGCGTTGTTGATCAGGATGTGCAGCTCACCGCCCGCGAGCACCTGCGCGACGCCCGCGATCACGGCGGCCTCGTCGGTCACGTCGAAGGGCACCGTCTCGACGGCATGACCCTCAGCACGCAGCTGGGTGGCGGCCACGTCCAGCCTGGCCGGATCGCGGCCGTTCAGCACGACCTGCGCGCCGTGCTCCGCCAGCCCACGTGCGAGTGCCAGGCCGATGCCACCGCCGCTGCCGGTGATCAGGGCGCGTTTTCCGGTCAGGTCGAACAGATTCATCGTCAGTATTGTGTCCTACCGGCGGTCAGGCCTGCTCCGGCCGCAGGCCACTCAGTGCCTCGATGTGGCGGATCAGGGCGCTGTGGTCGTCGCCAGCCCGCGCGCCATCATCGCCAGCGGCGTATGCGGCGAACAGCTCGCGGGCGCGGGCCGTCAGGGGCAGAACCGCGCCGACGGTGCGCGCCACGTCCAGCGCGGCGTCCAGATCCTTGATCTGGTAGGCGATGGTGCCGCCGGGGGTAAACCGCTGCTCGACCATGCGCGCGCCGTGTTCGCTCAGGATCCGGCTCTGGCAGAATCCCCCCATGATCGCCTCGCGCACGCGGGCCGGGTCGGCGCCGCCCGCCTTCGCCAGCGTCAGGCCCTCGGCGACCGCGCCGATGGTGACCGCCACGATTACCTGATTGACCAGTTTGCACAGCTGCCCACTCCCAACCGGGCCGACCAGCCTGGGGGTGCCCAGTGCCAACAGCACCGGCCGGGCCTCCTCCAGCAGGGCCTCGGTGCCGCCCACCATGATCGCCAGGGTGCCCTGCTGCGCGCCCGTGATGCCGCCGCTGACGGGGGCGTCCATGAAGCGCAGTCCGCGCGTGGCCGCCTGCGCCCCCAGATCGCGGGCGATGGCCGGATGAACGCTGCTCATGTCGATGAACAGCGTGCCGGGCCGGGCCGCCGCAAAGACCCCGCCGCGGATCAGCACGTCCGTGACGACGCCGCCGTTCGGCAGCATGGTCAAGACGATGTCGGCGTCCCGCGCGGCCTGGGCGGGGCTGTCGGCCCGTGTGGCGCCCAGGGCGTCCAGCGCGTCCAGCGACGGGGCTGAGCGGTTCGACACGGTCAGCGGCAGGCCCGCGTCGAGCAGGCGTCCGGCCATCGGCCGACCCATCAGGCCCGTGCCGATCAGCGCCACCCTTGGCCGTGTCGTCATGGCCGTCCTTCGCGGCGCCTCAGAAAGCGTTGCCCTTCACGCTGACCGCGACGCGGTACAGGCTGGTCGTCGCGGCAATGTACAGATAGGCCTCGGTGTGGCTGAAGGTCAGGTTGCCGATCACCTCGGGCACCGGCACCACGCCCAGCCGGCGGCCATCCGGCGCGTAGACCTGCACGCCGCCGCCACTGCTCGACCAGACGTTGCCGTACTCGTCGACGCGGATGCCGTCGGGCAGGCCGGGATCAACGACGGCGAAGGATCGACCTGCGCCGACCGTGTCACCGGCCAGGGGATACGCACGGATGTGGTGGTGTCCCTCCGGATCGTGGCTCCGGCTGGTATCGGTGACATACAGCGTCCGGGCATCCGGACTGAGGGCCAGGCCGTTCGGGCGGATCATGTCCGTGATCTTCGCCGTGACCTCGCCAGTGGACGGGTCGAGGCGGTACACGAAGCAGCCCGGCTGCTCCTGCTCGCCGCCGTAGCCCTCGTGCGGCTGGATCAATCCGTAGGGCGGATCCGTGAACCACACGGCTCCGTCTGGCGCGACGATGATGTCGTTGGGACTGTTCAGGCGCCGGCCCTCATGGTGCGTGGCGATGGCCTGCCACGACTGCCCCTGGTCGGTCGACTTCAGGACGGCCCGTTCACCATGCGAGCAGGCATACAGCGCCCCCGAGGCGTCGCGGGTGTGCCCGTTGTGAAAGTGAGCGGGGTGCAGGAACACGGCCTGACCGCGTTCCGGGTGCCACGACAGCACGCGGTTGCCGGGAATGTCGCTCCACAAGACGCTGCCGTCGTCCTGGCACACCGGCCCTTCCGTCCACGTCCCGCCCGCCGCGAGGTGCTCCAGGCGGGCGTGTGCGGGTATCAGCGCCTCCAGGCCAGGAAAGGGATGTTCCGTCGTCACAGGGGTCATGTGCCGTCCATTGTCACTCCTCCGGAGGGGCAGGAGCCGGCGCGCGATCCCGCACGGCCTTCACGCCAGCGTGCCCTCGACGTGCTGCCGGAAGGTGTCGAGGATGGCCTGCCAGCCCGCACGCTGCATCTCGACCGGGTTCTGCCCCTCGGGCTCGAAGGTCTCCGTGACGCGGGTTCGGTGGGCTCCCTGCGCCTCGAAGACGACCTGCATGGTGCGGCCATCGCCGAGGCGCGATTCGATCCGCTCATGCGGTACGACGGCCGTGTGCTCACCGCCGAACTCGAATTCAAAACTGCCGTCCCGAGCCGCCATGGTCGACGAGAACAGGCCGCCCGGCCGCAGGTCGTTGCTCGCCTTCGGGCAGTGCCAGTCCGGGCTCGCCTGGTTCCACTGGGTGATGTGCTCCGGCGCTGTCCACGCCGTCCATACGGCGTCCAGCGGGGCGTCGATGTCCGTCGTGACCGTGATTGCTCCGCTCATGTTCCCTCCTGACTGGATCCACCCGATGTCCGCCCCAGCCTGAGCCCATCGGTCTGGCCAGAGGCCGCCCCAGTCATCAATGGAGCCGACGTCAAGCGGATCCGATGTCGGCACAGACAGGATCGGGAAGGTGCTCCAATCCTGCCACCGGCACGCGGTTCCGGCAACCCTCATGGGTTCGCGAGCGCGCTTCGCTCAGGGTCGCCAGTGCGCGTGCAGGAACGCCATCCGCTCCCCACCGTGCACGTTCTCTCCGCCCTCATGGCGGTTGAACTCGTACACCCGGATGTCCTTCTGGCCCGCGTAGGCGTTGAAGGCCGCGTACACGGTACTGGGCGGACAGATGTCGTCCATCAGGCCCACCGAGAACAGGGCCGAGGCCTGGGCGCGCGCGGCAAAATGCACGCCGTCGAAGTACGCGAGGACACTGAAGACGTCCTCCACGCGTCCCTTGTGGGTCTTGAGGTAATTGACGATCTCGCCGTAGGGGTAGCTGTCCACGATCCGGGTCGCGCGGTCGTAGTGGCACAGGAACGGCACGTCCGGCAGGCACAGCTGCACGTCGGTCAGGCCCGCGGCCGCAAGCGCGATGCCGCCGCCCTGGCTGCCGCCCGCCACGGCGATGCGGGAGGCGTCGATCTCCGCATGCGAACGGGCGGTCTCCACGGCCCGCACGGCGTCCGTGAACACCCGGCGGTAGTAGTACGTCTCGCGCGACTGGATTCCCCGCGTCATGAAGCCGGGAATCTGCGGCCCGGCACCCGGCGCGTCGTCCGGGGTGTCGCCCTGCCGCCACACGCTGCCCTGCCCGCGCGTGTCCATCAGCAGGTGCGCGTAGCCGAGGCTGGCGTAGCTCAGGTGATCGGTGGCCAGGCCGCGCCCGCCGCCATAGCCGATAAATTCCACCACACACGGCAGCGGGGCGGAACGTGCGCGCGGCAGGGTCAACCAGCCCTTCACCGGCTGCCCATCCCACCCGGCAAAGGTGACGTCGAACACGTCCACCGTGACGTACGGCGTGTCGACGGCGGTAAAGGTCGCCTGCAGATCGTGCGTGCGCGCTTCGGTCAGCGTGGCCGACCAGAAGCTGTCGAAGTCGGTCGGAGCGCGGCCGGGCGCGCGGTAGGTGCGGAGTTGCTCGAGGGGTAGGTCGAAGAGTGCCATGAATTCTCCTGTGGATCGGCCGGTGGTCGCGCGTAGTGGACGTGTGGCCGTCCGGTGACGTGAGTGGTGGGACGCCGCGTCAAGTATGCCGCCCCCATCGGGGGCACCCGGCATCCACCCACGGGTTCACCTGGAACTTTTCACTCCTGGGCAGGCTCCAAGGGGTGGAGACGGAACACGCTCCCGGAGGTTTCCCATGAAGACTGCGCTGCTGCCGGCCCTGACCCTCGCCCTCGTGCTGAGCGCGTGCACCACGTCGAGTCCGCCCGTCACGGCCAGCGAGCCGGCCCCCCTGGCGGACATGGCCACCCAGACCGAGGTGGGCGGCGCCGTGGCCAGCGACGTCGAACAGACCCTCGGCAGCCTCAGCGACGTGGGCGTGGGCCCCCTGGCATCGTGCCGCGCGCCGGACGCCGCGAGCAGTGCCCTGGACGCCGGCGGCAGGCCCGTGGATTCAGACGCGGACGGTGTGCCCGACCACGTGACCTGGGTCTACACCGCCTGCATGCGGGGCGGCGCCAGCGTGAACGGTCGCGCGCTGCTCAGCGACCCCAGCGCCGACGTGGCCCTGGCCGGGAGCTTCGTCGACACGGCGCAGAACCTGACGCTGGCCTACACCCGCGCGGACGGCACCACCCGCACGGCCGTCCGCACCGGCACCAGCAGCGGGACGCTCCGGAACCGCACGGACCTGACCATCGTGCGAACGATCGACGAGACGGTCAGCGACAGCGCCCACCCGACCCGCCAGGCGACCTGGAAGAACCTCGTGACAGTCCAGTTCACGGCCGCCACCGGGCAGACCATCGACCGCCGCAGCGCCCTCCCGGCGGGTACCGTTACCGTGAACGGCCCCCGTGAGTGGCACATCACCAGCGGCGGCAGGCAGGTCGACCGGTACCTGCAGATCACGACGACCACCCCCATCGCCTACGATCCCACCTGCACCACGAAGGCCGAGCGCATCTTCGGCACCTCACATGCCCGCAGTGGCGCCTTTGACGTGCAGGTGTACAGCGAGGCCGCGCATACCACCCTGCTGAAGACCGTCACCGTGACGTACACGGACTGCGCGCCCAGCATCAGCGCCTCCTGAGCGGCCCAGGCTGCCAGCCAGCACCATGGAGCATCCGGGGACGGGCCTTGACCGGGCAGAGGTGAGGCGGCGGCCAGGACGTGTCACGACTCACGGGAGTGGGAGCACGTACCTACCCCTGTGCCGGCAGATCCTGAATGGCCTTTTGACACCGGGCACGGTGGAGGGTACGCTCGTCGGACTCGACTGGCTGAATTGTTCTGACGCAGACGCCTTTTCCACAGCGCGCCCCTGGCGCCGGAGCCCGATGACCCACGCCACTGCCGCCCGCCACGCCCTCACCGATTGGACCGTCCAGGCCCTGCCAGACGCCGCCGCTCCCCTGTCCCCGCACGCCCCCACGATGCCCCTGGCGGCCAGTGTGCCCGGCACGGTGCACCTCGACCTGCTCCGGCACGGCGTCATCCCCGACCCGTACGACGGCCTGAACGAGCTGGACGTGCAGTGGGTGGGGGAGACCGTCTGGGCGTACGACGCCACCTTCGACCTGAGTCCGGAACAGCTCGCTGCGCCACACCTCGACCTGTGCCTGGACGGCCTGGATACGCTCTGCACCGTCATCCTGAACGGCCAGGTGATCCTGACCACCGACAACATGTTCATTCCCTGGCGCGTCGACCTTCGCCGGCACGCGCAGCCCGGCGTGAACACCCTCGTCCTGCGCTTCGATCCCGCCCTGGCCCACGGCCGCGCCCTGGAGGCCGAACACGGCCGGCGGGCCGTGTGGAACGGCGATCCCAGCCGCGTGTATGTCCGCAAGGCGCAATACCACTACGGCTGGGACTGGGGACCGACCCTGCTCACGGCCGGGCCGTGGAAAGACGTCTTCGTACACGCCTACGCCCTTCGTCTCGATGCTGTCCGTACCGCGTTCACCGTCAGCGACGACCTGGGACAGGCCACGCTGACGGTAGAGGCGTCTCCAGTGGGTACGTTGCAGCCCGGCGATACCGTCGAGGTGGAACTCAAGGATTCGCGGGGCGAGCGGGTCGGTCACCTGAGCCTTCCCGCCAGCGCCGCGCGCGGCAGCATCGTCCTCCCTGCCCCCGAGCTGTGGTGGCCGCGCGGGTATGGCGACCAGCCGCTCTACACCGTGTCCGTGTCGCTCCAGCGGGGGAACACCGTCTTCGACCAACTGGACCGCCGGGTGGGGGCGCGGCACCTGCGGCTCGCGCAGGAACCGGTGGCCGGCGAGTCCGGCACCAGCTTCACCTTCGTCGTGAACGGCGTTCCCATCTTCGCGGGTGGAGCGAACTGGATTCCTGAAGACCTGCTGCTGAACCGCGTGAGCGCGGCCCAGTACCGGACGCGCCTGCAGCAGGCGGCCGACGCGCACATGGTCATGATCCGCGTGTGGGGCGGCGGCCTGTACGAATCCGACGTCTTCTACGACATCTGCGATGAACTGGGGTTGCTCGTGTGGCAGGACTTCCTGTTCGCCTGCGGCATGTACCCCGCGTACCCCGCGATGCTCGAGTCCGTGCGGGACGAAGCGCGGGCGGCCGTGACGCGCCTGCGGCACCACGCCTGCCTGGCCCTGTGGTGCGGCAACAACGAGGACTACCAGATCGCCGAATCCGTGGGCGCCAGCGGTTCAGGCGCTGAGCCCGGCTCCTTCGACGCCCTGACCATCTACGAGCACCTGCTGCCCGAGGTGGTCGCCGCCCTCAACCCGGAAGTGCCGTACTGGCCCGGCAGTCCCAGCGGCGGCGTCCGGTCGTCCGATCCCACGGTGGGTGACCGGCACACCTGGGAGGTCTGGCACGGCAACATGGCCCCCCACCGCGATTACGGCCGATACGAGGGCCGGTTCGTCAGCGAGTTCGGCATGCAGTCGCCGCCCAGCCGGCACACCATCGAGACCTTCACCCGTCCCGGGAACCGCGCTGCACACAGCCGCGTATTCGAGCACCACAACAAGGCCGCCGATCCGCTGGGCCGCGCCGATGGACAGCGCCGGATCGCCGTGTACCTCTCGGACGCCTTCCAGCCCGCCCGCAGCTTCGAGGAGTACGTGTACCAGGCGCGGGTGGTGCAGGCCGACGCGATGGTCAGCGCATACCGTGCGTTCCGGGGCCGCTGGGGCCAGGACGGTGCGCGGGCAGTGTCGGGCGCGCTGGTGTGGCAACTCAACGATTGCTGGCCGGTCACGAGCTGGGCGATCATCGACTCCAGCGGTGTGCCCAAACCCGCGTATTACGCGATCAAGCGGGAACTCGCGCCGCTGGCCGTGCAGGCGCGCCGGGATGGACTGACCGTCCAGGCCTGGGTGGTCAGCTCGCTTCTCGAGGACGCCCCGGTGGAGCTCAGGCTGGACGTCTACACCCTGGGCGGGGATCACCTGACGGGCCGGGTGACGTCCATGCTGGCCGCCGCGAACGCGGTGACGGCGCTGCCAGATGAGGCCAGTTCGCCGGACACCGTGGTCATCCTGCGCCTCGTGCGGGGGGACATGGAGCTCAGCCGCGCGGCGCTGTGGCCCGAGCCACTCAAGTACTACGATCTCCCCGATCCGGGGCTGCGCGCGACCCGGCAGGGTCGTACCGTCACCATCGAGACCACCCGGCCCGCCCACGCGGTCTGGGTGGACGCCGGCCCGGTCAGGCTCAGTGACAACCACCTCGACCTGCGGCCCGGCGAGCGCGTCACGCTGACCCTGGACGGTGATCTGGATGGGGGCGACCTCTGCGTACAGGCCGTCGGTGGGACGCCCGTACAGGCCCTGTCCGCTCCGACGGGCACCGATGGGTCGACGGTACGATGAACCGGGCACGCGTCCGGTCATGACGCGACTGAAAACGGTCATTCATTGATCATGGTGCGGCGTCTACGGTGCAGGCATGACCATACGAACTGCCCGGAGCGCCCCCGCCATCCCGCCGTCTGCGCCCAGCGTGGGCAGCTTCGAGACCCTGCACCAGACTCTGAAGGTGCTGTGGGCCGACCCCGGTGTGCAACAGACGGTCGCTGGCGCGGGCGGCGTGAACAGTGCGATCCGTGACCTCCTCGAACAGCATCCGGAACTGGAGCTGCTGCCCCTGGAACTGCTCGCCGATGAACTCATGCCAGTTGCTGGCGCCCGGACGCCCTGGCACACCTGTATGTGACGGCGCCGTGTCAGCCGGCACCACGCGCTTCGGCCGGCCCGCCGTATGAACCGTGGTCAAGTGCGGTCACGCGCCGCGCCGCATGGATTTAGGCTTGGGCATGCCAGAACGTCGGATCAGTTCGGAGGGCCCGAAGCGGGCGCGCGCCGAGTTCGAGGCGGCCGCGTGGACGCTGTGCGACCTCGCTCGGGATCCCCGCTGCCCGCGGCTGCCGGACGACGCGTGGGACGCCCTGCTGCATGGGCAGCGAACGTCCGACGAGGAGGAATTGAGCCGGTACGCCAGGATCCTGCGCGTTCACCTGAGTCGCCTCGGCATGCCCCCAGCCCACCACTGACGGCACGGCACTAGAGGTCGCCCGAGAGGGCCGGTACTCACGGAACCGCGGTCAGGCCGACGGCGCCAGCTGATAGCGTTTCGACCGCCACGACCACTCCAGGATGCCACCCACCCGGATCTGTTGCAGCTGCACGTAGCGGGCCAGCTGGACGTTGATCTCCGGCCCCAGATCCGGCAGGTGCTGTTCGACATCGATCAGCCGTTCCAGTTCCTGGTGGTACATAGCGGCGGCCGCCTCCAGGGCGTCCTGCAGGCCCAGGCCCCGTTCCTGGCGCAGCACGAGCACCAGATTGTGGACGTCCCCGCCCTGCAACTCCTTCTCGAGCGAGATGATGTCGTTCGACCAGCACACGGCGCGGTTGGCATGCACGGTGAGTGCCTGGACGGTCGGGTGCGCATGCACCTCACCGGGCAGGTGCAGGTCGTCGACGAGACTCAGGAAGGCCTCGTCGATCGCCAGTCCGGCCGTCAGGGGCCGCATGCGGACGTACTCGTCCAGGATCGGCACCACGCCCCTGGCGCGGTTGTCCGCTTCCCAGGCCAGGGAGCTGAAGTACGCGGTGACGTGGGCTGCGACCTCGTCCAGCCACGCGTCGCTGCCCGCGTCACGGAAGCGTCGGCTCAGGTCGGACATCGCCCAGGCGAGCGGTTCATCGTCGGGCACCGGGGCGTGGCCTTTCAGGGCGGCCAGCAGGCGGGCGGTCAGGGCGCGCAGGCGCGCCGGATCCTTCCCGATGCCCGACGCGTCGCAGCGGTCGTCGTGCAGGAACATCACGCAGTACCAGTCGGCCATCAGGCGCAGCGCGTCGGCGGCGGCCGTGGGGTGCAGGGCGGCGGCGAGCTGCGCGAAGGTGCCCGAGAAGTGCACGCGGGACACGTCGTCCTGCGGCCCCAGGTCGAAGGTGGACAGCCAGCGGCTGGTCGCCTGGGCGATGTCGTGGTGCGGGGCGGGCGCGAGCACCGGGAAGGGGTTGAGCAGCGGCGGCACCCGCAGCGGCGTGTCCACCTTCACCAGCGAACCTTCCACCCGGTTCTTGCCCGCCGCCTTGGCGCTGTACAGGGCGGCATCGGCGCGCGCGAGCAAATCCTCGGCGGTCTCCTGATCGCGGTAGGCGGCCACGCCGAAACTCGCGGTGACCCTACCTGGCCCCGGCATGGGATGCTGTTCCAGGGCCACACGCAGCCGCTCGGTAAGGGCCAGCGCGTAGGGCAGGTCGATCTGCACGGCCAGGATCAGGAATTCCTCCCCGCCCCAGCGGCCCAGCAGGTCGGTGCCGCGCACCTCGCGCTGCATCACGGCCGAGGTCTGCCGCAGCACCTCGTCACCGACCGCGTGGCCGTACGCGTCGTTCACAGCCTTGAAATCGTCAAGATCGAACATGATCACGCACCAGGGCGTGCCGTAGCGCTGGCTGCGCAGCACCTCGTGACTGAGCTGCAACTCCAGTTGCCGCCGGTTGCTCGTGCTGGTCAGGGGATCCAGGTGGGCCAGGCGGTGCAGGTCGCCCACCTGATCCTGGAGGGCCAGCACCTGGTTTTTCAGGGTGGACAGCAGGTACAGCAGGGTCAGGATAATGCCCTCGGCCAGGTGGAATTCGAGCAGGCGCACGGCCGGCATGCCGCCGATCCACACGCCGTAGGCGCCGATCAGCAGACTCAGGACGGACACGGTCACCGAGCGGATCAGCGCGCTGCGTGGGCTTTCGATCAGGAAGGCCAGCACGTACACGAACGGTGTCCAGATGAACACCTCGACCAGCGCCGTATCGGGCGGCACGCCACGGTCGACGACGGCCGAGGCGTATTTGGCCAGGAAGATCAGCACCGCCAGGACGTAGAAGCCGCGTTCGATCCAGCGCAGCGGCAGGCGCTGGCTGATCAGACCCAGCAGCAGCAACAGCGTGCCCAGGGCGAGCACCGGCAGGGCCAGGCCGTTGAAGGTCGGATCAGGCTGCTCGGCGCTGAGTCCCCAGGTCACGCAGGCGGCCAGCAGCGTGACCGGCAGGATCAGCAGGTAGGCGCGGCGGCGCAGCAGGCTCAGAGAGCCGACATCGGCAGGAACCCGAGGAGGATCTGAGGCTCGCACGTGCGTGGAGAATACCAGCCGGGGCGGCCACCGGCAGCACCATGAACCGCGCGCCGCGCCGGTTCAGGGCTGGGAGGCGTGCTTGTGGACGCCGGACCCCGCCAGGGCGGCCAGCCGCGCGGGCCAGTCGTGGATGAACCGCTCGAAGTCCACGGCGTCCAGGCCGGGCGCGATCAGCCAGCCCTGGTGCAGGTCGCAGCCCACCTCCCGCAGGGCGTCCGCCTGCGCCTGGAGTTCCACGCCTTCGGCCACCACGGTGATGTCCAGCGCGTGCGCGAGTTGCAGCGTGGCGCGCATGATCGATCGGCTCTCCCAGCCTTCCCGCGAGGCCTCCCCGATGTCCTGAATGAAGGCGCGATCGATCTTCAGCTCGTCGACCGGCAGGGTGCGCAGGCTGTGTAGGGTGGAGTACCCGGTGCCGAAATCGTCGATGGAGATCCGGACGCCCTCGTCCCGCAGGGACTGGAGCATGGCGCGGGCGGACGCGGGGTTGTCGATCAGGCCCGTCTCGGTGACCTCCAGCACCAGGCGGTGTGGATCCAGGCCGCTGAGCTGCAGGGCGCGGTGCACGTGCCCGGCGAACCGCGCGTCCTGCAACTGGGTACTGGACACGTTCACGCTGATCGTCAGGTGATCGCTGGCCCAGCGGGCGACCTCGCGGCAGGCGGTTTCCAGCACCCACTCGCCCAGTTGCCCCATCAGGCCGGTGAGCTCCGCCACCGGAATGAACTGATCCGGCGTCACAACCCCCAGGGTCGGGTTCGTCCACCGGAGCAGCGCTTCGGCGCCGTACAGCTCGCCCGTGATCGAACTCACCTGCGGCTGGTACACCAGACGGAACTCGCGGCGGGGCAGGGCCTGACGCATCGCCGTTTCCAGGGTCAGTGCCTGGAAGCCGGAACGTTTGACGGGTTCAAACACCTGGGAGAAGCGCTGCTGCCGTTTGGCCTGGTACATGGCGGCGTCGGCCTGCTGGTGTAGCGCCTCGGAATCGCGGGCGGTGTCCGGCGCCACACTCCAGCCCACGGACGCCTGCAGGAGCAGCGGAATTCCATTGCCGAGGTCGAAGGGCTCGTCGAAGAGGGCCTTCAGGTGGTCGATCACGTCCGGCAGCCGGGAGGGGTCGCCCAGCAGCAGGGCGAACTCGTCGCCGCCCATGCGGGCCAGCGCCAGCACCGGGTGGCGTGCGGTGACCGTTTCCAGGCGGCGGGCCAGGTGCCGCAGCAACTCGTCACCGGTGACATGGCCCAGGCCGTCGTTCACGTGCTTGAAACGGTCGAGGTCGATCAGGCCCAGGGCCAGTTGCCCGCCGCTCCGCCGGATCCGTTCCAGCTCGGTGTCGAGGTGGGTGCTGAAGGTCCAGCGGTTCATCAGTCCGGTCAGCGGATCGGTGTAGGCCAGCTGTTCCACCTGCCGGCGCTGCACGTCGCGTTCGAGCAGCAGCGCCAGGGCCGCCGCGCGCAGTTGCAGCAATTCGGTCAGGCCGTCTGGCGCGTCGGCCAGGGTGTCGTGGGCCGCGAACAGGACGCCGAGGATCAGCCCGTCCCGGTCGTACAGGGGCAGCTCGACGGTGCTGCGCACGCCCAGCCGCTCGATCTGCGCGTCGTCCAGCTGCCCGCGCAGCCGGGCCTGCAGGTCGTTGAACACCAGGGGCTGCCCACTGCGCTCGGGGTCGCGGCGGTGCCACAGGGCCCGCAGCGTCTCGGGTTCCGTGTCCTTCAGGGTGTCGCGCAGGGTGGGCAGCACCTCCCCCTGCACCCGCAACCGCCCGGCATCGGCGTACACCACGGCGGTCTTCCAGCCCGGATACCACAGCGTCACGCCGCCCAGCAACACGTCGAGGCTCACCTCCAGCGGCCGGCCCCGCAGGGCCAGCAGGTTCGCCTCGGCCAGCCGGAGTTGCAGATCCTGCGCGCGGTGGCGATCCGTCACGACCCGCAGGTCGACGGCCCAATGGGTGCAGGTGCCGGACGCGTCCAGGATGGGACTGGCCGTGAGTTCCAGCCACTCGCGCAGGTCCGGCAGGAACAGCATGTACGTTCCGCCGCCCTGGGGACTGCTGCCCTGGCGGGTCAATTTGCCGCGCAGTTCCAGGATGGCCTCCACATCCCGGGCCTGGAAGGGCCAGCGGGTCAGGGGGGTGTCGCTGTCCACGGTCATGCCGTGCCGCTGCAACAGGGCGTAGAAGGCCGGGTTGCCGAACTCCAGCGTCAGGTACGCGTCGCCCGGACTGGCGTTGATGACCATCAGCGCGTCCAGCGAGGTGTCCACCATCGTCTCCAGCAAGGTCAGTCGCTGGGTCTGGGCCAAGGACTGGGTGATGTCGGCCCCGAACCCGATCATGACGTCCAGCGCGCCGTCCGGACGGTAGACCGGCGTGTAGGCCCGGCGCAGTACGCGGTGCCCGGCCGACGTGGGGAACAGTTCCTCCCAGTGCACGGTCGCGCGCGTGCTGAGCGCCTGACGGAAGTGCTCCTCCCGCCGATCGGCCAGGCGTTGGGGGTGCCCGCGCCAGCCCACGTACTCCCGATCCGTCCGGCCGATGATGCCTGCCCGGATCTCGGGATCGCGGATGGCGGCCGGATTGGTGTACAGGTACCGTCCGTCGGCACCGAGCACGGCCAGTTCGGTAGGGAGGTTGTCGAGCACCTGCCGGGCGAACGAGTCCTCCCGCTGGAGTTCCTGAATGGGCCGCACAGTCAGTGACGCCACAGCCTGCCCGCCGGGCAGCGTCAGCCGCACGCCGCGCAGATCGCAGGGCAGGAGCGTGCCATCTCCGGTGCCAAGCTCGTAACTCCGCTCATGGGGAATGGTTCCGCCGAGCGTGAAGGCCGTCAGGATGTCGCGGGCCGCGCTGCGCTGCTGTGGCGGGTGGAGGTCGGTGAAGGAGCGGCCCACCAGGGCCGGGGAACTTAGGTGCAACAGGTCTTGCAGGGCTGGCGTGACCGCCAGGATCTCCAGTGTGGCCGCGTCCACGATGACGAGTGAATCCGGACTGCTCCCCATGGTGTCGAGAACGGCCGCACGCGCCGCCAGGATCGCCTCCTCGACCGGCTGGACCATACCGACGAGTGTACCGGTCACGGCCCGCCGACAGTGACCGGTTTCCGACTTCATCCAGCGTTCATCTGAAGGGGGCATGCCGTCTCAGAGACGAAAAGCGGCGGCACTCAGGGGGTGCGGAGTGGCCCGGCCAGCAGCCACGCCGCCCTGATCAGGCCGCCGCGCACCTCATAGGTCATCACGACCTCCAGAACGCCCGGCTGCCCGGCAACAGTGCGGGTGACCAGTTCGTGATCCACCACCACGGTTCCCAGCACGGCCCGGTGGAGCACCTTCGCGTGCAGATGCGGTTCCCGGAACCGGTTCTCGTGCCGCGCGCGGATGGCCGGCGCGCCGTCGGCCAGCAGCGTGTCCGGGTGAGCGTACAGCCGCGCGTCCGGCGCCCACAGCGCCATGAAGGCATCGAGGTCCCGGGCGTTGTAGAGCCGCAGTTGCTGGGCGGCCACGCTGGCGGGGGACCCGTCCTGCGTCCAGTCCAGGGCGAACTGGATGAATCCACGGGTCAGGTCGAGATCGGCCGGCTGGGCGGGCTGTCCCACCCGGCTGAACTGGCCGGGATGCTGCGCCCACGCGCGTTCCAGCAGGGCTGCCCAGCTGGGCGCATGATCCTGGGCCCAGGTCATGGCCGCACGTTTCGAATGGACCTGCCCGCTGTCCAGGGTCTGGAGCATCCTGGCGATGCTCAGCGCCACGTACGGCTGCCGCCACCCGTCGTCCAGGGCGGCCGGGGTCGACAGCAGGTCCGCTCCCCAGGTGTGGAGCGTGTCCCGCACCTCGTTCTGGAGGGCGTCTGCCGGCACCGGATCGATCAGGTCTCGTGGATTCAGACCGTCCAGCAGAAGGCCGAACTCGCGGGCGGTCCAGCGCATGACCAAGGTGTTGTCATGGGCGGAGTGCTGAAGGTCGCGGCTGCCGTTGTCGAAGTAGGGCACCGGCGTGGCCGCCGGATCCGCGCGGCGCAGCAGCTCCTGTGGGAAGTACGAGCCTTCCAGGTGCCGGGCCCAGGGACTCTCCAGGCTCCACAGATGGCGGTGCAGGGCCAGCACGGCCCGCTCCTGGGCGTCCGTGAGGGCCGAGCGCACCACCACCACGAAATCCACGTCGCTGCCCCCGTCGGCGTCCCCCAGCGCGAACGACCCTTGCAGGAACGCGGCGACGAAGTCCGCTCCCAGCACCAGCCGGGCCCCCTGCACCAGCTGGGCCAGGACGCCGTCGAGATCCGGGAAGCCCGTGCTGATCCGGGCGGTCATGCCGGGCGGAGGCCGGAGGAGCAGTCGGTGCAGGAGCAGGGCAACGTCGGCAAGGAACCTCCTGATGGGTACGTCCAGACAGGCCAAGGATAGACCATGTCTGCGGGCCGCAGATGCGCCACATCGGGCGGCGCGACCTGTCAAACTTGAGAAAGTTCACACTGTCACCACGCGACCACACCCATTTCGGAGGAACGATGCGTTCACGACCCACGCTTCCGCACCTGCTGACCGGCCTGGCGCTGCTCATCCTGCCGGTCGCGTGCTCCAGGGCACCCGGAACCCCCGCTCCAGCGGCGGGCTCCACCCTCACGCCGCTGACCCTGGGTCCGGGCACGAATACCCTGCAATATGAGCCGTTCCTTTCGGCCACCAACGGGTGGGGGCCGGTCGAGCGCAACCACAGCAACGGCGAGCAGGCCGCCGGAGACGGCGAGACATTGACGCTGAACGGCGTCACGTACCCACAGGGCTTTGGGGTGCATGCCAGCAGCGACCTGCGCTTCGCCTTGCCGGTCAGCGGTGTGGCCTGCACCCGGCTACTCGCAGATATCGGCGTGGACGATGAGGTCGGAACCAGGGGCAGCGTGGTCTTCCAGGTGTACCTCGACGGCGTCAAGGCCTTCGATTCCGGCACCCTGACCGGCAGCGGCGCCACGCGCCAGATCGACCTCGACGTCAGCGGTCGCCGCGAACTGCGCCTCAGCGTCACGGACGCCGGAAACGGCACGTCCTACGACCACGCCGACTGGGCCAACCCCAGAGTGGTGTGCACTTCGGCCACCGTGCCGCCTCCCCCGCCGCCAACCGTGCGGCACCTCGAGTACGTGGGAGTGGACCGGGCCCTGAAGGTCTACGACATCGACCATGGCTACGCGCTCGTCCGAACGATCCCGCTGCCTGGCGTGTACGGCCTGCGCGGCATCGCGGCCAGCGCGGTGACCGACCGCCTGTACGTGCCGTACACCGGAGACCGTGCGGATGCCAGGTACGCCGGGCAGCCGAGTTTCGGGTACCTGCTGGCCCTCGATCTCAAGACCGACAAGGTGCTGTGGACGCGCAAGTATTCGCCGTCGGTGGACAGCCTGGCGATCACCCCGGACGGCAAGAAACTGTACCTGCCCAGCGGCGAGGATCGTGGCGGAGCCTTCTGGTTCGTGCTCGACGCCGCTACCGGCACCGAACTGACCCGCATCCCGGTGTTCAAGAATGCCCACAACACCATCGTCGGGGCGAGTGGCAAGCGCGTGTACCTGGCCAGCGTGTCGACCACCTTCCTGAATGTGGCCGACACGGCGACCGACAAGCTCGTCAGCAAGATCGGCCCCTTCTACTCGAACGGCGCGGCCGACTCGGGCGTGCGGCCCTTCACGGTCAACGCCGCCGAGACCCTGGTGTTCGTGAACATGAACCACTTCTCGGGCTTCGAGGTCGGCGACGTGGCGACCGGCCGCAACCTGTACAGCGTGCCCGTCCAGAACTTCCCGTGGCAGGAACCAGCGGTGGGGGTGCAGAGCCACGGCGTCGCCCTCACGCCGAACGAGAAGGAAGTGTGGGTGCTGGATTCGTACAACAAGTACGTGCACGTGTTCGACGTCTCGGGGCTGCCCAGCCGCGCCCCGGTGCAGGTGGCCGACATCGACGTGAAAGACACGGCCGACGCCTCCAACTACCCCAAGTGGATCAACTTCACGCGGGACGGCCGCTACGCCCAGATCTCGACCGGCCACATCATCAACGTGGCCACCCGCACGATCGTGACCAAGCTGGACAATACCCGCTACTACCTGCAGGTGGACCTGCAGGGCAGCGAACCGGTCGCGGCGTATTCCCGCTACGGCGTGGGGTACGGCGGGGTGCCTGCGCCCTGAGTCGTGTCAGCCGGGCTGCGCCGCAATCCACGCCATGGTGCGGTCCGTCAGGCGGTCAAGCGCCTCGACGCTCTGGATCAAGTGCGCTTCGAGCGTGTCTTCGATCTTGTTGTGGCTGATGCCGCGCAGGCTCTGCACGAACAGCATCACCGTGGGCACGCCGCTGCGGGCCACCTCGGCCGCGTCGTGCAGCGGGCCGCTCGGCAGGCGGTGCCCGGTGCCTGAGACCTCCCGGACGCTCGCGTCGGCCGCGTCGATCAGCTCCGGATGGAAGGGAATGGGTTCGATGTGCCACAGGTCACCGAAGGTCACGGTGCAGCCGCCCCCGTCGGCCAGGCGCCGGGCGGCGTCCTGCGCATCCCGCCACATGGCGGCGAGGCTCTGTGCATTCAGGTGCCGCTGATCCAGGGTGAGCTCGCAGGTCTCGACGACGCTGGTCACGATGCCCGGCAGCGTCTTGCATGACCCGATGGTGCACACGCCCCCATGCTTCTCGGCGATGGCGTAGATCTCTTGCGCGAACTGCCCCGCCGCCCGGAACGCGTCCCGGCGGACGTTCATGGGCGTGCTGCCCGAGTGCGCCGCCTGCCCGTGGAAGGTGAGGGTGTGCCGCTCCACGCCCACCGTTCCCAGAACCGCGCCCAGCGGCAGGCCCAGGCCCTCCAGCACCGGTCCCTGCTCGATATGAAGTTCCAGGTATGCCGCGGCGCCCGCCAGCTCCTGGCGGGCCTGCGGAGCATTCTCCAGCGTCACGCCCACGCGGGCGAGCGCGTCCTCCAGCCCCACGCCGTCCCGGTCTCTGAGCTTGCGCATCTCCGCGAGGTCGATGTTCCCGCCCGCCGCGCTCGACCCGTACAGCGACCGGCCGAACCGCGCGCCTTCCTCGTCGGCCCAGTCCACCAGTTTCAGCGTGACCGGGGGCGAACCGGCATACTGCTCGTTCACGCGGCGCATCACCTCCAGGCCGGCCAGGACGTTCAGACAGCCGTCCAGCCAGCCGCCGTTCGGCACGCTGTCCAGGTGCCCGCCGATGATGAGTGTCCGCGGCGACTGGCCCTTCAGGGTAGCCCAGTAATTCCCGGCGGCGTCCATGTGCTGTGAGACCGGCAGGGTGTCCAGCCGCTCTTTCAGGAACGCGCGGGCCTGGAGCCAGGTGTCCGTGAAGGCCACGCGCTGCGCTCCCTGCTCGTTGCCCGTCAGGTCACGCAGGGCCTTGAGGTCGTCGATCGTCCGCTGTGGGTTCAGGGCCATGATCCACCATACCGGCCGGCGCCGCACCACGGGAAGTCCAGTGGGGCCAGCCCCGACCCCCGGAACAGACCCGTACACTGAGCGCCATATGCAGGCTTACCTCGACCTGATGCGCCACGTGCTCGACGACGGGGCCACCAAGACCGACCGCACCGGCACCGGCACCCGCTCGATCTTCGGCGCGCAACTGCGCTTCGACCTGCGGGCCGGCTTTCCCCTGGTCACGACCAAGAAAGTGCACCTGAAATCGATCATCCACGAGCTGCTGTGGTTCCTGTCGGGCAGCAGCAACGTGGCGTACCTGCGCGAGAACGGCGTGACCATCTGGGACGAGTGGGCCGATGGCGACGGTGAACTCGGCCCCGTGTACGGCGTGCAGTGGAGAAGCTGGCCCACGCCGGACGGCCGGCACATCGACCAGATCACGCAGGTCGTAAACCAGATCCGGGCCACCCCCGATTCACGCCGGCTGATCGTCTCGGCGTGGAACGTGGCCGAGATCAAGCACATGGCGCTGCCCCCCTGCCACGCGCTGTTCCAGTTCTACGTCGCGGATGGACGGCTGTCCTGCCAGCTGTACCAGCGGTCGGCCGACCTGTTTCTGGGCGTGCCGTTCAACATCGCCTCGTACGCCCTGCTGACCATGATGGTCGCGCAGGTGTGCGGCCTGGAACCCGGCGATTTCATCTGGACCGGCGGAGACTGCCACCTGTACTCGAACCATTTCGAGCAGGCGCGCGAACAGCTGTCGCGGGAGCCCCGGCCCCTGCCGCGCATGCACCTGAACCCAGAGATCACCGACCTGCTGGCCTTCCGGTATGGCGACTTCAGCCTGGACGGCTACCACCCACATCCGCGCATCAAGGCGCCCATCGCGGTGTGAGCAGCCCAGCCGTCACCTTCGTCGTCGCCATGACCGAACCGGGACGCGTGATCGGCCGCGGTGGCGACCTGCCCTGGCACCTGCCGGCCGATCTCGCGCACTTCAAGCGCGTCACGCTGGGCAAGCCCGTGATCATGGGCCGCAAGGTCTACGACTCCATCGGGCGGCCCCTGCCGCAGCGCACGAACATCGTCCTGACCCGGAATCCGGCGTTCACGGCGCCAGGCTGCGCGGTCGTCCACGACCCGCAGGCCGCGCTGGTCGCCGCCGGAGCCGTGCCGGACGTCATGGTGATCGGCGGCGAGGAGATCTACCGCCTGTACGTGCCGCAGGTCACCCGCGTCGAGCTGACGGTGATCCATGCGGACATCGCCGGCGACACGTATTTCCCGGACCTGCCCGGCGCCTGGCGTGAAACGGCCCGCCGCGAGCGGCCTGCCGATGAACGCCATCCGTACGACTTGAGCTTCGTGACCCTGGAACGCTGAGCGGCTCTACACGTCCTCAGCGGTTCTCTCCAGGCCAGGTCATCTACACGCCCAGATACCGCTGCACGGCGTGCGTGGGCGTGTCGGCGGTGTTCCCGGTCTCGACCACCCGGCCTTTTTGCATCACGTAGTAGCGGTCGGCGAAGGACCACGCGAAATCCAGGTACTGCTCGACCAGCAGCACCGCCACGCGCAGTTCCGTGCGGACGCGCGTCAGGGCGGCCTCGATCTCCTGCACGATGCTCGGCTGGATGCCCTCGGTCGGTTCGTCCAGCAGCAGGTAGCGCGGCTGCGTGACCAGCGCGCGACCGATGGCGACCTGCTGCTGCTGGCCGCCCGACAGGTTGCCGGCCTTGCGATCCGTCATGTCACGGCAGATGGGGAAGAGGTCGTACACCAGATCCGGAATCTGGCGCTTCGCGGCCGCGCGTCCCGAGAGGGCGGGAAGGCCCATCAGCAGGTTCTCCTCGACGCTCAGGTGCCCGAACAGGCCCCGGCCCTGCGGGACATAGGCGAGCCCACTGCGGGCGCGGGTGAAGGCCGCTTCCTTCTCGACCTGCGCGCCGTTCAGACGCACGCCGCCGCCCGTGACCGGGTGCAGGCCGGTGATCGTGCGCAGCAGCGTGGTCTTGCCGACCCCGTTGCGGCCGATGAGCGTGACCGCTTCGGCATCGCGCACTTCCAGGTCGATGCCGAACAGCACAGGGCTCTGTCCGTACGCGGCGGTGACGCCCTCAAGCTTCAGCATGTCCAGTCTCCTTGGGCCGTCCCAGGTAGATCTCCATCACCTCGGGGTCGGCGCGCAGCGTGGCCAGATCGCCCTCGCGGAACACCTGCCCCTGGTGCAGCACGGTGATGGGGGCGTCCAGCAGTTCCACGAAATGCATGTCGTGGTCGATGACCAGCACGGTGTGCCGCCCGGCCAGGGTGTGGATCAGCTCGGCGGTCTGCGCGGTTTCCTGGGCCGTCATGCCGGCGGTGGGTTCGTCCAGCAGCAGCAATTCCGGGTCGGCGGCGACCACCATCCCGATCTCCAGCCACTGTTTTTCCCCATGTGCGAGCGACGCCGCGAGCACGTCCGCCCGCTCGGTCAGGCCGGTCAAGTGCAGCAGCTCATCCGCGCGGGCCTGCTCGACCGGGGTGGGCGCCTTCAGAATGCTCAGCACGCCCTTGTCCCGGCGGGCCGTGAGCAGCAGGTTTTCCCGCACGGTCAGGCCCTCCAGCACGCCGGGGGCCTGGAACTTGCGGCAGATCCCCAGCCCGGCGATGCGGTGTTCCGGGAGCCTCGAGATGACCTGGCCCCCGAACCGGATGTCGCCCGTGTCGGGCCGCACCTTGCCGATGATGGTGTCGAGCAGCGTGCTCTTGCCCGCGCCGTTCGGCCCGATCAGCACCCGCAGGCTGCCTTTCGGGACACTCAGGCTGAGATTCGTAATGGCCTTGAAACCGTCGAAGGACACGGTGATGTCCCGCACGTCCAGCAGCGTCTCGGTGCCCGAGTCAGACGGCATCGCTCACCTCGCGGGTGACCGGGTTGGGCGTCTTGACCGGGAGCGCGGCCGCCTTCTTGCGGTTCGCCAGGAGTCCGGCCACGCCCTGCGGCATGACCAGCACGACCAGCACGAACAGCGCGCCCATGACGTACAGCCACGCGTCCGGGGCAGCGCTCGAGATCCGGTCTTTTGCCAGCTGTCCCAGCACCAGCCCGCCCGCCGCGCCGATCAGGCTGGCGCGGCCGCCCAGCGCCACCCACACGACCAGTTCGATGCTGAAGGCCGTGCCGATCATGGCCGGTGAGATGGTGCCCAGGTGCAGCGTGTACAGCGCGCCCGACACGCCCGCCAGCAGGCCGCCCAGCATGAAGGCCGCGATCTTGAACGCCGCCGGGTTGAAGCCCAGGAAGCGCGTGCGGTTCTCGTTGTCGCGGATCGCGGTCAGGATGGCCCCGAAGGGCGTGCGGAGCAGCGCTGCCGTGCCGCCCAGGGCGAGGGCCAGGAACAGCAGTGTCACCCAGTACAGGCCGTGCGCGACATTCGGGCCGCGCAGGCTGATGCCCAGGAAGCTCTGGTAGTCCGTGATGCCGTTCGTGCCGGAGGTCAGGCCCTGTGAGCCGTTCAGCCACGTCACGAAGGCCAGCAGCAGCGCCTGCGTGATGATGCTCACGTACACGCCCGTGATGCGGCGGCGGAACATCAGCCACGCGATCACGCCGGCGACGGCAGCCGGCAGCACCAGCACCATCAGCAGCGCGAACGGCGCGCTGGCGAAGGGTGCCCAGAACCACGGGAGCTTCTCCACGCCGTTGTACACCATGAAATCCGGCAATTCGCCCTTCGCGGTGGCCGCCAGCTTCAGGTGCATGGCCAGCGCGTACCCGCCCAGCCCGAAGAACAGCCCCTGGCCCAGGCTCAGGATGCCGGTGCGGCCCCACACCACGCTCACGCCGATGGCCGCGATGGACAGTGCCAGCACGCGCCCCAGCAGCGCCAGCGGATATGCCCCCAGGTACAGCGGCGCGAACGCCAGGGCGAGCAACACGACGAGGGTGACCAGGGTCGATGTCGGGAGCCTCATCACGCCTCCTCGAGCGCTCTGGACTGGGTCGGGAACAGGCCGCGCGGCTTCCACTGCAAGAAGGCCACGACGGCCACCAGCAAGATCGCCTGCGCCAGGCTCACGCTGGTCAGCCCCTCGGCCAGCGCTGTGATGAAGCCCAGCAGCACGGCCGCGACCGCGCCGCCCAGCACGCTGCCCACCCCGCCGACCACGACCACCAGGAAGGCGTTCACGATGTACGACGCGCCGACCGTCGGGTTGACCGGGGCGATCAGCGCGAGGCCCACGCCGGCAATGCCCGCGATCCCGGCGCCCAGCGCGAAGACCAGCATGTCCAGCGAGCGGGTGTTCACGCCCAGCGCGGCGGCCATTTCCCGGTTCCCGTTCACGGCGCGGACGTGCATGCCGAAGGTGGAGCGGTTCAGCAGCCACCACATCCCGCCCAGCACGATCAGCGCCAGGGCGATCACGAAGAGGCGCACGTACGGGAAGGTCAGGCCGTCCAGCACGCCGCCGTGGACGACGACCGCCCCGCTCAGCCACGTGGGCGCGGTGACGGGCACGCCTGTCGAACCGAAGAGCTGGCGGGCGGCCTGCTGCAGGATCAGGCTGATCCCGAAGGTGGCGAGCAGCGTGTCCAGCGGGCGGCCGTACAGGCGGCGGATCACGGTGAATTCCATGACGGCGCCGAGTAGGCCCGCCCCCAGGAAGGCCAGCGGGAATGCCACCCACAGGAAGTTTGGCCCGGCCCACTGCGCGGCGAGGTACGTGAGGTACCCGCCGACCATCAGGAACTCGCCGTGCGCCATGTTGATCACGCGCATCAATCCGAAACTCAGGGCCAGGCCGAGCGCAGCCAGCAGCAGGATCGACGCGACCGAGAGGCCCGTGAACAGCTGACCAGACAAAAAGGTGAAGTCCATTGCATCCCTCCTAGCGGTGCTGCATACAACAACGCCGAGCGGGACGCAGAAGGGGCTGTGTGCCGCTTCCCGCGTCCCGCTTGGCCGTCATGGCTCAGGGGCAGGTCTTGCCGGGGAAGGCGAGCTTGTCGTAGGGCTGCGGCGCGACCACGCCCTTGCTCTGCGCAACGACCTTGAACTGCCCGCCCGCGCCGGACATGCCGGTGTATACGGCCTGGGTGAGGCTGCCGTTCGGATCGACCGTGATCTTGCCCAGCGGGCTGTCCACGCTGATGCCCACGATGGCCTTGCGCACGGCCATGGGGTCGAAGGACTTGGCTTTCTCGACGGCGGCCTTCCACAGGTACACGTCCATGTACGCGTGGGCCATGGGGTCGGTGATGGCGGCCTTCGCGCCGTACTTGGCCTGGTAAGCGGCGACGAACTTCTTGTTCGCGGCGTTCGGCAGGCTCTGGAAGTAGTTCCAGGTGGCGTACTGCCCGTCGAGGAGCTGTGTGCCGATGGCCTGCGCTTCCTGCTCGGCGATGCTGAACGAGATCACCGGCAGCGTCTTGGCGCTGTACCCGGCGGCCTGGTACTGCTTGAAGAACGACACGTTGCTGTCGCCGTTCAGGGTGTTGATGATCACGTCCGGCTTGGCGGCCTTGATCTTGTTGATGACGCTGGAAAATTCGGTGCCGCCCAGCGCGACGTACTCCTCGCCGGAGAGGGTGGCCTTCATGTCGGTGATGTGCTTTTTCAGGATCAGGTTCGCGGTGCGCGGGTACACGTAGTCGCTGCCCAGCAGGAAGATCTTCTTGTAGCCCTTGCTCAGCGCCCACTCCAGTGCGGGCAGGGCCTGCTGGTTGGGCTGCGCGCCGGTGTAGATGATGTTCGGGCTGCATTCGTTGCCCTCGAACTGCACCGGGTAGAACAGCAGGCCGCCGTTCTTCTCGAACACCGGCAGCATGGATTTGCGGCTGGCGCTGGTCCACCCGCCGAACACGGTGGCGACCTTGTCCTGCGTGAGGAGCTTCTCGGCCTTGGTGGCGAAGGTGGGCCAGTCGCTGGCGCCGTCTTCCTTGACGACCTCGACCTTCTTGCCCATGACGCCGCCCGCCGCGTTGATCTCGTCGATGGCGAGCTGCGCGGCGTTGGCCACGGTAATTTCACTGATGGCCATGGTGCCGGTCAGCGAGTGCAGCACGCCGACCTTGACGGTGCTCTGGGCGCTGGCGGTGCTGGCGGCGAGGAGGGTAAAGCTCAGGGCGGTGGTGCAGACAGAACGGAGCTTGCTCATGGGGACTCCTTTGGGATGCGTAGTGCACGCACCGGCGCTGCTGTGGTGCCGATCGTACGCTGACTGTGCAATTTGTTCAAAATTTTCTGAACATCTTGCGCAGATGAGGCGAGCATAGGGGAGTGGATGTGAAATCCTTTGCAAGTTGTTTAGAAAAACGGATGACTCTGGACGGCCTGCCCGCTACGCTGCACCCTGGGCACCCGTCGCACGTACCCGCCCGCCCCGTCCAGGAGGTCACCCAGGGATGCAACTCACCGAACGCGAACGCGACAAACTGCTGATCCATGCCGCCGCCAGCCTCGCCCGCGACCGGCGGGAACGCGGCCTTAAGCTCAACCACCCCGAGGCGGTCGCCTTGATCACGGCCGCCGTCCTCGAAGGCATCCGCGAGGGCCGCCGCGTGGAGGACCTGATGGGCTGGGGCGCGACCATCCTCAGTGCCGACGACGTCATGGACGGCATCCCTGAACTCATCCACGACATCCAGGTCGAGGGCACCTTTCCGGACGGCACCAAACTCGTCACCATCCACGACCCTATCCGGGGAGGCCGCAGTCAGCTGGTGCCCGGCGAATACGTCCTGGATGACGGCGAGATCGAGCTGAACGCCGGACGCCCCGTGACCCCGCTCACGGTCGCCAACCGCGCCGACCGGCCCATTCAGGTCGGCAGCCACTTCCACTTCTTCGAGGTGAATGCCGGCCTGCACTTCGACCGCGCCGCCGCCTACGGCCAGCGCCTGAACATCCCCGCCGGAACCGCCGTGCGCTTCGAACCGGGCGAGGAGAAGGCCATCGAACTCGTCCCCCTGGGCGGCACGCGCGAGGTGTACGGCATGAACGCCCTGGTGAGCGGCGAACTCGACGGCGCCGGCATGCCGGAGGTGGCGCTCCAGCGCGCCCGGGCACAGGGCTTCGGGGGAGCGGAATGAAGGTCAGCCGCCGCCAGTACGCCGATCTGTACGGCCCGACGGTGGGCGACCGCGTGCGCCTGGGAGACACGAACCTGCTGATCGAGGTGGAGCAGGACTACACCACCTACGGCGAGGAGGTGAAGTTCGGCGGCGGCAAGGTCATCCGCGACGGCCTGGGCCAGAGCAGCACGGCCACCCGCTCAGATCCGAATGTGCCGGACCTGGTCATCACGAACGCCCTGATCCTGGATCACTGGGGCGTGGTCAAGGCGGACGTGGGCGTCAAGAATGGCCGGATCACCGCCATCGGCAAGGCCGGGAATCCCGGCACGCAGGACGGCGTGACCCAGGGCCTGACCATCGGCGCGAGCACCGAGATCGTGGCGGGCGAGGGGCACATCCTCACGGCGGGCGGCGTGGACACGCACATCCACTTCATCGCGCCGCAGCAGTGCTGGACGGCACTGGAATCCGGTGTGACGACCATGATCGGTGGCGGCACCGGCCCCACGGCGGGCACCTCGGCCACGACGTGCACGCCGGGCGAATGGCACATCCACCGCATGCTGGAATCCCTCGCGGGCCTGCCGCTGAACTTCGGCCTGCTCGGCAAGGGGAACGCCAGCACGCAGGCGCCGCTGGCCGAACAGATCCGCGCCGGGGCACTGGGCCTCAAGCTCCATGAGGACTGGGGCACCACGCCGGCCGCCATCCACGCGGCCCTGAGCGTGGCCGACGACTTCGACGTGCAGGTCGCCATCCACACCGACACCCTGAACGAATCCGGCTTTGTCGAGGACTCCATCCGCGCCTTCGCGGGCCGCACCATCCACACCTTCCATACCGAGGGGGCGGGCGGCGGGCACGCGCCGGACATCATCAAGGTGGCGGGCCTGCCGAACGTGCTGCCCAGCTCCACCAACCCCACCATGCCCTTCACAGTCAACACCATCCACGAGCACCTGGACATGCTGATGGTCTGCCACCACCTCTCCCCCCGCATTCCCGAGGACGTGAGCTTCGCCGAGAGCCGCATCCGCCCCGAAACGATCGCCGCCGAGGACGTGCTGCACGATCTGGGCGTGTTCTCGATGATGAGCAGCGACTCGCAGGCGATGGGCCGGGTGGGTGAGGTGATCACCCGCACGTGGCAGGCCGCGCACAAGATGAAGCTCCAGCGCGGCCCCCTGGCCATCCCCGGCCTGGGCACCGACGCCCGTGCCGACAACCTGCGCGCCCGCCGCTACGTCGCCAAGTACACCATCAACCCGGCCGTCGCCCACGGCATCGCGCACGAGGTCGGCAGCGTCGAGGTCGGGAAGCTTGCGGACCTCGTGCTGTGGAAGCCTGCCTTCTTCGGCGCGAAGACCGCGCTGGTCATCAAGGGCGGCTTCGTGGTGGCCGCGCAGATGGGCGACGCGAACGCCAGCATTCCCACCCCGCAGCCGGTGTACCCCCGCCCGATGTTCGCCGCCCACGGGGGAGGCCCGGACGCCACCTGCCTGCACTTCGTGTCGCAGGTCAGCCTGACGGAAGGGAACCTTCCCGACGTGGGCCGCCGCTACAGCGCCGTGAGCCACACCCGCGATATCGGCAAGAAGGACATGCTCCTGAACGCCGGAACGCCAGAGATCGACGTGAACCCCGAGACCTATGAAGTGCGCGTCAATGGCGAGATCGTCACCTGTGAGCCGCTGGACGAGCTGCCGCTCGCGCAGCGGTACTTCCTGTTCTGAGCCCCGGAGGCACCCATGCGAACGTCACCTGTCCTGACCGCCCTGCTCCTCGCCTCGACCGCCTCTGCCCACAGCGGGGCGCACACCTCTGGAGTGCTCGCCGGGCTGGAACATCCGCTGACCGGCACCGATCATCTGCTGGCGATGGTGGCGGTCGGTCTCCTGGCCGCTCCCTTCGGTCGGCGCGGCCTGTGGCTGCCCGCCGCGTTCATGGCGTGCATGCTGCTGGGCGCGCTGGCTGGCGTCCAGGGCGTGGCGCTGCCGTTCGCGGAACAGGGCATCGCCGTGAGCGTCGTGGTGCTGGGCCTGCTGCTCGCGTTCGCGGCGCGTCCGCCGTTGGGTGCCCTGGCCGTGCTCGTGGGCGTGATGGGCGCGTTCCATGGACACGCGCACGGCTCTGAACTTCCGGCGGATCTCAACGCGCTGGAATTCTTCGCGGGCTTCACGCTGAGCACCGCCGCGCTCCATGCCGCTGGCGTCAGTGCCGGTCGCCTGGGCCAGCACCTCTCCGCGCCGGTGCTGCGCTGGACCGGGATGGGCCTCGCCGTGGTGGGCGGCAGCCTGCTGCTGGGAGCATGACCCTGGCGATGGATCGGGACACGGCTGATGCTGATGCATGAGGCCTCCATTGCCCTGTCCTTGATCGAGGTGGCCTCTGAGGTGCTCGCCGAGCACAGTGGAGCGCGTGCCCGGTCATTGACCGTGCGGGTGGGAGCGTGGTCGAGCGTGGTACCGGAAGCCCTGCAGGCCGCGTTTCCCGCCTGCGCGCAGGGCACCCGGCTGGAGGGGGCGCGCCTGAAGGTCATCCGGGTACCCGGGGTGGGCGAGTGTCCGAACCATGGGCCGGTCACGCTGGACGTGACGCGCGGCCTGCGCTGTCCCCACTGTGACGCGCCCACGCCGAGGCTCGTGCAGGGCGACGAACTCGAACTCGATGAGCTGGAACTGGAGGGCACATGACGATCACACCGCCCCGGATCGTGAGCGTCCGGCAGAACATCCTGAAAGCGAACGACCATACCGCCGCCGAGAACCGCGCCACCTTCCAGGCCGCCGGCGTGCGCGCCATCAACCTCGCGAGCAGTCCCGGTGCGGGCAAGACGGCGCTGCTGGAACGGACCCTGCGCGACCTCGCGGGCGGCCTGCGCATGGGCGTGGCCGTGGGCGACCTCGCCACCGAGAACGACGCGGCGCGGCTGCGGCGGTGGGGCTCACCGGCCGAGCAGATCGTCACGGGCACCATCTGCCACCTGGACGCAGGCATGGTGCAGAGGGTGCTGCCACGCTTCGACCTGGGGGCGCTGGACGTGCTGTTCCTGGAGAACGTCGGCAACCTCGTGTGCCCCAGTTCCTACGACCTGGGCGAGGCTGCCCGCGCGGTGCTGATCAGCACCACCGAGGGCGAGGACAAGCCCCTGAAGTACCCGACCATGTTCAACACGGCCGATGTCGTGGTGATCACGAAGATGGATCTGGCGGACGCCGTGGACTTCGATCGGGAGCTGTGCCGTGAGAACATCGACCGGGCGCGGCCCGGTGTGCCGGTCATCGAACTCAGCAGCCGCAGCGGGGCCGGACTGGAGGCGTGGTTCGCGTTCGTGCGGGGCGGCACCCCTTGACGAACCTGTCCGGTCTGCGCCGCTCCATCCTGGCCACCCAGACCACGCCCCAGCGGCCGGAGGGCCGTCAGGTCGCCGTGTTCATGACGGCCGTGGACCGCCGCCGGGTGCGCCGCCGCCTGCACGCGCCGGACGGCGTGGAGGTGCGGCTGGCCCTGCCGACTGGAACGGTGCTCACGCCAGGCACCGTGCTGGCCGTGCAGGACGGCGTGAGCTACGTGGTGGAGGCCGCGCCCGAGGACGTGGCGGTCCTCCGCCCGCGCTCCATGACGGAGGCAGTCGCCGTGGCGCACGCCGTCGGGAACCTGCACCGGGACTTCATCCCGGCCGACGAGGCCGGCGTGTTCCTTGCCCTGTGGGACGCGCCGCTGGAACTGCTGCTCACGCGCCAGGGTGTGCCCTTCACGCGGGAGGAGCGGCCCTTCCACGGCCGTCCCGGCTGGGAGCATGAAGGATGAGCGCCCTGCTGCGTCTGCTGCACCTCGCCGACTCCGCCTTCCCGACGGGCGCGTACGCTTTCAGCGACGGCCTGGAGACCCTGACCCAGCGTGACGATCCGGGCGGCGCGGTCCGCTCCGCTGCCGACCTGACCGCGTTCCTGGCCGGGCAACTCACGCATGGCTGGGGGCAGCAGGACGTTCCTGCCTGCGCCCTGGCCTGGAACGCCGACGTCGACGCCCTGGCCGAGCTGGACGCGCTGCTCGACGACCTGAAACTGGTTGTTGGGCCGCGCGGCGCGAGCAAGCGCGTGGGCGCGAACCTGCGCCGGGCCGCCGCGCACGTCTGGCCGGAGGTGTTGGCCGCCGTACCATCCACCCGTCACCACGCCACCACCTTCGGCGCGCTCGCCTACGCGCTGCGAGTATCCCGCAGCGACGCGGTGACGGCCTTCGTGAGCAGCTGGCTGCTCGGCCGCGCCACCTCGGCCACCCGCCTGATGCGGCTGGGCGGCCTGGAAGCCCAGCGCTGCGCCTCTGCCTGTGAGCCTCAGGCAAGAACCTGCATTCACGGCGCGCTGAGCGCCACCACCGACGACCTGTGCACCTTCACGCCGCTCCTCGACCTCGCCGCCAGCGCGCAGCCCACGCTGGACGAGCGGCTGTTCCAGACCTGATGGAGCCAGACCTGATGGAGACCGTATGACCCTTCCCTCGACGCCCCTGCGGATCGGCGTGGGCGGCCCGGTGGGCAGCGGCAAGACGGCGCTACTCGAAGCGCTGTGCCGCGCCCTGCGTGACCGCTACGAACTGGCCGTGATCACCAACGACATCTATACCTTCGAGGATCAGCGGATCCTGACCCAGGCGGCCGCGCTGCCCGCCGGGCGTATCCGGGGCGTGCAGACCGGCGGCTGTCCACACACCGCGATCCGCGAGGACGCCTCCCTGAACCAGGAAGCGGCCGAGGCGCTGACCGCCGAGTATCCGGGCCTGGAACTGCTGTTCATCGAGTCCGGCGGCGACAACCTGGCGTCGAGCTTCTCACCGGAACTGGTGGACGCGTGGATCTTCGTGCTGGACGTGTCCGGCGGCGAGAAGGTGCCGCGCAAGGGTGGCCCCGGCATCCGTTCCAGCGACCTGCTGGTCATCAACAAGACCGATCTGGCCCCGCTGGTCGGCGCGAACCTGAGCGTCATGGACGCCGACGCGCGGGCCGGACGCACGGCCGGGAGTGAGCTGCGGCCCTACGTGTTCACGAACTTGAAGAGCGGCGACGGTCTGACCGATGTGATCGCGTGGATCGAACACGACCTGCTGTTCCGGGACGTGAACCCGCCCCGGATCGGCCTGCGCCCGGAGCCGGTCTGAGCACCCTGCTGGCCCGCACCCGCACCGGCGTCCTGCACCTGCACTTCGGTGAGCGTCGCGGCCAGACCGTCCTGCTGCGCGACACCCAGAAAGCGCCCTTGATGGTCATCCGGCCCTTTACGCTGCCGTGCGGCACGCTGATGGTCTTTATCGTGAATCCCACGGGCGGCCTGCTGGGTGGCGATCACAGCGAGGTCCGCGTGACCGTGGACGGCGGCGCACGGGTGCTGATCCTCACGCAGTCCGCCACGCGCGTGCAGCCCTCACCGGATGGGCAGGCCGCCACGCAGGACATTCAGTTCAAAGTGGCGGCCGGTGGACGGCTGGAGTACCACCCGGAACGGACGATCCCCTTCGCTGGAAGTGCCTACAGGCAGATGCTGCGCGCCGAGCTGGACGACGGCGCGCAGTTCGGACTGACCGAGACGCTCGCCAGCGGCCGGGTGCAGGCCGGGGAGCGGCTGGCGTTCGCGTCGTTCGAGAGCCGGGTGCAGGTGATGGTCGCGGGGCGGCGCGTCTTCCTGGATCGGCAGCGCCTTGTTCCCGGCGAGGTCACGCGGGCGCCGGGCGTGTGGGGCGACCTCGATTACCAGGCGTCTGGGGTGTTCGTCGGCGCGGGTGTGGTGGCCGACTGGCCTGCGGTGCCGGGACAGCTGGCCACCGGCTTCACTGCGGGCGGCGCGGTGTGGCTGCGGGGGGCGGCGGCGCGCGGCCCCCAGCTCGACCGGGCCGTAGTAGAGGCGCGGGACGCGCTGCGGCGACAGCTGTGGAACGCGCCTCCCCTCCAGATCCGGCGCTGAGTTCCGGTTACGGCCGGCCCGTCGGCTTCAGAGGCGGCTCAGGGCCTCGACCACCGGCAGGCGGGCCGCGCTGCGCGCAGGAATCAGGGCGGCGAGCAGGCCCAGGCCCAGGCTCACGCCCAGCGCCACCAGCGCCAGCGCAGGGGTGAGGGACGCCGCATCGATGCCCGCAAGGTCCTGCGTGTACGCGTTCACGCCCGCGTTGCCGGCCACACCGACCAGCAGGCCAGCCGCGCCGGCCGCGAGGGAGAGCAGCGCGGACTCGGTGAGCACCAGCGCCCGCACGAACGCGGGGCGGGCGCCGATGGCGCGCAGCGTGCCGAATTCCCGCACCCGCTCGAACACGCCCATCGCGACCGTGTTCGCCACGGCCAGCCCGCCCACGATCAGCGCCACGACGGAGATGCCGATGCGGGCGGCGTCCGTCACGCGCAGCGCCCGGTTGATGACCGCGAGCACGTCCCCGCGCGTCTGTCCCTCCAGCTTCAGCGTGTGGGCGAGCGTCGCGGCGACCGGCGCGGCCCGGCCCGGATTGCGCAGGGTCACGGCCACCAGCGACACCTGACCTGGCGCGCCAGACAGCCGTTGCAGGGTGCGAAGGGGCAGGAAGGTGAAGGTGTCGTTCAGGCCGTGGCCGCCCTCCAGAATGCCCACGACACGGACGGCCGTGCCCAGCACGTCCACCGTGCCGCCCACCCTCGCCCCGGCATTGCGCGCCGCACTCTGGCCCAGCACGGCGACCGGCTGCCCCTCGTCGGCGGCGGCCAGCACCCGGCCCTGTGCGGCCTGCAGGCCCTCGAACAGGGCGCCGATGCCCTGCGCTGCGGGCAGCCCGTAGTACACGGCACTCTGCGTGGGATCGAGGGCCTGTTTGAGGAGCGTCACGACCGGCGTCACCTGCGTGGCCCCCAGTGGAGTGGCCGCCGCACGCACCCGCGCCACGACGCTCTCGGGCAGGTTCGGTGGGGGCAGCAGGCCGCTCTGGGCGCCGTCCAGCGTCAGTTGCACGTCCGGCCCCACACTGCGGAACTGTCCGGTGAAGACCTGCCGGATGCCCTCGCCCAGCGACAGGAACACCACCATGCCTGCCACCGCCACGCTCAGGCCCAGTGTGGTCAGCAGGGTACGCACCGGGCGGCGGGTTAGGCCGCGCCATGCCAGGATCAGGAGGTCGCCGGAAGTCACGCCCCATAGCCTAGGGTGCGGGACGTGAGGGCGGGCACCACCACTCCTGAACGTCCCGCTATGCTCGGCGGGTGAAGCGTCCTCCTCCGGCGGTCATGGCGCGTCTGATCCTCACGCTGGGGGCAGCGGCGCTGGTGGGCCACGTGACCGGCTGGCGTCGGCCGTTCGTGGCGGTGATTCTGCACGCCGGCCTGATGCGCTGGGCGGTGGACGCCCTGCCCGCGGTGCATCCGGAGCTGGCGCACCGCGCGTTCCGCGTGCGTCCCTGGGAGGCTGTGGTGTACCGCCGCCTAGGCGCGTATCGGTACATGCGGCTGCTGCGCCTGCTCGGCTGGGAACGGTTCCGGAAGCAGGCCGTGGGCTTCACCGGCCGCAGATCGGCGCTGGCCCGCCTGGAACGTGCGACCCGTGAGGCCGAGACGAACCATGCCCTGCTCGGTAGCCTGGGCCTGGTGCTGGCGGGCCTGGCTGCCCGGCGCCGCTGGTGGGACGCCGCGCTGTGGCAGGTGATCCTGAGCGCTGGCCTCCACGCCTATCCGATCATGCTGCAGCGCACCCTGCGGGCCCGGCTGAACCGGGGTCAGCTGCGCCGCTGAATCAGGCCCTCGACCAGGGACGCCGCTTCGCATGGGGCGTCGTGGCTGTGCAGCGCCGCCTGGAGGATTTCGGCCCGCGCGCGGAAGTGGGGTTCGCCCAGCAGCCGCTGCACGCCATTCCTGATCTGCGCGGGCGTGGGCGTGCGGGTACCCAGGCGCACGCCCACGCCCGCGACCTGCACGCGGCGGCCGACCTCCAGCTTGTCCTCGGTGGTGCCTGCCGACAGGATGGGTAGACCATGGGCGAGGGCCAGTTGCACGCCACCGTACCCGCCATTCGTGACGTACACGCTGGCGTGGGGCAGCAACCGGTCAAAGGGCAGGAATGGTGCGGTGCGGGCGTTGTCCGGCACCCGGCCCAGCGCGGCCACGTTGCGCACGCCGGCCACCACGACCAGCACGGGCGCCTCCTCCAGGGCGTGCAGGGCCGGGAGGATCAGGTCGCGGGGATCGGTGGCCAGGGTGCCCTGCGTGACCACCACCACGGGCCGTTCGCTGGTCACCACGTCCGGCCACCAGTCCGGCAGCGCCACATCCGGCGGTGCTGGTGGTGTCAATGCCCCGATGAAGTGCAGCTGCGGGGGGCGGTCGCTCACGGAGTACTCGAACTCCGGGACGCTGGCCTGCAGCATCAGGCTGGGCGGGGTGGGCGGGCCGAAGGGGCGCGCGGGCAGGCCCAGCGTGCGGCATACGGCGCGCAGGTCGCGTTCGGCCGCGCCGAACACCAGCCGCTGCGTGAGCGCGTGCAGCGCGGCGTTGCGCGCCCGGCCCAGCGGCCCGCGCGTGGGTGGCAGGCCCAGCCCGAAGGGCGCGGTGTCGCGGCTGCGGATGCCGAGCGGCAGCACGCCCAGCAGCGCGCAGGGCGGCCCGCCCAGTTCCTCCAGCAGCAGCGCGGCGCTGAGCGTCTGCTCCGCCAGCGTCACGTCCCACGGCCACGCCCGCCACAGGGCCTGGAGATCGCGCAGCTGCGCCTCGATCTGTCCGACGAAGATGTGCTGCACGTCGAACTGCACCTGTCGCAGGCCGCTCAGCGCGTCCCGGCCTGGAAAGGCCGCGCCGAAGTCCCGGTCATCGAAATCCCGCGCGAGCGTGAACGGCTCGAAGGCGGCCCCACACTGCTCCACCCGGGCGGCGTACTTGCGCCCGGTGTACCAGCGCAGCTCATGCCCTCGCCCGGCGAGTTCCTGCGCGACCGGCAGCAGCGGCAGCAGGTGCCCCGCGATGGGCTGTGACGCGATCAGGATGCGGGCCATGCCCGCCAGCGTAGCGCGGGGACTAGCCCGGCCAGACCGTGTCGTGGTTCTTCGACGGAAGCTCGCCCAGGTCGTGCTTCGTGCACAGGCGGCGCAGATCGCGCACCCGTGACGGCGCGGCCGGATCGCTTGACGAGTTGCTGCCCCGCCAGCTCATCAGGACGCCCAGGCCCGGCGCCTCCAGGAGCGAATACCGGGCCGTGACCCTCAGCCACCAGTCCCAGTCCCAGTAGTGGCCCACCTGCTCGTCGAACAGACCCAGCTCGGCATGCAGCGCGGCCGGATAGGCCACGCCGGACACCAGCAGGGTATTGTCCCGGCGCAGCGAGTCGGCCGTCGTGGGCGGGTTGAACGGTCGGCGCCGGCGTTCCGTCCACCCGGTCGGTGTGACGTCCTCCTCGACCAGCCAGCCGGCGCGGTGGGCCAGCGCTTTCTGGTGGCCGAGCGTGTCCTGCATCGTGGCGAGGTGGTGGTCGTCCTCCCAGCGGTCATCGTCGTCGAGCAGGTGAATCAGGCGGCCCCGCGCCAGCCGCAGGCCGGTGTTGCGGGCGGCGACCTGCCCCGTGCCAGTGTTGGGCACGGCGCGGATGCGCCCATCCTCCAGGGTGGCCGCGGCCCGGATCCCGCTGCCGTCGCCGTCGTCGATCACCAGCACTTCCCAGTCGGGCAGGGACTGGGCCTGGACGCTGGCCAGCGTCCGCAGCAGCAGGTCCGGCCGCAGGTGGGTGGGGGTGACGATGCTGAATGTGGGACGGGCAGGATCGGACATCACGTCCTATCCTGCCCGCGCGGGCTAAGCAGCGCAACAGCCGCTGCGACGACCGTTCAGAACGGCGAGTTCGGGAAGTAGTAGTCCTTGGCGTTCGCGGGTGTGACCAGTACCGACGGAATCAGGGTGGTGGCCTTCATCGGCGTGCCCTTCACGCGGCTTTCCACGGTCAGGCGGATCGCGTCGGCGATCATGCTGGGCGGGTAGGTCACGTCCACCGGCATCAGCTTGTCGCCGTCCATGACCTTCTTGATGGCCTCCTTCATGCCGGCGCCGCCGAGCACCAGTTTCACGTCCGTGCGCTTGGCCTGCTCCAGGGCCTTGATCACTCCGACCGCCATGTCGTCGTCACTGGCCCATACGGCGTCGATCTTCGGGAAGCGCGTCAGGTAGTCCTGCATGACCTTGAAGGCGTCGTCGCGGTTCCAGTTGCCGAATTTGGCGTCCAGGATCTTGATGCTGGGGCTCTTCGCCACGGCCGCCTTGAAGGCGTCGACCCGCTGGTTGTCGATCACGGTGGGGATGCCGCGCAGCACGACCACGTTCGCGCCTCCTGAGCCGAACTGCTTCACGAAGTACTCGCCCGCCACCCGGCCGAAGGCCGTGTTGTCGCCGGCCACGTAGGCGTCCTGCGCCTTCGGGTCGGTCAGGCCGCGATCCACCACGGTCACGAACACGCCCTTGGCCTTCAGCGCCGCGACCGGACGGGTCAGCGGAGCACTCTCCTGCGGCAGGATTACCAGGGCATTGATCTTGTTCACGGTCAGCAGATCCTGGATCTGGTTGGCCTGCTCGTTGCTGTCCTTGGCCGTCTTCACGATGATCTGCACGTTCGGGTACATCTTCTCCAGCATGGCCTTGGCCTGGTTCGCGTGGTACACGACGCCCGCCGTCCAGCCGTGGTCTGCGGAGGGAATCGACACCCCGATGATCTGTTTGGCCTGCGCGAGGGCAGGGGAAGCGGCGAGGAACAAAGACAGGGCGGTCAGGCGGGTCAGGTGTGTCATGGCGGGTCTCCTGGCAGGGCGGGAACGGAGGGTGGACGGTGCAGCCGACGGCATGCTCAGGTCATGGAACTCCCTTCAGCGGCGGCCACGCTGGAAGAACGCGACGCCGATGATGACGAAGCCGGTGACGGCCGCGTTCAGGTACACGGAGATGATGTTGGTGAGGTTCAGGACGTTCTCGATGGTCACCAGCAGGATAGCGCCCACCACCGTGCCCCAGATGCGCCCGGAGCCCCCCTTCAGGGCGGTGCCGCCGATGATGACGGCCGCGATGGCTTCCAGCTCCCACAGCAGACCGGTGGACGGTGTGGCGCTGCCCAGGCGGGGCACGTACAGGATGGTGGCGAGGCCCACACACACGCCCAGCAGCACATAGGTCAGGATCTTGATGCCGGTGACGTCGATGGCCGCGTAGCGCGCGACCTGTTCACTGCTGCCGATGGCCTGCACGTACCGCCCGTAGCGCGTGCGGTTCAGGATCAGCCCGCCCAGCAGCGCCACCGCCGTGAACACCAGGATCGGAATGGGGATGCCCAGGACGGAGCCGTAGTACACCGGGCCGTAGCGGTCGCCCACGCCCTGGTCGAGCGAGATCGCGCCGCCCTGCGCGAGGTACGTGAGCACCGCGCGGTAGATACCCAGCGTGCCGAGGGTGACGATGAAGGGCTCGATCCGCCCGCGCGTGATCACCGTGCCATGGAACAGGCCGGCGAGCGCTCCGATGGCGAGCGCGGCGAGCATCCCCAGCGCGATGGTGAGTACGCCTGGACCCAGGGTGGTGCTCAGGGCGTTCATGATCAGGATCATCGAGCCCGCGATCAGGGCCGCCATCGAGCCCACCGACAGGTCGATGCCGCCGGAGATGATCACGAAGGTCATGCCGACCGCGATGATCCCGCTGAAGGCCGCGCGCGTCAGCACGTTCGAGAGGTTCGCCACCGTCAGGAAATCGTGGTTGAGCAGGGTGGCCACGACCATCAGCGCCAGCAGGCCCAGCAGCGGCCCGAGCGACGCGACGCGGGTCAGGACGGCGCGTGCCGGCGCGGCGGCCGGGGCCGGCCCCGACGGCACGGCGCGCGGGTCAGGCTGAGACACGGGTCTCCCGGCCGCGCAGCCCCGTCGCGTACTGGATGACGTCCTGCTCGCTCAGGCCGCCCGTGTCCAGGTCGCCAACCACATGGCCCTCGTGCATGACCAGCAGGCGGTGGCACAGGCCCAGCAGTTCGGGCAGCTCGGAACTGATCACGACCACGCCCTTGCCCTGCCGGGCCAGGTTGCCCACCAGCGCGTAGATCTCCTGCTTGGCGCCCACGTCCACGCCCCGCGTCGGTTCGTCCAGGATGACCACCTCCGGCTGCACCTCCAGGATCTTGGCCAGCGCCAGCTTCTGCTGGTTGCCGCCCGACAGGCTGCTTGCTGGTACGTCCAGCCGCCCGGTGCGGATGCCGAAGGTCTGCGCGGCGCGGCGCAGTGCGCCCTCCTCGGCGCGCGTGTCCAGCAGGGGTCTGGCGTAGTGCTCGAGGGTCATCAGGGTCAGGTTTGGCCGCAGCTGGAAGTCTACGTGCAGGCCCTTGCCCTTGCGATCCTCACTCAGGTACACCACCCCCGCCCGCGCCGCGTCTGCCGGGGAGCGCAGATGCACCGAGCGGCCCCGCACCAGGACGTTCCGCACCCGGTGCGGTCGCAGGCCCAGGAGGCCCTCGATGCTCTCGGTCCGCCCGGCCCCGACCAGGCCGGCGAACCCCAGGATCTCGCCCCGCCGCAGCGTGAATGACATGTCCTGGGCCCAGCCGGGGACGTCGAGCCCCTCCACGCGCAGCAGCTCCTCGGCGCCGGGCGGCTGCCGGGCCGGGTACATGTCCTCCAGATCCCGGCCCACCATGGCGTTGGCCATCTGCGCGGTGCTCAGGTCGGCGGTGTCGCTGGTGCTGACCACCTGACCGTCGCGCAGCACCGTGACCCGGTCGGTCACCAGCTTCACCTCGTCGAGCTTGTGGCTGATATAGAGGATCGTGACCCCGGTGTCACGCAGTCTGCGCATCAGGGCAAACAGCGTGTCCGTCTCGTGGGGGGTCAGCGCGGCCGTGGGCTCGTCCATGATCAGCACCCGTGCCCGGCGGGAGAGCGCCCGCGCGATCTCGACGAGCTGTTTCATGGGCACCGCCAGGTGCCGCACCCGCGTGTCCGGATCGAGGCTGACTTCCAGTCGCCCGAGCACGTCCAGTGCGCCCCGCCGCATGGCCGCGTCGTCCAGCAGCGCGCCTCCCAGCTCGTGGCCCAGGTAGATGTTCTGAGCGACCGTGAGGTCTTCCGCGAGATTGAATTCCTGGTGGATCAGGACGACGCCCTGCGCCTCAGCGTCGCGGCTGCTGCGAAAGGCCATCGGCTCGCCGTCGAGCACAACAGTGCCGTGCGTGGGAGCATGGTAGCCGCCCAGCACTTTCATCAGGGTGCTCTTCCCGGCACCATTCTCGCCCAGCAGCGCGTGAATGGTGCCGCCAGCCACGCCGAAGGTCACGTCGTGAAGCACCTCGATTTCCCCGAAGGTCTTGGAGATACCCTCGAAGCGGACAGCCACTCCGGCGGGCGCGTGCTCAGTCATGACAGCTGCGGAACCAGCGGCAGATCATGGACTCGGTTTGGTCCTGGGCATTCATGGGAAGACACTCCTCGTCCAGCGGTGGCGGTGTCCTCAATCTAGGAGCCGGGCCGGAGCCGGTCAAGTCGGGATGCGCGGCAACACATCACGGTTCAGGCGGCACCACAGCGCGGCGCCTGAGCTTTGGAAGGCCCCGGCCGTTACCGCCACTCCGCCCTCCGATTTCAGGGGCGTGGATTCGGTTCGCCGCGATCCTCACCCGAGGGACTGGTCAGAATCTCATACAGTTCACGAATGTAGGCGGCGCGCGCACGGGCCCACTCCTCACCGTGTTTGCCCCCATGGTCGAGCGCACCAATGCTGGACAGGTCGGAGGCGATTTCGAGGGCCCTCGTCTGGAAGTCACTGCTGCTCAGGCTCACCTTCTCAGTCATGCGTCCACCGTAGCAAGTTGAACCCGGCCGCACGGTCGGACGCAAGTGACTTAAAGGTTTCATCATTATTCTAATAATAAGCATGGAAGCTGTGCTGGACGGCACATTCGTGGAGTGGAGCCGGTGTGGCCAGATGGCAGGAGCAGCGGAACTGAAGCGGCATTTCATGAGCTGTAACGCGGCTGAACCCACCATTTCCTTAGGGTCTATTTACCGGGGGTTCAGCCAGGATTCCGGACGATCTCATGGTCGACCGTGGATCTTCGTCGCCGGTTCAGGAGTACCAGGGATCACATGCCATATCCCAGGTCTGGAGGAGCGGGGGCTCGGCCAGTACAGGGTTCAGCAGGAAGGGAGAGGAGCGGAGGGAATGCGCATTGCACTGCTGTGTGAAGGCACGTATCCCCACATGCAAGGTGGGGTCAGCGTGTGGTGTGAACAGTTGATCGCCGGATTGCCGGAGCACGCCTTCGACGTCTACGCCATTACCGGTATGCCGATGGATGCACGTGCCCTGAACCTTCCCGCGAACGTCACGTCGGTCGTCAACGTGCCCCTCTGGGCCGACCAGCCGGCGGCGCCCCGGGGATGGGTACGTTCCACCGACCTGCACGAGGGCTACGGACAGCTGCTGTACAGCCTGTTCATGGCCTCGAACCGGCCCGGGATGTTTCTTAGCGCCCTGCGGCGCCTGTTCGAGTACGCCCAGCGCGGCTCGCTGTCACGTGGCCTGGACACCGGGAAGAAAGCGGCCCAGCTGTTCGAGATGTGGCGGGTCTCGGCCGGTGACCGAACCACAGACGCCAAACGCGCCGACGGTCTGCTCCTGAAACCCACGCTGGCGGACGCACTCCAGGCGCACGTCTGGCTGGAACACTTCCTGAGGCCGCTGTCGTGTCGCCCGCCCGTCGCGTCGGTCTGCCACGCCACGTCCGGCGGTCTGAGTCCGCTCGTGGCGTTCGCCAGCAAGTGGCGGCACGGCACGCCCTTCGTCCTGACTGAACACGGGGTGTACCTGCGCGAACGCTACCTGGAGTTGCGGTACAGCGGGCACACACCGGCGTTCAAATCCTTCCTGCTGCGCTTCTACCAGCAACTCAGCGCGGCCTCGTACGAGATGGCCGACCTGATCACCCCCGGCTCGCACTTCAACGAGCGGTGGGAAGTCATCCAGGGCGCGCAGGCAGACCGCATCCGCGCGGTCTACAACGGCGTCAACCCGGACTTCTTCCCGCCGGCCGTGACCGAGCCGTCCGACCCGACCATCAGCTGGGTGGGGCGGGTCGATCCGCTGAAGGATCTCGAGACGTTGATCCGCGCCTTCGGCGAGGTGCACACGCACATGCCGAACGCCAAACTCAGGATGTTCGGCAGCACGCCCCGGGGCAACGAGGGCTACGCCCGCCACTGCCAGAACCTCATCGACCAGTTCGGCCTGAGCGCCCAGGCGACCTTCGAGGGCCGGGTCGAGGACGTCGTGGACGCCTACCACGCCGGGCACCTGGTGGCCCTGACGAGCATTTCCGAAGGCTTTCCCTACACCCTCATCGAGGCCATGGCCGTCGGCCGCGCCACGGTGTCCACGGACGTCGGTGGCGTGACCGAGGCGGTGGGCGATACCGGCCTGGTCGTGCCCTCCCGCGATCCCGGCGCCGTCGCGCAGGCCAGTCTGCGGCTCCTGGGTGACGCTCGCCTGCGCACGGATCTCGGACGGGCGGCGCGCAACCGGGTGCTGAGCGAATTCACCCTCGACAGTTTCCTGAGCGTGTACCGCCGCATCTACCCGCTGGTGGCGCAGGCGGGCACCTCCTTGGTCGGTCACGCTGGTGTGCGCGGTGCCCTGCTGGACGGCACGCCAGGCCAACCCCTGGTCGGAGCCCTGGGATGACCGGCGTGACCGCTGGCCCGGAACGGCGTTCCCTGGAGCCGCTCGCCCAACTGTCGCGCCAGATCGATTCGGCCTGTGTGGGGGCCGTGCAGCCGCTGGAACTGGCCGCCATCCTGGAAGCCGAAGGGCTGACGGACAAGGTGGTCCGCGAACGGTACGGACAGGACAGCGTGTTCGAATGCGCCCAACTGCTGTACGCCATGGTGCCGCACCGCGCCAGCCCAAAGCCCTTCGTGGTGCCCGGCCCGCAGAGCCCCTCGTGGCAGAACCTGCTGCGCGGCGTGATCTACCTGCTGCCGGCCCTCTGGACGCCGCACGCCCTGGCCGTGTCGGGCGGCGTGTACGAGGGAGCGGGTCTGGGTCTGCTCGTCGCCACGCTGTTCGGCTGGGGCTGGATGCAGGGCATGGCCTACCTCGGGTACGTCGTGCTCAGCTCGAACCAGGTGGAAGCCCATCGCCGCCTGCGCGCGGTGGGCCTCGGTGCGGCCGCATTCAGCGTGCTGGTGGCCGCCGCGCTCGCGACGGCCGTGCACCAGGATGTTCCGCAGGTCATGCTGGCCACGGCGGGCATTTCGCTGTATCTGGCCGCCGCCACGACCCTGTTGGTGCTGGGGCGCGAGGCCGCCCTGTTGCTGTCCGCCCTGCCGGCCCTGGCGTGGATGGCCGCGCAACTCCGCTGGCCCGGCCTGGTGCCGGGTGGCCCGACCAGCCTGCTGTTCATCGCGGTGGCCGTCCCGGCCGGGTTCGCGGCCCTGCCACCGCGTGCCGAACCGCGCCACGCAGGACGGCTGCCGGGCCTGTCCTGGCGCGCCGCCACCCCGCACATGCTGTACGGCTGGCTGTGCGCCGCGTGCATGTCCCTGGTGCTCCTCGATCCCTTCCACACGCGTCCGGCTGGGGAACTGCTCGGGGCGTCGTGGAGTGTCGCCCCACTGATCCTCAGCCTGGGCCTGATGGAACTGCAACTCCGGCACCTGCACGCGGGTCTGCGGCGCCAGTCGCGCCTGATGTCCTCGCTGCGCCGGATCGTGTGGCGTGCGGCCGGCGAGGTGGGCCTGCGCTGCTCGCAGTACGTGCTGGTACTCGGCGCGGCCTACGCGGTGGTCGGCTGGCTGGTGCCGCGCCTCGGCATGACGGCCCTGCCGGCACCGCTGCTGCTCGGGCATGTCCTGATGGGTCTGGCGCTGATGTTCAGCGGCCTGCTGATCAACTTCGCCCAGCTGCGCTGGGTGCTGGGGGTCTGGGGAGTGGCGCTGGGCACCCAGCTGACGCAGCTCCTGCACGGTCAGGACGCCACCCAGGCCTACGCTCTCGGCGCGGGTGTTGCCTCCGTCCTTCTGTTCTTCCTCAGCGCCCTGGCCGTCCGGGATGTCCGGCACCTGGGCTGATCGCCGAGCGTCCATTCGTCACATTCATCGGGGCCAGTGTGGATCGGCCCGTCCAGACCACCGTTCACAACCAGTTCAGGGCAGCTCGGGGGAGCTGCCGCAGGGGAGAGGAGGAGTGCATGAAACCACTGGTCGCAGTCACAGGCGCAGAGGGATTTATCGGGTCACATCTGGTCGAGGCCCTGGTTCGGGCCGGCTTCCGGGTTCGGGCCATGGTGCTGTACAACTCGTTCGGTTCGTGGGGCTGGCTGGAACACCTGCCGCCGGACATCATGGCCGACGTCGAGGTCATCCTGGGCGACGTGCGCGATCCACTGTCCGTGCGCGAATGCCTGCGGGACGCGGAGGTCGTGTACCACCTGGCGGCCCTGATTGCCATTCCGTACTCCTACCAGGCGCCACATTCCTACGTGCAGACGAACGTGATCGGCACCCTGAACGTGCTGGAGGCCGTCCGTGACCTGGGCACGCCGCGCCTGATCCACACGTCGACCAGTGAGGTGTACGGCACGGCCCGGCAGGTGCCCATCCAGGAAACGCACCCCCTGCAGGCCCAGTCGCCGTACGCGGCGTCGAAAGTGGGGGCCGACAAGCTCGTGGAGAGCTACCACCTGAGTTTCGGCCTGCCCGTCGTGACGCTGCGGCCCTTCAACACCTTTGGACCCAGACAATCGGCGCGCGCCGTGATCCCCACGGTCATCTCGCAGATCGCCGCGCGCCAGGACGTGATCAAGGTCGGTTCCCTGAAACCCACGCGGGACTTCAACTACGTCGCGGATACGGCGCAGTCCTTCCTGGCGGTGGGCACCGCCCCGGCACCGAAGGTGCTGGGCCGCACCCTGAACACCGGCACCGGCGTCGAGGTGTCGGTGGGCGCGCTGGTCGAGGCGATCGCGGACGTCATGGGCGCGCGGGTCGAAGTGCAGCAGGAGGCCGCGCGGATGCGCCCGGACGCCTCCGAGGTGATGCGACTGATCAGCGACAGCAGCGAACTGCGGCAGCTGACCGGCTGGCAGCCCGCCTACACGCTACACACCGGCCTGGAACGCACGAGCGAGTGGTTCCTGAACCCGGCGAACCTGGCCCACTATCGCCCCGGCCAGTACGCCATCTGAGCCGACAGCCACACGCTGTGACTGCGGCTCATAGGGGTCCGTATGGGGCCGCACCGCTCCAAATTCAATCCGCTCGATGTCCGTCCACCGCCGCACCGACCATCACGCCACCGTCCACCGCACTGTCCACTGGTCGAAGGAGAACGATATGCACGCAGTAGTCATGGCTGGAGGCAAAGGAACCCGTCTGCGCCCCTACACCACCTGTGTTCCCAAACCGCTCGTGCCGATTGGCGACCGCTACTCCATCCTGGAGGTCGTGTTCCACCAGCTCGCGCACTGCGGCTTCACGCACGTCACCCTGGCCATCGGACACATGGGGCATCTGATCCGGTCGTTCGTCGGAGACGGCAGCCGCTGGGGCATTCAGGTCGATTACCTCGATGAAGTCACGCCGCTGGGTACCATCGGTCCCATGCTGGGCGCTCTGGATCGCCTGCCGGAACACTTCCTGGTCATGAACGGCGACGTGCTCACGGATCTCGACTACGGCACGTTGCTGCGTGACCACGTGGCGTCCGGCGCGCCCGTCACCGTCGCCACCTACCCGCGCGAGGTTCGCAGCGAATTCGGTGTGCTGGACATCCAGGGCGGCAACATCGTGCAATTCCGGGAAAAACCGGTTTTCGACTTCATGGTCAGCATGGGCATCTACGGCTTCACGCGTTCCACGCTGGCCCGGTACCCGGCCGGGCAGCCCTTCGGCTTCGACCAGCTGATCCTCGACCTGCTCTCCCGGGGTGAACGGCCCGCCAGCTACGCCTTCCGGGGTTACTGGCTGGACATCGGCCGGCCCGACGATTACGACCGCGCCAACGAGGAATTCGCGAAGTACATTGACCTGCTGATGCCCGGCCTGCACGACCAGACGCCCGAGCAGCCGACCATTCCCCTCGAGACCTTCGGAGCGCAGGCCGTCCAATGAAACGCGTGCTGCTGCTCGGGGCCACCGGCTTTATCGGGCGGGCCATCGTCCGTGAGCTGGGTGATCACCCGGATCTGCAGACGCACCTGGGGCCGCGCCATGCTGAAGTGGATCTGGCGACAGCCAGCGCCGACGACTGGGACGCGGTGCTCGGGATGGATCCGGACGTGGTCGTCAACGCAGCCGGAGCCACGGTGGGCGACGATGAGGCGCTGTTTACGCAGAATGCCGAGCTCGTGGGCCGCCTGATCGAGGCCCTGGAACGTCGTCCACGGCGGCCATGGCTGGTGCACCTGGGCTCTGCCGCCGAATACGGCCTGACCGAGCCGGACGTGCCCGTCAGCGAGCACGCGCTGGCTTCCCCACAGAGCAGCTACGGCATGAGCAAACTGGCGGGAACCCAACGCGTCCGTCAGGCCTGCGAGGGCGGTCAGCTGCGTGGCGTGGTGCTGCGGGTCTTCAACCCGGTCGGGGCCGGTCAGAGTGGGGCCACGCTGCCGGGCCGGGCGGCTGAACTGATCCGTTCGGCTGCCAGCCAGAACACGCCCAGCGTGACCTTCGGGTCGCTGGACACCCGCCGAGACTACGTGGCCCTGCGGGACGTGGCCAGCGCCGCGGTGTTCGCCGCCCGCCTGGAGCGCAGCCCGCTGCTGCTGAACGTCGGATCCGGGGTGGCCCGGCCGTCCCGCGACATTGTCCGGGGCCTGGCGCGGCTGGCCGATTACCACGGCGAGGTCACCGAGACCGCGCCCGCGTCGCAGCGGTCGGCCGCCGTGGCATGGCAGCAGGCCAACCTGGAACGCATCCGCGCGCTGGGCTGGGCGCCCCGCTTCACGCTGGACGAGGCCCTGCTCGATCTCTGGTATGGAGACACCCCTGCACCGGCGGCCTGGGGCCGTGAGGAGAACCGTCATGAAGCGATCCAAAGTTAAACGTTCGCTGCGTCTGGGTGCCCTGCTGCCCGGCCTGATCCTGGCCGCATGCTCGACCACGCCGTCGCCTGAGACGTCCGGCGCGGCCGTGCCAGGCGGGACGACCACGCGCGGCGGCACACACGCCGTGACGCTCGCGGCGCCTGCACTGCCCGATGGCCGTGCCCTCACCCCCCTGCGTCAACTGACAGGAGCGAAACCGGTCGTGGCGACGCCCCTGAGATCCCTCGCCGTGCAGAACACGGCGGTCGTGGCGCTGCGCGTGCTGATTCTCACCGCGTCGTCCACCGACTCGGCCCTGAGCGACGCCCAGACCATGCTCGACCAGGCGGGCGTGCCCTACGACGTGGTGAACCCCAGCGTCCCCGGAGCGTTCACGGCCGACACGCTGGTCGCGGCCGACGGCACGGGCAAGTACCAGGGCGTGATCCTGACCACCGGTAACCTCGCCTACGAGGCCAGCCCCGGCAACTGGCAGAGCGCGCTGGACTGGGCGGGCTGGAACCTGCTGTGGCAGTACGAGACCGACTACCAGGCGCGTCAGCTCTCGCTGTACACCTACCCCAGCACCTGGCCCGAGGACTACGGCCTGCGCGACGCCGGGGTGGCCTCCGCCACGGCAGATCCGGTCATGACCACCACGGGCCGCACCGTGTTCAAGGACCTTAAGGCGGGCCTGCAACTGCCCATCCGCAACGCCTACAACTACCCGGCCACGCTGGCCACCGTGGCTGGCACCACGACCACGCCCCTGCTGACCGACACGGCCGGGCGCGTGCTGGCCGCCACCTCCACTGCGACCTTCGGCACCGGCACGCGAGAGCGGCTGGCCCTGACCTTCGCGCAGAACCCGTACCTGCTGCACAGCGCCCTGATCAGCCCCAGCCTCGTGAACTGGCTGACCAAGGGCGTGTATGTGGGCGAATACCGCCGCTACAACCAGCTCGACATCGACGACTGGTTCCTGCCGGGCGACGTGTTCAACGAGACGACCCTCACCATCCAGCCGGACGCATTCCGCCTCAGCGCCAGCGACGCGCTGGCCGTCAGGAACCAGCAGACCGCGCTGCAAAACGCCTTCTCGGTGTCCAGCAACTTCACCTTCAGCATGGTCTTCAACGGGGGCGGCGCGAACACCAGCGCTCCAGCCAGCTGTGATCCGAACGTGGTCAGCCCGGATCCCCTGACGAGCATGTCCCGCTGCCTGAAGTGGGACTTCGACTGGGTCAGCCATACCCTCCAGCACGAGTACATGGACTCCCTGAACTACGCCGACTCGCTGGCGCAGCTGAAGCCGAACATCGACGTTGCGCAGACCCTCGACCTGAACCTCAGCCGCAAGAGCCTCGTGACCGGCGACATGTCCGGCCTGGGCTACTACAACCCGGCAGGCGACGGCCCGAAGACCAACTACGGCCTGAAGGCGTCGAACGTCAACTTCCTGCAGGCCGCGCAGAAGTCCGGTGACGTGTACCTCGCCTCGAACCACTCGGTGGACGGGCAGTGGGATCCCACCTGCATGAACTGCGGCATCGTGCACCCGCTGAATGCCAGCATCTTCCTGGTGCCGCGCTGGCCCACCAACGTCTTTTATTCCGTGACGACCCCGGCCCAGATGACGGCCGCGTACAACTCGGTGTACGGTCCGGGCGGCACGCTGCCCTTCTGGGACCACAACCTCAGCTACACCGAGATCCAGGACAAGGAATCGGATATCGCGCTCTCGCACCTGCTGAGTGGTGGGGCCTTCCCGCACTACATGCACCAGGACAACCTGCGGCAGTATGCGACCGGCCGGAGCCTCGCCTACGACTGGGAATCGGCGCTGCTGACCAAGTACATGAAGTACTCGACCCTCCCCCTCAAGACCCTGCGCTGGGACGCCGTGGGAGCCTACGTGAAGTCGCGGACGACATTCATGAAAAGCGGCCTGAGCGGCCGCTGGGATCGCGTGGTGAAGACCGTCACGCTGACCTCCGCCCGGGGTGGCGACGCCTACGTGACCGGCGTGACGGTGGGCACCACCCAGACCTACGCCGGTCAGAAGATCAGCACCCTCACGCTCATGGCCGGTCAGTCGGTCACGGCCCCTGTGCCCTGATGCCCACACTCCGGCATCCCCAGACGTACCTGGTTCCGCCGCTGGATGACCGCGAGGATCCGGCCAGGCACCGGTCGCTGGCGGTGTACTACGGGCCGGAACTCGTCCCGGCCCTCACCCGCTACCGGCGTGTGGTGGTGCAGCCCGGCCACTTCTGGCCGGAACGGGTGGCGCGACTCCAGGCGCGTGGCGTGGAGGTGCTCGCCTACCTGAGCCTGGGAGAAGACGACGGTGGCCCCGCTCCGTGGACCAGTGATGACATTCACCCGGAGTGGCAGACCCGCCGGGTGAATGTCCGGCACCCCGCGTGGCGCGAACATATCCACGCGCAGGTGGAACGCCACACCAAGGTCTTCGACGGCTTCCTGCTGGACACCTTGGACAGTGCCGCGTCCGACCCGTATCAGAAACGCGCCATGATCCGGCTCGTGCGGCAGATCCGGCAATGGTCAGGCAGCGGGTATCTGCTCGCCAACCGGGGCTTCGACCTGCTCGAACGCCTGCGCGGCTGCGTGGACGGCGTTCTGATCGAATCGTTCTCGACCACGTGGCAGGGCGGGTACCACGCCTTTCACGGACACGAACTCGCCTACACCGAAGGGCTCCTCGATCTGGCGCGGCGGCTGAAACTCGATGCCTACGCGCTCGACTACGCCGACACCCCGGCGCTGCGGCGCTTCGCCCGGCGTCGGGCCACCCGGCTGGGAGTGTCCACCTTCATCAGCAACCGCGATCTGACCCAGATTTAAGACCCACCGAATGAACCACAGCAGCACACGCCCCGAACGTGATGGGCGTGTGCTGCTGTGAGGAGGCTCAGTTGCAGGTCTGGCGGGAATAGCCGGACATCGAGGGGCCGACGAGATCCAGGTCACGTTTCATCGCGTTCATCTGCAGGCTGGCGGACTGCGTGCAGTTCAGGGACAGGCCAGACTTGTACTCGACGTCCAGGGCGAGTTTGCCCCGCTTGGTGTACTCCGCAAGCGACGCGCACTCGCCGTATTCCTGGCACTGCTCGTTCAGGATGCCGTCGAACTTCTCGACCATCATCTTGCCCGTGCGGTCTTTCAGGAGAATCTTGTCCGGGCCGTTCTTCTGGAACGCGGCCAGCCCGGCGGCGTGGATCTCATCGGCCACCCAGCCGTTGAAGTCGATCTGCTGCTGGGTGGTGATCCGACCGCCCGAGACGTTCTCGTCGTTCTGGAGGTTGTCGGGCTCCACAGCATCGAAGCCCTTGTCCTTGCACATCGCGAAGCGGGCCCGCAGGATGGTGGCCAGCGCCGAATTCGGTTTGAACACATCCGTCACGTCCAGGAAGTATTCGCTGGGCCAGTCGGGATCCTGCTGGATTTTCAGGTAGGACGGGTACTGACTGGAGTCGGGGCGGCCGGGCTCGTAGCTGCCGACATCGAGGTAGCAGACGGTATACAGGCCCTGCGCTTTGAGCTGCGCGACCTTCGCGGCGCTCGTGCCGAACCCGTCGACGTCCAGGAGGGCGGTGCCGGATGGGGCTGTGATCTGAGAATCACTGCCGGCTCCGATCTGCCAGTCCCAGCTGACCTTGCCGGTCGGCGGCAGGTGAATGCCGGAGGGCGTGGGCGCAGGGGCCGGCGCTGGCGTTGGGGTGGGTGTCGGGGTTGGCGTTGGAGTGGGTGTCGGGGTGGGAGCTGGTGCAGGAGCCGGTGCTGGCGCCGGACTGGTTTTCGGGACGAAACTCAGGTAATCCACCACGGCGGCCCGGCGCGTTGCAGAGTCGCCGTTGACGAGCCGAACGCTGAGCGTGTCCCCGGTCTTCAACATGAAGTGGCCGAAATACACGGTCGTGTAGGTGGCACTCTTCAGCGTCTTGCGGGCGAGTTCCTGGGTGCCGCGCATCAGGCTGACCACCGGCGAACCCTGATCCGAGACGCCGCGGGCCCGGATGCTGACAGAGGTGTCTCCCGACTGGAAGGTGGACGGCAGGGCGAAGGCCACGCTGCTGCCCACCGCCTTGAGCTGAATCGCTGTGCCCCCGGTGGCGGCAGAGTCGCTCACGGTGACGGCGCCCTGTTGCGTCCCGGGATTGACGACCGTCAGGCTGGACAGTTCGGTGGTGGCCTCAAGACTCACGCTGGCAGGAGTGCTCGCGGCTGGCTGAGAGGCGTTCTGCTGACCACAGGCACTGATCAGTGCGGTCAACAGGGTGAGGCACAGGGGGAGACTTCTTTTCATGGGCGGCAGGTTAACGGTCATTGGCGCCCAGCTTGTATTAAAAAACCGACATCAAATAATGGGTGGTCTTGCCAAATTCAATTGCTGAGTATTTCGTGTCATTCTTCACCCTCATGATATGAGTCGTTCGTAATCTATTGACATTCGGGGTGCCTATAAAGAAGCACCTGAACGGCCTTCAGCTGTCCTTAGGGGATCTTCATCTCATCTACACCTGATTTTCATAAATGAGAGTCCCCCCGGTCGGGTGCCCCCAGTGCATCCGACCGCTGACCCTCACTCCGTTCAATGTGGAACGATGCCCCGAGGCATGAAGCGGTGACGTACTGCTCTGATCCTTAGACTCACTCATCACCTTCAGGAAGATCAGGTCAGTCCAAGGACGCGCGACTTCACAGGGCCTGGACGTGTTAGAACCAAGGGTCAGAACGGATTAAGGTTTTCTAAAGGTAACAGCGCCATCCCTTTGAGTGGTCTACCGTACCCCTGAACCTGCTGTGCCCGGTAGTCCCGGAACGGGAATCAGCGTCTGTCCACCCGAATGCCACAGGGCCACGGTCAGGGCCACATCGAGGCCGCGCACCTGCAGTTCGACCGCACCACCCTCACTGCGGCCAGAGAGCCTGAACCAGCGGCCCAGAGGCACCTGACCACCTGCCGGGCGATCGGCCCGGTCCGGCGCCACCCAGATGGCCTCCGTGCTGTACATCGCCAGAGGGGCGTCCGGGAACTGCACCCCCACCGCAAACGCTGACGTCGTCCGGCCCAGCTCCGGCGCTTCACGGAACACGTCGATCCGGCCCACGAACTGCCACTCGCCAGCGGGCACGCTCGACCAGCGCAGACGCAGCAGGGGAGCCCGCGTGTGCACGCCGTAGCGCAGCACCTGAAGCTGGCCACCCTCCAGCACGACCCGGTACCCGTTCCCGGTTCGACGCTCCAGACGCTGCACGTCCGTGAGCCGGGGATGGGCCTGATGCCCGGAGGGCGTCCCCACCATGGGCCTCGCCATCCGTTGTCCCGGCGGGGTCTTCGCCAGCAAGCCCTGCGCCGCCTCCGCAAGATCCGGCCGGGCGGATCGCTGGGCGTAGTACAGCGCCAGACCGGCGTCCGGCCGGGTATTGAGATGAAACATGGCCAGTTTCGTCCGCAGCGCGCGCCGCTCGGTACTTGTGAGCGTTCCGGAGAGCGCCGCCCGAAGCGGCTCGCTCGCCAGCGTCAGCTGATCATCCTGATCGCTCGACTGGTACCGCAGCAGCGGCATGGTCACCACTTCCTGGGCGGCGGCCGTGACCAGCAGGCCACGCCGCTCGGCTTCATCCAGGACACCCGCCGCGTCCTCACCGACCAGCAGCCGGGCGATGTCCAGGTCGAACGGGCTGTGGACCGTCGCCAGTTTGGCCAGGGCACTCCGGAGTGCAGGCCCGAGCGAGGCCACATCGGCCAGAAGGGCCTCCCGAATTTCACCGGGCAGGGACACCGGCCCGGTGAGATCGGAGGGTTGAGAGATGAGCGAGCGGGCGAACAGTTCCCAGCCCTCGGACTCCTGGGCGATCATGGTCGCCCGTGCCAGCCGCTGCTCCGGGTCGAGGGTGCGTTCGACCCGGTTGAGCACCGCCAGGATCTCCCCCACACCCAGGGGCGGAATCGGCAGCCGGATCACGCGGCGCTGGTCGATGGCCGCCAGGTCATGCTGGTGGAACTGGTCGACACTCCCAGCCCCGTAAAGCACGATGGCGAGCGGCCCAGGCAGGCCCATCGCGTAGTGCACGCTCTCGACCGTCGCCTCGGACAGCCAGGAATCCACCTGGATCGCCACGGCCAGTTTCAGACCACGGGCCACCAGGCGCGCCCAGGAGCGGCGCAATGACCTTCCCACCCCTTCTGTCCGCGTTGATGTGGCCGGGTCAGAAGGGGTGTCACCCATGGGTTCCAGCCCGGACAGCTGACGTTCCAGAACCGACGCGATCAGCTCGGCGTCCGAGGAGGCCTTGACCTCCAGCAGCTGCCAGCCGGCCCGGACGGCCACCTCCGCCATCAGGTCTCGGACGTCCGAACCGGCCCGCTCCTCCACGAGGATCAGATGCGGCGCCGTCCCGGCCCGTCCCAGCGCGTCCAGCAGCCGGGCCTGCACCTCCGGGCGTTCGAACATCAGCGCAGAAGGCGCTGGCGCCGGTGGGGCGACCAGGGGCGCCACGGGAATCTCCAGGCGCTGCATCTGGGCCTCGATCATCCTGATCCTCGGGCCTCCGCGTTCCAGCAGGCGGGCGCGAACGCTGACCAGGTGTTCTTCGATCACCTGACCGATCAGGGCCCGCCGGGCATCCAGCCACGCGCGGAACGCCAGGGTGCCCACATCGTCCAGGCCGCCCAGGGCTGGGGTCGAGGCCACCGCGAGCCAGGTACTCAACTGCGCCTCACCCACGTCGCCGTCCGAGGCCAGCCAGTCATCGAGGTCCGTGCGGACACTCAGTTCCAGCATGGGCTGGGCCGGTGGGAACAGGTCGAGTCCACGCTGCCGCAGGCGGCTGAGCTCCACCCGGAGGTTCCGCAGGGCGCCCGCTGAATCCCACAGGAGGTCCGCCATGTGATCGCGGTGCTGGGGGCGGCCCTCCAGCGCCAGATAGGTGAGCAGGGCCAGGGATTTGGTCGACAGGCGGACCGGCCGGCCATCCAGCGTGGCGTAGGTGTGGCCCAGCACGTAGAGTTTCAGCATGCCCGGCGGGTGGTCTGCAGGGACGCTGAGATACCGGCCTGGCCACGTGAGGCGGCGGGGGAGTCATTTGAATTGGCAGGAACCGTCGCCAGGCCGAGTGGCGTCGAGCAGAGCGCACACGTGCGCAGAACCACAGACGAACCGAACACCATCAAGTTGGACTCCCTTATCTGACGTGCATGATCTGGCACCTACACGGAAGAAGGCAACACAGTCCGGGGGGCCATCAGTCTACATCGGGGACGACGCGTCACAGGCCGCGCATGGTGAATGCCCGGGCCAGGAGCGCGCTCGCCGGACTGGCGAGCAGGCCAGCCATCATGCGCTCGCGCAGCTGACCTTCGGGGCCCTGAAGGGGCCGGCCCAGCCACATGTTCAGTTCCGCCTGCCGGGCGGCTCGCCGGGCGGATCGCCGCCGTAGGTCACCGTACCCGCGGAGGGGCAGCGGGTCGCCATCCAGCGCCGCCACGAGCCTGGGTGCAAGGTCGCGGGCATCCAGCCAGCCGAGGTTCATTCCCTGACCGCCGATTGGACTGACCTCATGCGCCGCGTCGCCAGCGAGCAGCACCCGGCCCGCCCTGAAGCCCGGAGCCAGATGACGCCGCACCTCGAAGGCACTGAGCATCGTGGCCTCGTCAGCAGGCACGCGGAGGCCGGTGCGTTGCGCGACGATCCCTCCGAGGTGCTGGGGCGTGGCCTCCGGCAGCAGCTCGGGCGTCTGGGCCACCCAGCGCCGCTGGTCGCCGGGCAATGGGAATGATTCGACCACACCGCCGGCACTGAGGGTAATCACGGCGTCCGGGCCGTACGCAGACACGTCCGGGAAATCGCCCATCAGGTAAGTCGCCGCGTAGGTGCGGCCGGGGAAGGGAAGACCGGCCGCCTCACGGACGGTGCTGCGCCGTCCGTCGGCGGCGACCACGTACCGGGCCCGCAGGACAGCTGGAGGGGTTCGCGTGCCCTCCACGCGCAGATCGACATGACGGTCCGTCTGCTCCAGACCAGTCACGGTCACGCCACGGCGGAGCACGTCTGGAGCCAGCCGGACGAGGGCGTCTTCCAGCAGCGTCTCGGTCTGCCGCTGCGGCAGCGCCAGCACGTACGGGTGGGTGGCACTCGTGCCCGCAAAGCTGAGGGTGCCCAGCGTGCCCGACGGACCGCGCACCACGCCCTGGCGGATGCGAATCCCCGCGTCGGCCATGCTCCGGCCCAGGCCGCCCACCTCGTCGAAACCCTCCAGCGCCGGCGGGTGGAGGCCTACCGCGCGGGAATGCGTGCTGACGGCCAGGCGCCGTTCCAGCACGCGCACCTCCACCCCCGCCCGGCCGAGCAGCAGCCCGAGGTACAGGCCCACCGGCCCGCCCCCGACCACGGCGACCTCACACGTGTCAGGCACGCGGGGCCCGCCACGTCAGCAGGTTGCGGAACGGCACCTGCCGCCGCGCCACCCAACCCACTGGGGCGGCCGCCGCGAGTTCCGCATGCGTGTACGATCGGCGGATCGAGCGCAGGCCGTCGACCTGGATGAACGAGCCTGGAAACAATGGCGGCGTGACCAGCCGGTACGCCGCGTACGCCAGCGGATGCCGCTCGATGTCGCCGTGCACCGCCAGCCCCGTGCACAGCGCCTCGGTGTCAGCCAGCAGGGAGGCGAGGTCGGCGGCATTCAGGTGGTGCAGCAGGTGGTTCGAGATCACGAGGTCGAAGTGCTGTCCCTCGGCGCGCAGGTCGCTGCTCAACGCTTGCCGGTATGTCACGTTCTCCGCAGGCGCCTGCGCCCGCGCATAGGCGATGGCCCGCCCGTCGGCATCGATGGCCGTGACTTGCAGGCGCAGGCGATCCCGGGCTGCCCAGCGAGCCAGGTGCCGCGCCACATCCCCGCCGCCGCAGCCGATGTCGAGCAGCGTCGCGCCGCCCGGACGGATCAGGAACGGGCGCAGGTCGCGCCGGTACACCAGCCGCCAGCCGGCGATCAGGGCATTGATGGTGCCGAAGGCCCGGTAGGTGCGCTCCAGTCCCGCCGGATCACACTGCGGATCGTCCATGATCTCGGGCAGGTGCACGGCCCGCGTGCGCCAGCCGCCCGGCCACCGCTCCGCGCCCATCAGTCCAGGCCGCTGCAGATCGTGAACAGCCCGGATTCGACCGTGAGCCCCGGCCCGAAGGCGAGCGCCGCCACCCGCTCGCCGTCCGTGCCCTGAGCGAGCACGTCCTGCAGGATGAACAGCACGGTGGCGCTGCTCATGTTGCCTGCCCGGCGCAGCACCTCACGGGACGGCGCAAGTTGTCCGTCACTCAGCTCCAGTGCTCCCTGCACGCGGTCGAGGATCTGCCGCCCGCCGGGATGGATCGCCCAGCGCTGCACCTGCGCGCTGGCCGCGCCCGCCAGCCCCCGGTCATGGGTCAGCAGGTCGGTCAAGACTGGCCCGATGTTCGCCTCGATGATCTCCGGCACGTAGGTGCTCAGCACCATGTCGTAGCCCTGGTCGCCGACCGTCCAGGCCATCTCCTTCTCGCCCACACCCTCGGGGGTCAGGGTGGTGCCGAACCCGTCCATGCGCAGGGCGGGCGTGCCGGCGGCGGGCGTCCTGGCGGACACGATCACGCCCGCCGCGCCGTCTGCGAAGACCGAGTTGGCGATCAGCGTGTCCGGGTCATTCACGGAGTGCATGTGGATGGTACACAGTTCCGCGCACACGACCAGCACCACGGCGTCCGGGTCGGCCTCGCAGAAGGCGCGGGCCATACGCAGGGCCGGGAAGGCCGCGTAGCAGCCCATGAATCCCAGGTGGAAGCGCTGCGTCTGCGGACTCAGTCCCAGGCCACGCACGATCGCGTACTCGGGCCCCGGCGCATAGAAGCCCGTGCACGAGACCGTGACCACGTGCGTGATATCGGCGGCCTTCAGGTGCGGACTGGCAGCGAGGGCCGCGCGGGCCGCTGCCAGGAACAGCGGCGTGGCGTGCTCGACGTAGTACGCGTTCCTGACCCCGGTGCTGGGCGTGAGCATCCGCTCGGTCTGCGGGTCGTAGAACAGTCCGGCCCCCTGCGGCCCGAAGTCTGGCACGACGGAGTGGCGCGTCTCGATGCCCGCGTTGTTGAAGATACTGGTCGTGAGCCGCTGGCCCAGCCGGTCGAGTTCAGGCTGGGCGCGGATCACATCACGGATCCGCGCCTGCGCGTAGGCAGTTTCGGGCAGCACCCCGCGCAGGGCATGGAGGAAAACGGGCATGAGCGCAGTCTAAGCGGGCGAAGCTGACGCACATGCCCGCCTTTCTTAAGGCGAAGGAGGGGCCTTAAGGGACATCCATCCCCCTGAAGTGCGCGGCGCCGAACGCGGTGAACGCCGCGTCTTCACCGGGCGGGTGGGTCAGACCCGCACGCGCATCGCGCAGCAGTTTCCCCAGCGGCAGCGCGCCGGTCAGCGCCCCGCCCCCGGCCGTCCGCACGGCGAGGTCCGTGGCGTTCACGGCGGCGTTCGTGGCGACGGCCTTGGCCGCGCCGATCAGCGGGATGGCGGCGGCGTCCGTCACCGCGTCCCAGGTGGCGGTGGCGTGGAGCAGCAGTGTCCGCGCGGCGAGCAGATCGGCGGCGAGGCGCCCGACATTCTCCTGCACGCGCGGCAGCGTGGCGATGGGGGCACCCAGTGCGGTCGGCACCCGCGCCTGGGCGTAGGCCGTCAGCGCGTCCTGGGCCGCCACCCCCACGCCGAGGTAGGTGGCCGCCACCGCTGTCCAGAACCACGCGCTGCCGGCCGGGCGGGCCCCGGCGGGCGGAGCCTGGAGCGCGGCCGGGGCGTGATCGAACACCACGTCGTGGCTGCCGCTGCCGCGCAGCGAAAGGGCGTCCACCCAGGTCGGCTCGATCCGCACGCCCTCGCCACGGAGATCAATCCAGTAGCGTCCCACCCGGCCATCGGGCGTGGCCGCGCTCACCAGCGCCCAGCGCAGCGCCCGCGCGCCCGTGCTCCAGGTCTTGCGGCCCGTGACCAGCCAGGTGGCGCTCTCGAACCCGCTGCCGTCCGGGACGGCCACCGTGCGCGGCAGCCCGCCGCGCGACGGACTGCCCAGTTCCGGCTCGCTCGCCAGGGCATTGAGCAGTTCGCCGCGCACGCCGGCGCCGGCCACGGCGTCCAGCAGGGCGGGCGGCAGGCTGCGACCCTGGAAGGCCGAGCCGGTCACGTGTCCATGCATCGCCAGGACCAGCGCGAGGCTGGCGTCTGCCCGGCCGAGTTCCAGCTGCGCGCGGGCGAACTGGGTCAGCGTGGCGCCCAGTCCACCCGCCTCCTCGGGCAGCGTCAGGCGGGTATAGCCGCTGTCCGACAGCGCCCGCGCGGCGGCCGGGGTGACGTCCTGCGCGGCCTCGCACGCGGACGCGTGTTCACGGATGGCGGACGCGGCGCGGTCAACCACCTCGGCCTGACCGGGAGTGAAATCGGACTCAACCATGCGGGCAGGCTAGCGTCCCTACGCGGGACGAACCGCCCGCCGCGCCGGCGAGGTCACGCCCAGCGCGAGCACGCCCGCGGCGACCGCAAGCACCGCCGCCGCGATGAAGGCCGGGCCGTAACTGCCGGCCGAATCGCGCACGGCCCCACCCAGCCACGACGCCAGCGCCGCGCCGACCTGATGGGCGCAGAAGATCCAGCCGTACACGGTGCCTACGTTCGCCCGGCCGAAGGTGTCGGCGGTCAGGGCGGTGGTGGGCGGCACGGTCGCAATGTAATCCAGCCCGAAGAGCACCGCGAAGGCGGTGAGCGCCAGCCCCGGCGGCACCAGCGGCAGGATCGCGAGGCTTACCCCCCGGAACACGTAGTACAGCGCGAGCAGGAAGCGCGGATCGACCCGGTCCGTGAAGTACCCGCTCGCCAGCGTGCCCATGAAGTTGAACGCGCCCATCAGCGCGAGCATGCCGGCGGCGAAGCCCGCTGTGAGGCCCAGGTCGCCGCAGTACGCGATGAAGTGGGTGCCGATGATGCCGTTGGACGTGAACCCGCACACGAAGAAGGTGGTGGACAGCAGCCAGAAGTCCCGGCTTTTCAGGGCGCGGCGCATCACGCCGGGGTCGGGCGTGGGAGCCGGCATGGGCAGCGCGTGCCGGTCGCCGTCCGGTTGCAGGCCGAGCTGTTCAGGCCGGTCGCGCAGCAGGCTCCACACGACCGGGGCCAGCAGCAGGGCCACGCCCGCGATCACCAGGGTCGCTCCGCTCCATCCCAGTCGACCGGCCCAGCCGGTGAGCAGCGGGATGAACAGCAGTTGCCCGGCGCTGGTGGCCGCGCCGAACATGCCGACCACCAGCCCGCGCTTCCTGACGAACCAGCGGGTGGCGACGGTCGCGCCCAGCACGCTCCCGACCAGTCCAGTGCCCAGACCGCTGAGCAGCCCCCAGGTCAGGTGCAGCGCCAGCGCCGAGTGCGCCAGGGTGCTCAGGCCGAAGCTCAACGCGACCAGCAGCAGGCCGGCGGTGGCCACGCGCCTGGGGCCGAACACGTCCATCAGGCGGCCCGACAGGGGCGCGGCCAGTCCGAAGACCAGCAGCCCCAGGCTGGCCGAGAACGACAGCGTGGCCCGGCTCAGGCCCAGGCTGTCCTGCATGGGCAGCAGGAACACGCCGGGCGCGCTGCGGGCCCCGGCGGCAATCAGCAGCGCCAGCACCGTGATCCCGACGATCACCCAGCCGTAGTAGGGGCGCGCGGCTTCCGGGCGGGTCACGCCCGCCTCAGCAGGGGACTGGCGGGGGTGGCGGGCACGGCGCAGCTGCCCCGCACGATCAGGCGAGCGGGAAAGACCTCGTGGGTCGCGGGCGCTCGCGGTTCGGTGTCGAGCCGCTCAAGCAGCCGCTGGGCGGTGGCGGTGGCCATCGCCTCGGCCGGCTGTTCGAGCACCGTGATGGGCGGATCGACCAGCGCGGTCCACGGGTAATTGTCGAAGGTGATCAGGCTCAGGTCGTGCGGAATCCGCAGGCCCCGCTCCTGGATGGCGCGGTACGCGCCCACCGCCTGGGTGCCGGTCAGGGCGATCAGGGCGCTGGGGGGGCGGGGCAACGAGAGTAGCTCATGGGTCAGGGTGTATGCGGTGTCTTCCGTGAGCAGCGTGACGCGCTGGTATTCGGTGGGCACGGTCAGGCCCAGCTCGTTCATGGCCTCGGGGAAGGTGCGGCTGCGCTCTTCCGGGTGGATGACGGGGTGATAGGTACCGAGGGCGGCGATGTCTCGGTGCCCGAGGCCGTGCAGGTACTGCACGGCCTGGCGCATGGCCCCACGGTTGTCGAGAACCACGCTGGGGTAGGGCGAGTGCGGGTGCGTGTAGTCGTATTCGACGACCGCGACGTCCCGCGCGGCGAGTCGGGCGAGGTAGTCGCGGCTGTGCGGACCGTAGCCGGGACGCAGCATGATCCCGGCCACCCGCTGACCGTACAAGCGCCGCAGTTCCTCGAGTTCGCGCTGGGCCGAGTACTCGTTCTCGGAGATGATGACGGTGTAGCCGGCCTCGGCCAGGACGTGCGCGGCGCTGCGGGCGAACTGCGCGAAGAACGGCTCCAGGATCGACCCGAGGATCAGGCCGATGGTGCTGCTCTGGCCGCCGCGCAGACTGCCGGCCCGCTGATCCGGCTCGTAGTGCAGCTGCTCAATGGCCTGCTGCACGCGGAGCAGGGTGTCCGGGGTGAGTTTGTCGGGATCGCGCAGGGCGCGTTTGGCGGTGGTGGGAGAGACGCCCGCCAGTCGCGCGACGTCCTGGATGGTGGGCATACGTCAGTGTAGGTCAAGACGGCACGCAGATTTGGTGAAAATGGTCACGAGCCCATTGCACCAGGTACAGAGTATTTTGCGGACCACTAGACACGGGCCCACAAGTATGGTTCACTAATGGCCACGAGACCATTCAACTCAGGTGTTCGGTGGAGCGGCCACCGGACCCGCGACGGGGCACCCGAGTTCCCGATGCGACCGAACCGCGCCGTTCTCGCGCCGCCCCACGGCGGCCCCCGGAGGAACCCATGAAGCGTGCCCTGCTGCTTAGCCTTGCCCTGACCGCCACCGCCCAAGCGGCCAGCACCATCACCATCGCCACCGTGAACAACCCGGACATGGTGACCATGCAGAAGCTCACCCCCGAGTTCAACAAGAAGTACCCAGACATCACGGTCAAGTGGGTGACGCTCCCCGAGAACGAACTGCGTCAGAAGATCACCCTGGACGTCGCCAGCGGCGCGGGCTCCTTCGACGTCGCCACCGTCGGCGCCTACGAAGTGCCGATCTGGGCGAAGAACGGCTGGCTCGATCCGCTGACCCCCCTGTTCGCCAAGAACGCCGACATCGCCAAGGCCTACAACGTCAACGACATCCTGCCCGGCGTGCGCGGCGCGCTCACCCAGAACGGCAACCTGTACGCAGTGCCCTTCTACGCCGAGAGCTCCATGACCTTCTACAACAAGGATCTCTTCAAGGCCGCCGGGCTGACCATGCCCACCCAGCCCACGTGGCAGCAGATTCAGGGCTTCGCCGCCAAGATCCACAACCCCTCCAAGGGCGTGTACGGCATCTGCCTGCGCGGCCTGCCCGGCTGGGGTGAGAACATGGCGGTCTTCTCCACCGTCGTCAACACCTTCGGCGGCCGCTGGTTCGATCCGAGCTGGAAGGCCCAGCTTGACTCCCCTGCGTGGAAGAACGCCATGACCTTCTACGTCGACACCATCAAGAAGTACGGCCCTCCCGGCGCCACGTCCAACGGCTTTACCGAGAACCTCACCCTGATGAGCCAGGGCAAGTGCGGCATGTGGGTCGACGCGACCGTCGCCGCCGGCTTCCTGAGCGATCCGGCCAGCAGCAAGATCACCAAGTCGGTGGGCTTCGCCAAGGCCCCGGTCGGCACCACGCCGCGCGGCAACAACTGGTACTGGAGCTGGAACCTCGCCATTCCCAAGAGCAGCAAGCAGGAAGACGCCGCCTTCAAGTTCATCACCTGGGCCACCAGCCAGGAATACATTGCCCTGGTCGCCAAGGAGAAGGGCACCTGGGCCTCGGTTCCCCCCGGCACCCGCACCAGCACCTACAACAACGCCAACTACAAGAAGGCCGCCGGCGCCTTCAGCGCACTGGTGCTGAGCAGCATCAACGCCGCCGACGTGAACCACGCCACCAAGGATCCCGTGCCCTACACCGGTATCCAGTACGTCGCGATTCCCGAGTTCCAGGCGCTCGGCACCCAGGTCGGTCAGTTCCTGGCCGGGGCCATCAGCGGGCAGACCACCGTCGACCAGGCCCTCACGCAGGCGCAGGCCGCCGCCGAGAAGACCGCCAAGGACGGCGGCTACCAGAAGTAAGTCCAGTGGCCTGACCGGGCGGGAGGAGGGGAGCGCTCGTGCCCCCTTCCCGCCCGGCTCCATTCCCGCCGCACCACTGCCCGCCGCCCCGCCCTGGCCGCCCCCAGTCCCGCCACCCCTCAGCAGGAGGTGAACCCATGACCGCCGTCGCCACCCCGACCACCGTGACCGGACTGTCCCCGGCCCCCAAACGCGGCCTGCGTCTGACCCCCGCCGCCCTGATCTGGCCCGCGATGATCTACCTGATCTGCACCACCCAGGTGCCGTTCTTCATGACCATCTACTACTCGTTCTTCCGCTACAACCTGGTAATCCCCGGCAGCCGGCCCTTCATCGGACTGGAGAACTACCGCAACCTGCTGACCGATCCGCAGAACCTGCACATCCTGTGGAACACCATCGTGCTGGCCGGCGGCACCCTGATCCTGACGCTGCTCATCGGCGGGGCCCTCGCCATGCTGCTCAACCGCGACTTCCCCGGACGGACGCTGCTGCGCACCCTGCTGATCAGCTCGTTCCTGGTCATGCCGATCGTGACTGCGGTCGTGTGGAAGAACATGCTGCTCAACCCGGTCTTCGGCTTCTTCTCGTGGATCGTGACGCTGGTCGGCGGCCACCCTGTCGACTGGCTCGCGCAGTACCCGATGGCCAGCGTGATCGCCATGATCACCTGGGAATGGACGCCCTTTGCCATGCTGATCCTGCTGACCGGCCTCCAGAGCCTCCCGGACGACCAGCTCGAAGCCGCCCGGCTGGACGGCGCGAGCCCCATCCAGGAATTCCAGCACATCGTCCTGCCGCACTGGATGCAGGCCATCCAGGTGGTCGTGCTGATGGAAACCATCGCTCTCTTGCAGGTATACGGCGAGATCTACGGCTCGACCTCCGGCGGGCCAGGCATCGCCACCACGAACCTGCCGTACTTCATCTACCAGAAGGCCTTCGCCGAGTACAACATCGGCCTGGCCAGCGCCGCCGGGGTGCTGACCGTGATCCTCACCAACGTGCTCGCCGTGTACCTGCTGCGCCTGATCAGCCGCACCCGCAGCAGCCAGGGGGGATGACATGACCGCCGTACCCAGCCCGACCCGCACCGGCACAGTCAGCGACCGCTACCGCGTCCGCAACGCCGTCCTGACCGTCGTCACGTACCTCATCGCCATCGCCTTCCTGTTTCCGCTGGTGTGGATGATCATGGCGGCCTTCAAGACTGAGGCGCAGGCCTTCCAGGTGCCGCCCGTGTTCGCCTTCACGCCCGTCCTGGAGAACTTCCAGAACGCCCTGCCCACCTACTTCCACGCGCTGCGCAACAGCCTGGTCGCGGCCATCGGCAGCACGCTGCTCGCCTTCATCCTGGGCCTCCCGGCTGCCTTCGCGCTGGCTGTCTACCCCACGGCGCGCGCGCAAGGCGTCCTGACCTGGATGCTCAGCACCAAGTTCATGCCGGCGGTCGGCGTGATCGTGCCGATCTTCCTGCTGTTCCGCAACCTGCACCTGATCGACACCCTGCCCGGCCTGATCCTGATGTACACCACCATGAACCTGCCGCTGGTCGTGTGGATGATGCACTCGTACATGACCGAGATTCCCTACGCCATCTACGAGGCCGCCAAAGTGGACGGGGCGAGCGTGGCGCAGGAATTCTTCGGGATCGCCCTGCCGCTCTCGATGCCCGGCGTGGCCGCCACGGCGCTGCTGTGCCTGATCTTCGCGTGGAACGAGGTGTTCTTCGCCCTGAACCTGACGAACTCGGAGGCCGCGCCGCTCTCGGTGTTCATCGGGCAGTTCAAGACCAGCGAGGGGCTGTTCTGGGCGAAGATGAGCGCCGCCGCGACCCTGACGGTCCTCCCGGTGCTGATCTTCGGCTGGCTCGCCCAGCGCCAGCTCGTCCGCGGCCTCAGCTTCGGCGCCGTGAAGTAGGGTGTGGGCGCCTGCCACCGGTCAGGTTCGGTCGGCGCCCCTCCCACCCAAGATATTTCGCTCCGCACGACCCACCTGACCCACCTCCGTCCTCTCATCCGTCCGTGCAGGCCACCCAGCCAGGCCAGCACGTGACACCCCTGGAGTGCCCAGCATGGTCAAGCTCAACTCGGCGGCCCTGGCCGGCCCCCTCCCCCACGTGGAGGTGCCGCACTACGACCCCCAGACCCTCCGCACCGGCATCGTCCACTTCGGTGTCGGCGGCTTCCACCGCTCGCATGAGGCCATGTATCTCGACCGCCTGCTCAACACCGGCGCCGGTCACGAGTGGGGCATCTGCGGCGTGGGCGTCCTGCCGCACGACGCCCGCATGCGGGATGTCCTGCACGAGCAGGATCACCTCTACACCCTGCTCACCAAATCCCCGGACGGCCACGCCGAGGCCCGCGTGATCGGCGCGATCCACACCTTCCTGTTCGCGCCGGACGATCCCGAGGCCGTGATCGAGACGCTCGCGCACCCGGACACGCGGATCGTGTCGCTCACCGTCACCGAGGGCGGCTACAGCCTGAACAACGTGACCGGCGAATTCGATCCCAGCGGGGACGTTCAGGCGGATCTGCAGCCCGGCGCCGTGCCAAAAAGCGTGTTCGGCCTCCTGACCGAGGGGCTGCGCCGCCGCCGCGACCGGGGGCTGGCACCCTTCACGGTGATGTCCTGCGACAACATCCAGGGCAACGGCCACGTCACCCAGCGCGTCCTGACGGCCTTCGCGCGCCTGAAGGACCCCGGTCTGGGCGAGTGGATCGCGGCGAAGGTCGCGTTCCCGAACTCGATGGTCGACCGCATCACGCCCGCCACCACGGATCAGGTGCGCGCTGAGGTCGGCGCCGAGTTCGGCGTCGAGGACGCCTGGCCGGTCGTGGCCGAGACCTTCACGCAGTGGGTGCTCGAAGACCAGTTCACGCTGGGGCGCCCGGCGCTGGAGACGGTGGGTGTGCAGGTCGTGGATGACGTCGAGCCCTACGAACTGATGAAGCTCCGGCTGCTGAACGCCTCGCACCAGGCCATGGCCTACCTGGGCCTGCTGGCCGGGTACACGTATGCCCATGAGGTCTGCCAGCATCCGGACTTCGTGGCGTACCTGCTGGACTACATGGCGCTGGAGGCCACGCCGACCCTGCGCCCCGTGCCGGGCATCGACCTCGGCGCCTACCAGCATGAGCTGATCGAACGGTTCGCCAGCCCGGCCATCCGCGACACGCTGGCCCGCCTGATCGTGGATGGCTCCGAGCGCATCCCGAAATTCCTGCTGCCTGTGGTGCGCGAGCAGCTTGCCACCGGCGGCGGGATCGACCGGTCGGCGCTGGTCGTCGCCTCCTGGAGTGCGTACATCGCCAGCCCGGATCGCCCGGATCTGGTCGATCCACGCGCGACCGCTCTGACCGATCTGGCCCGGCAGGATCAGCAGACGCCCGGCGTGTTCCTTGAGCAGCCGGAAGTCTTTGGCGACCTCGCCCAGGACGAGCGGTTCCGCGCGGCGTACATCTCGGCGGCGGCCAGCCTGAAGGCGAACGGCCCGGTCGGGGCGATGCAGGCGCTCCGCAAGGCCGCGACGCCGCCGACGCCCTCTGCCTGATCGGCCGACGAAAAGGATGACCATGACTCCAGCCCCCGAACCCCGGCCCATCCTCGACCTGTTCAAGCTGTACGGCCGCCACGCTGTCGTGACTGGCGGCGCCCAGGGCATCGGGTACGAGATCGCGAAGGGACTGGCCCAGGCCGGCGCGCGGGTCACCCTCGCGGACCTGAATGCCGAGGTGGGCGAACCGGCCGCGCAGGCGCTGGGCGGCACCTTCGAGGTGCTGGACGTGACGGATGCGGCCGCCGTCGCGGCCCTCGCCGCGAAACTCCCCGATGTCGAGATCCTCGTCAACAACGCTGGGATCGTCCGCAATCTTCCTGCCGAGGATACCGAGGACGACGACTGGACAGCCGTGATGAAGGTCAATCTGGACGGCGTGTTCTGGTGCTGCCGGGAATTTGGGCGCAGCATGCTCGCGCGGGGCCGCGGCAGCATCGTGTCCACCGCCAGCATGTCCGGCCTGATCAGCAACCACCCGCAACCCCAGGTGGCGTACAACGTCAGCAAGGCGGGCGTCATTCACCTCACTCGTTCCCTGGCCGGCGAGTGGGGAGCGCGCGGTGTGCGCGTGAACTGCGTCTCGCCCGGCTACACGGCCACGCCCATGACCCGGCGCGGCCTGGACACGCCCGAGTGGCGGGCCACGTGGCTGGGCGAAACGCCCATGGGCCGCCTGGCCGAACCTTTCGAAATCGCTCCCGCCGTGCTGTACCTCGCCAGCGACGCCTCCAGTTTCGTGACCGGACACTCGCTGGTCGTGGACGGCGGGTATGTCTGCTGGTGAGGCGCAACTGCCCGCCACGCCCTCTGATGGAGACTGCACCATGACCACGATCTCATCCAAGACGTCCGTCCTGACCGGCCACCGCACCCTCGGCTGGGAACAGCGCGAGGTCGCCACCCCCGGCCCTCACGAGGTACGCGTCCAGGTCGCCCGCATCGGCGTGTGCGGCAGCGACGTCCACTACTTCACGCATGGCCGCATCGGAAAATTCATTGTGGAGGGGCCGCTGGTGCTCGGTCATGAGGTGAGCGGCGTGGTGGACGCTGTCGGTGAGGGCGTGACCCGCGTGAAACCCGGCGACCGCGTGGCCCTGGAACCCGGCGTACCCTGCCGCCGCTGCACGTACTGCAAGACCGGCGCGTACAACCTCTGCCCGGACATGACCTTCATGGCCACGCCCCCGGTCGACGGCGCCCTTAGCGAGTACGTGGTGTGGCCCGACGATTTCGTGTTCCCCGTCCCCGACACGGTGTCCGACGACGCCGCCGCGCTCCTCGAGCCGCTCGCCGTGGGCATCTGGGCGGCCCGCAAGGGAGACGTCCGACCCGGCCACTCGGTCGCGGTGCTGGGGGCCGGCCCGATCGGCTGCACCACCGTCATGGCCGCGAAGGCCGCCGGCGCGACGACCATCATCGCCGTCGACCTGGAGGACTTCCGGCTCGATCTGGCGCGGCAGGTGGGTGCCACCCATACCTTCAATGCCCGCAGCGGCGACGCCCTGGCCTACATCCGCGAGCTGTGTGCTGAGCGCGACGGCCTGCCGCTCTCGCACGGCGGGGTGGACGTGGCCTTTGAGACCGCCGGGAGCCTGCCGACCACGCGCCTGACCCTGGCGGCGCCCAAACCCGGCGGCGTGGCCGTTCTGGTGGGGCTGCCCGCCGATCCGGAGGTCAGTCTGGACATCGTCAGTGCCGCCAGCCGAGAGGTCACGCTGCGCGGCGTGTTCCGCTACGCGAACTGCTATCCGGCCGCCGTGGAACTCGTCGCCAGCGGCGCGGTGAACCTGGACGCCCTCGTCACGCACCGCTACGCCTTCGACCAGACGCCGGCCGCCTTTGAGTTCGCCGACCGGGAAAAGAAGACCAGCATGAAGGTCATGATCGACGTCAGCTGAGGGCACCTGGCGTCATGGCTCAGCGCCAGGCTTGCCCTGACCGGTGGCCTGGCCCGCCCGGTGGTGCGGCCACCTAGCGGCTGGCGGTCAGGCCAGGGCGGCGCAGGCTCGCTTTGCGCCGCTTGTGCTGGTACATCCGGCGGTCGGCCTCGGCCACCGTCTCGAGCATGGACTGGCCCGACGAGTGGGCGATGCCGGTGCTCGCGCCGATGCTCGAGAAACTGGCGGCGCGGGTCGCCACCACCGCCTGATCGACCCGTTCCAGCACCTCGTCGTCATCCAGGCCGTCGCCGGGGCCGCGCAGCAGGACGGCGAACTCATCTCCGCCCAGCCGGTACACGCCGTCGGATGATCTGAACTGGGCCCGCAGGGCGCGGGCGAACACCTGGAGCAGGGTGTCACCCCGGTCATGGCCCTCGCCGTCGTTGACCGCCTTCATGCCGTCGAGGTCGACCAGCGCGACCTTGACGCCGTGTCCTTCCTCGTCCTCCACGCGCAGCGCCTCGTCCAGCGCGCGGCGGTTGGGCAGACCGGTCAGGGCGTCGAGCTGCGCGGCCGCCTGCGCGGCCTGCAGGCGCGCGTGCCGTTCCAGGGCTCCACGGACGATGCGGGCCGCCGCTTCCAGCAGGATCCGGTCACTGCCGCGCCAGGGCCTCACCTCGTGCATCCGTGCGCTGGCGAGCAGGTAGCGGGTGCCGTCGATCTCGCCGAGGGCCAGGGCGGCCACGGCCTTCACGCCCAGGTCGAGGAGGCCCGGCAGGGCGCGCGGATGGGCGCTGTAATCGTCCACGAAGGAGCTGAGCTGGGCCCGCGCCGCGAAACCCGCCACACCGCCCAGGATGGTGTTCGCATCGGTGATCGGGCCGCTTCCCTGCGGCGCGCGTTCCCAGCTGGCCAGCAGGTCGAGGCCATGGTCGTCCGTCCGGAACAGCCCGCACCAGTCCACGTCTGCCGCGGTGCCCAGCAGTTCGGCCGTGGCGCGGGTCGCCTCCACGGAATCGAGGCCACTGTCGAACAGCGCCGTGACCGCCGCGAGCGTCTCGGCATCGGCGGCGACCCGCCTCAGCTCACGTACCTGGGCCGCGCTGGACTGCGTATCGAGGGTCAGCTGGCGCTCCCGGCGCCGCGCTTCCAGCGTTTCCATCACCAGCGCGGCAAAACCATGCATCAGCCGCATCTCGCGGTCGCCAAAGGCCCGGACGACTCGGTCCGTGACGCACAGGGTGCCGATGTGGTAGCCGTCTGGAGTGGTGAGCGGCACCCCCGCGTACAGGACGATGTCTGGCGCGCCAGTCACCATCGGATTGTCGGCGAACCGCTCATCCTGGCGGGCGTCGGGTACGATCAGCCCGCTCCGCTGCCCGATCGCGGCCAGTCCGATGGTGTGCGCACAGAAGGAGTCCTCGCGGGCGGCCTCGGAACTCTCCAGGCCCATGCAGGATTTTCCCCACTGCCGGAACTCGTCCACAAAATTGATCAGGGCGATCGGCACCTCGAGGGCGTCGGCCACCAGGGCGGTCAGTTGATCGAAGCGGGTCTCCGGCGCGGTATCCAGAATTTCATAACGGGTGAGGGCCAGCAGCCGCTGAAACTCATACTCCGATGCCGATTGATACCCCATGCGGACTACCGTAGCAGGCGGGAACCACACCGTCCTTACAGATGAGGTGAGGGCCATGAACGTCCCACCGGACCGCAGTTCCCGTCACCAGTGCCCGTGCACCTGCGCGCGGATCAGGTCGTCGTACACGGCCTGCACGCCCTGCATCTGGTCGCCGGTCAGTGGGGGAAGCTCCGCGGCGGCCGCGTTCGATTCGACCTGCTGGGGAGTGCGCGCGCCGGGAATCGCGCAGGTGACCTCGGGGAACATCAGGATCCAGCGCAGTGCGAACTGGGCGAGGCTCACGCCGTCCGGCACCAGGGGCCGCAGGCGGTCGACCGCCTCCAGCCCCGTGGTGTAGTCGACGCCGCTGAAGGTCTCGCCCTTGTCGAAGGCTTCCCCGTGACGGTTGAACGCGCGGTGGTCGTCCGCTTCGAAGGGCGTGTCGGCGCGCAGTTTGCCGGTCAGCAGGCCGCTCGCGAGCGGTACGCGCGCCAGGATGCCGACATCCGCCGCCCGAGCCGCCGCGAAAAAGGCGTCGGCGGGCTTCAGCCGGAAGGCGTTGAAGATGATCTGCACGCTGGCCACGCCGGGGTGTTTGATCGCTTCCAGCGCCTCGTCCACGAGTTCCACGCTCACGCCATAGTGCCGGATCAGGCCCTCCTGTACGAACCCGTCCAGGATCCCGAAGACCTCCGGCTGGCGGTACAGCACGGTGGGCGGGCAGTGCAGCTGAACCAGATCGAGCGCGTCCATCTCCAGATTGCTCAGGCTGCGCTCGATGAACCCGCGCAGATTCTTCTCGGTGTACCCGGCGGCCTCGTGCGGATCGAGCCGCCGACCGGCTTTGGTGGCCACCGTGAAGGGCTCTTCCGGGCGCTCGCGGCGCAGGCGGGCGATCAGCCGCTCGCTGTGCCCGTCGCCGTACACGTCGGCCGTGTCGAAGAACGTGATGCCCAGATCCAGCGCGCGGTGGAGCGCGGCCATGCTCTGGACGTCGTCCACCTGCCCCCACGTGCCGCCGATGGCCCACGCCCCGAACGAGATGGTGGACACGTCGTAACCAGTCTTGCCGAGCCTTCGGTACTGCATCTGCGCCTCCTGTGACGACCTGGATCCTAGCGGACGGCGCGGGGTTGACCCGTTTACCGGGCCTGAAGCCGTCGCCGTCCGGGGGGCGGGGAAGCCCGCGTCTAGAAGAAATGCGACATGCCTGCTGGTCGAGGTGACCGATGCCGTCCAGGGCCGGAATCTGGCACAGTTGGAGCATGCTGTACCGGGAGCTTCCCCCTGATCCGCGTCTGAGCACGCTGGCCCGCGCGTTCTGGCGCGTGCAGGAGGAACACACCCCGGACACCCAGGAGCACCGCCTGCTGCCCGAGGGCACCGTGAACCTGACCTTCCAGACGGGCGCGTCGTGGCACGGCACACTGGACAGGGCGGCCCTCACCCGCCTGCCCGAGGCGACCCTCTCGGGCCTGAGCCTCGCGCCGCAGCGCATGGTCTCGCCCGGCCTGCAACGTGCGATGGGCGTCGACCTGTACCCCTGGGCCGCCCGGCAGCTGTTCGGCTGGTCGCTGGGCTCACCGGACCTCGACCTGCTGGCCCGTTATCCGTGGCCCACCCGCGACATCGGGGCCCTGCTGCGCGAAAACGACTGGGACGGCGCGCAGGCGCTGCTCGAGCACTGGCTGCTGCTGCTGTGGATCGAGCGGGCCCGTGAGCCCGGCAAGGGCATTCAGGCGGCCGGGCAACTGTACGCGTCGCACGGCGTGATCCGGGTGGCCACCCTGGCCGAGACCCTGAACGTCAGTTCCCGGCAGCTCGAACGGCTGTTCGCGCAGGAGGTCGGCGTGAACGCCAAGACCCTGGCCCGCCTGATCCGCTTTCAGGAAGTGTCCCACCGACTGCAACGCGATCCTCAGCAGCCCCTGGCGCTCCTCGCCTACGACCTGAACTTCGCCGATCAGGCCCACCTGACGCGGGAATTCCGCGCGCTGGCGCAGCTCACCCCGGGCGCCTTCGCGGACTTCGCCCTGCTCCGGGCGGGCCACCCGGTCCGGCGGGAGGTTCAGTCCCTGTAAGCCGGCAGCTGGCCACCGGCAGCGTGTTCAGCTGCTCTCGGTGCCGGGCGCCATCGGTGCTTCTGGCGACAAGTCCAGCGCCAGCCGCAGGGCCAGCTGCCGGCGCGGATCGTCGAGGTTGCCCAGCAGCGCCCGGAGCTGCTCCAGGCGGTAGTACACCGTCTGTCGTCGGACGCCCAGCGTGCGGGCCACCTGCGCGATGTTGAACTGCCCGGCGATCAGGGCGTCGAGCGTGCCCAGCAGCGTGCTCTGGGGGCGGGCGGGCAAGGCCAGCAGCGGCCCCAGCTGCGCGTCCCGGAACACCTCGGCGCGGCCCGTCTCCCGCAGGGCCAGGGCCACGCTGTCCAGGCCGCTGGTCACGTCGGGGACGCCGCGCGCCAGGATCCGGGCGTGGGCCGCGCGGGTCAGGTCGGCGAAGCGCACCTCATGCCGGAAGGCCAGGAGCGGGAAGTCCAGGTGCCGGGCCTCGGCCAGCAGGGCGGGCGGCACCTCGCGCAGCGGCCCCACCAGTTCCAGGGCCAGCCCGTGCGCGCCCCCGTCCGCCAGCGACCGCAGGTAGGCTGCCCCGGCCTCGGGGCTGGTGCGGGAGAGTTCCAGTCCGGTGCTGAGCAGCAGTTCTCCGCCCGAGAGAAACCGCGCCGCGTCCAGCAGCTCGGACACGTGCACCCAGGTGACCGTGCGGCGCAGCCCGCCCTCCCCGCCCAGCACCTGAGCCCCGGCGAAGGCAGGCAGGGCCAGCAGGTCGTGCACGGTGGGCAGCGGCAGGCCCGTCATCCGCCCATGCTACCGGCCGGCTGCGGCCCGGCGCTCACAGCGGCAGCCAGCTCCGGTGAAGGTCAAGACCTTCACCGGAGCTGGGGCGAGCGGACTCGAGGAGCTTCCCGGGAGAGCGGGTGAGCGCGATAGACCGCGCCTGGAATGGAGTTGGCGGACGTGCATTTGACCCGTCAGCGGAACGGAACGCCGCTGTCAGACGAGGCGGCGGCGCAGTTCGCTGGACAGGAAGTCGATCAGGTTCACGATCACGATGATGGCGATCACCCCGATGATCATCTGGTCGTAGTGGCCCGACGCCATGGCCCCCTGGATGAAAAAGCCGATCCCGCCGGCCCCGACGAAGCCCAGCACGATGGACACCCGGAAGTTGATCTCGAAGCGGTACAGCGTGTAGCTCGTGAACAGCGGCAGCACCTGCGGCAGGATGCCCCAGCGCAGCACGTTCGTGCCGGTGGCGCCCACCGATTCCAGCGCCTCGATGGGGCCGCGCTCCGCGTTCTCGATCGCCTCGGAGTACAGCTTGCCCAGATCCGCCACCGAGTGGATCGCCATGGCCAAGACGCCGGCAAAGGGCCCCAGGCCCACGGCCGCGACGAACACCAGCGCCAGGATCAGCGTGTCGATGCCCCGATCCACGTTGAAAAAGGTGCGCACGACAACGTACGACGCGCGCATCAGCACGTGCCGGGCGGTCAGGTTGCGGGCCGCCAGGAACGACAGGGGCAGGGCGAACAGGGTCGCGATGAAGGTGCCGACCAGCGCGATCTCGACCGTGAGCGCCATCTGACTCATGACTTCCTGCAGGGGGTAGATGTTCGCGCTGGGGTTCTGCGGGTTCACCTGCGCCAGATTCGGCGGCCAGGAGCGGCTCAGGAAATCCCGCAGGAACGGAGCGCCGCGCACCAGTTGCGAGAGGTTGAAGTTCGTGGCCGCGAACGACGGCACGAGCAGCGTGACCAGCACGGCGATCACGCTGCCGGTCAGCCAGTCGCTGGCCTGTTGCAGCTGCGGTCGCCGGAGGTGCAGCAGGCCCGAGACGAGCAGGAGCGCCGCCGTGAGGAACAACACGGGCTCCCCGTAGGCGGGCCGGGCGGGTTGCAGCAGCCGGTAGCCCTGATCGGCAATGGCCTGCGGCAGGCCCTGTGCGCCGAGTTCCGACACGGCCTTGATGGGCGGCAGGGGCGGCAGATCGATGCTCTTGCGGATGGCATTGAGGTTCGCCAGATCGGCGTTGTAGCCGCTGATCAGCCGGGTCGTCTCGTCGGCCGGCACCGGGCGCATGACGCGGTAGTAGCCGGGCGTGCTGGGGAATTTGGTGCGGCCATCCGGGGAGAGCAGATACCCCGTGAGCGCCACGCCCAGCGCGAACCCGACCAGCAGCCCCGTGCGCCGCTGTGGGCCGGTCCAGGTGAACACCTGCACCAGCGCCAGCAGCAGCAGGCCCGCCACGACCTCCATGACGCCCGGCAGCGGCTGGACGTGGGCCAGCTGTGACGGCTGGCGGGTCCACACGATCAGCGACAGCAGCAGCACCGCGCCCGCGATCACGCTGCCCAGCGCCGCGACCCGCCCGCCGCGCCGGGCTGTCCAGACGCTGGCGACCAGGGCCAGCAGGCTCAGCAGCAGCCACGGCGCCACCGGCAGCAGCCCCAGCACGGTGGGGGAGACGGTGTCGGTGGCGCGCAGGCCCACACCGGGCGTGAGCGGCAGCGTCCCCGCCACCAGCAGCGACGTGAGGGCGCCCGCCAGCCCCAGGCGGCGCATGCTGCCGCCCGCCAGGCCGCTCAATACGGCGATCACGGCGCCCAGAATGCCGGCGATCACGAACAGGGTCACAGCGTCCCCAGGTCGCCCTGGTAGATCAGGGTTTCCAGTTCCGGCGTGAGGTTCTCGATCGGCCCCTGCGCGACCAGCTGCCCCCGGTTGAAGGCCAGGAAGTGCTTGCAGTACCGCCGGGCGTGCTCCAGCACGTGAATGTTGATCATCACGCTGACTCCCTGCTGTTCGTTGTACCCGCGCAGCAGGCCCAGAATGACATCCGAGAGCCGCGGATCGAGGCTTGCCATGGGCTCATCCGCCAGCAGCAGCTGGGGGTTCTGCGCGATGGCGCGGGCAATGGCCACACGCTGCTGCTGGCCGCCCGACAGGGAACTGACCCGCGTGTCCTCGCGGCCGGTCAGGCCGACCACCCGGATGGCGTCACGGGCCCGCGCGTAATCCTCCTCGCGGTACAGGCCGAGCAGCCCGCTGAGCGTGGAGTGGTAGCCCAGGCGGCCGTGCAGCACGTTCTCCAGCACCGTCAGGCGGGTCACCAGGTTGAACTGCTGGAAGATGAACCCGACTGTGCGCCGGTAGGCCTGCAGCTGCCGGCCCTGCAGCGGCGCGACGTCCTGGCCATTGACCAGGATCGAGCCGCTGGTCGGTTCCACCAGGCGATTCAGGCAGCGCAGGAAGGTGGACTTGCCCGCGCCGGACAGCCCCACGACCGCCACGAAATCCCCGTCGGGAATACTCACGCTGACGTCGTCAAGGGCGCGGGTGCCATCTGCAAAGGTCTTGGTGAGCGAACGGACTTCAATCATGCGCGGAGGTACTCCTGAGGCGGCGCCCGGGTGGGGCGGTGGTGCGTCGCCGGATGCCGGCAGAACGGTCTGCGATCCGCCCCGGTCGAGGATCGCGACCCAGAACGAACGGCGCCGCCACGCATGCGGCGGCACCGGACAGGGACAGGATTACTTGTCGAGCCCCATGGCCTTGCGGGTCTCGCGGACCACGTCGTAATCGCTGTCCTTGGCGTTCACCATGTAGTTGATGGTGTACAGGTTCATCAGCAGCTTGCTCTGCGGATCCTTGATCTGCCGCATGGCCGCCGCGATGCCGGCCGTGAGCGCCGGGTACTTCTTCTGGAACTGCGGCGCGACGGCGAAGGTGTCGCCGGGAATGGGCTTGGTGTAGTAGATGGCCGTGAGTTGCGCGGCCTGCTCGGGCTTCAGGAACTGCGTCCAGGAGCCGCTGACGTTCTTGTCATCGTTCGCGAAGGTCGCGGTCGCGTCCACGGACTTGTTCAGCACGGCCAGGACGGCCGCGTCGTGCTTGCCGGCGTAGACCTGCTTGCTGAAGAACTTGTCCGGGTTGATGCCCTGCGCCATCAGGCCCGCGCGCGGGAAGGTGTAGCCCGACGCGCTGTTCGGGTCGATCCACGCGATGCTCTTGCCTTCCAGCCCGGCCACGTTCTTGATACCGCTGTCCTTGCGCACCACGATCGCCGCCCAGTACACGGGCGAGCCGTTGCGTACTGACTTGAGCAGCACCTGCGCGCCGGCGTCCCGGTGGGCGAGCACGTAGCCGTCCGGGGGGTAGAACGCGAAGTCCAGCTTGCCCGCCCGCATGGCCTCGATCAGCCCGCGGTAATCGGTGGGCACGAAGGGCTCGACGGCGATGGTGCCGCCGAACTTCTCCTCCAGGTAGCTGGCGATGGCCTTGGCGGCCGCGTTGATCTGGTCCGAATTCTGGGTGGGGTTGAAGCCGACCCGCACGGTGATGGGCGCGGCGTACGCGGCGGAAAGCAGACCAAGGCCGAGGGCCGTCAGGAGAGCGCGTCTTTTCATATGAGCGTGACTATAGTACGCGCGTGTCAGGGGTGAAAGGCCCGCCGCAACGTCCACGCCGGGTCAGTTGCCCGCCGAACCGAAGCCCCCGCTGAGCCGCTCCACAGCGGTTCCTATCCACCGGGTGGTTCGGCCTGATGGGCTTTCATGTCCTGCACAGCCCGCCCACCTATGGTGGGCCAACATGACCTCGCCGTCCCACCTGCCGGCCGTCCAGCGCGCGCTGCGGTACCACGCCCGACATGCCCGCAATCCGTCCTCGCTGGTCGCCATCGACCGCCGGACGCACCTGTTTGAACACCCGGCCTTCGCGGGCGGCGTGCCGTATCTCGCGGTCGGCCCGGTCTGGATGGCCGGGGAACCCCTGGCGCCTCCGGACGCCGTGCCCGGCCTGCTCACGGCGTTTCTGGATGCGGCCCGCCGCGCCCGGCGCACCGCGATCCTGTCGCCCGTCGGCCCGGACGTGGGGGAGGCCGCGCGTCAGCTGGGCCTGCCGTGCCTGCACCTGGGTGCCACCGCGTATGTGGACGCCCACCGCTGGGCTCCGCGCGGAAACCGCTTCGCCCGCCTGCGCAACGACCTGAACCACGCGGCCCGCCAGGGCCTCCACGTACGCGAGGTCGTGGAGGCCGGCCCCGGCCTGCAGCGGGCGCTGGAACGGCTGGCCCGGCGCTGGCTGGCGGGCCGCCGGGCGGGCGCGGGGCTGGAGTGGATTTTCCGGCTCGATCCCTCCCAGCACGCGCTCCTCAAGCGAACCTTCATCGCCAGCGGCCCGGACGGCACCCTGCTGGCCTTCCTGTCAGCCTCGCCACTCCCCGGCCGGGCCGGCTGGTACCTGGAGGACGTCGTGCGGGACGAGCGCAGTCCGCGCGGCACGGCAGCCAGCGTTGTGGCGCACGCCATCCGCACCCTGGGGGCCGAGGGCGTGCGCAGCGTCACGCTGGGCGGAGTCCCCTTGACGGGCACGTCCGGCGACCTGCACCTGCGCTTCCTGAAACCCCTGGTGAGCCGCTGGTACCACGTCGATGGGCTCCAGCACTTCAAGGCGCAGTTCGGCGCGGATCACGTCGAGGACGAATGGATGATCCTGCCGTCCCGGTCGGCGCTGCCGCTGGCCGCGTGGGCGGTTCTGCGGCTCGCCCTGCCTGACGGCGTGCGGCCCCTGATGGAACAGCTCTGGGGCGATCGGCCTGCCCGGAGCCGCCGCCCCGGCACCCCGGCCGCCGCCCGGCTCCAGCCGGCCACGCGACCATGACGCCGCCGGGCCGCGCCGCTATCCTGGCCCGGTAACCCCGACCCTGCCAGGAGGAGTGCCTTGACCACGCTGTCCCGTCCGCTCCCGCTGCGGCCCCTGTGAACCCCCTGTGAACGCAGTGCCCACGCTCGATCCGGCGTCCAGCCTGGCATGGCCACTGACCCGGCTGATGTGGATCGTGTTCGCGCTGGGCGGCGCGGTCTTCGTGGCCGTGGCGACCTTCACCGCGTATTACGCGTGGCGCTACCGACACCGGGGCGCGCGGGGCGAGCCGCCGCAGATTTTCGGCAACGCCCGCGAGGAAGTCCTCTGGATGGTCGGTGCCGCCGCACTCCTCGCCGGTCTGTTTGCCCTGGCGTGGTGGACGATGAACCGGGTCGACCCGGCCCCCCCCGCCGGGCGCACTCCCGACGTGATCGTGACCGGCCACCAGTGGTACTGGGAGGCGGCGTACCCGGCGGCCGGCGGCCGGGGGGCCGTGCGGGTAGCAAACGAGGTCCACATTCCCGCCGGTCAGCGCCTACTGGTCGAGCTGCGCAGTGCCGACGTCATTCATGACCTGTGGCTGCCGCGCCTGGGCCGCAAGATGGACGCCGTGCCCGGCCAGTCCAACTGGCTGTGGCTGGAGGCGGATCGGCCGGGCCGCTACGGCGGAACGTGCGCGGAATTCTGCGGCGCGCAACATGCCTGGATGCGCCTGGACGTCGTGGCGGACGCTCCGGAGGCCTTCGGCGCGTGGCTGGCGGCCCAGGCCCGATCGGCCGCGCCGCCGTCCGTGGCGGCCGCCCAGGCGGGGGCCGCCCTGTTCGCGCGCGAGGGCTGTGGCACCTGCCACGCCCTGCGCGGCGTGGGTGCGCGCGGCGGGCCGGGGCCAGACCTGACCCACTTCGCCTCCCGGCAGATCATCGCGGGGGGCGTCCTGACGAACACGCCCGCGAACCTGCGCACGTGGCTGCGCGCCCCGCAGGCAGTCAAGCCCGGCACGCGCATGCCCACGTATCCCCTGACCGACGCCGATCTCGGCCACCTGGGCGCCTACCTGGGCGGGCTGAAGTGAGCCTCATCCTGCCGACCTCGCCGCCCGAGTCGGGGCGGGTCGCCCGCTGGCTGGCGAGCACCGACCACAAGGCCATCGGGATCCTGTACGTGCTCACGGGCATGGTGTTCATGCTGCTGGGCGGCCTGGAGGCGCTCGCCATGCGCGCGCAGCTCGCCCGGCCGAATGCCACGCTGATCACCGCGCAGACCTACAACGAGGTGTTCACGCTGCACGGCACCACCATGATCTTCTTCGTGGTCATGCCCATGCTGCTGGGCTTCTCGAATTACCTGGTGCCCCTGCAGATCGGCGCGCGGGACATGGCCTTCCCGCGCCTGAACGCCTTTGGTTTGTGGCTGACCGTCATGGGCGGCCTGCTGCTATACGCAAGTGTGCTGGTCGGTCCGGCCGACGCCGGGTGGTTTAGCTACGCGCCCCTGAGCGAGAAACCGTACGCGATGGGCGAGGGCACGGACTTCTGGATCGCGGCCCTGCTGTTCGCGGGCTTCGGGACGACCCTCACGGCCATCAACGTGATCGTCACGGCGATCCGCTACCGCGCGCCGGGCATGGGTCTGTGGCAGATGCCGATGTTCGCGTGGATGGCCTTCGTGAACGCCTTCATCATCACCTTCGCGCTGCCGTGCCTGTCGGCCGCGCTGCTGATGCTGGAAGTGGACCGGCGGCTGGGCGGGCATTTCTTCAGCCACGGCGGGAGCGCGCTGCTGTGGCAGCATTACTTCTGGCTGTTCGGGCACCCGGAGGTGTACATCATGATCCTGCCCGCGTGGGGGATCATCAGCGAGGTCATCCCGGTGTTCTCGCGCAAACCGATCTTCGGCTACGAGTTCGTGGCGGGTTCCTCGGTCGCCATCGCGCTGCTGTCCTTCGCGGTGTACGCGCACCACATGTTCGTGGTCGGCCTGGGCCGCCCCGTGAACCTCGCCTTCGCGGCGAGCACCATGCTGATCGCCATTCCGACCGGCGTGAAGGTCGCCAACTGGGTCGCGACCCTGTGGAAGGGCAGCATCCGCTTCGAACTGCCGATGCTGTACGCGCTGGCATTCATCGTGCAGTTCACTTTCGGCGGCGTGACCGGCGTGAGCTTCGCCGTGCTGCCCATCGACTGGCAGGTCACGGACTCGTATTACGTAGTGGCGCACATGCACTACGTCCTGATGGGCGGCACCATCTTCGCGCTGCTCTCAGGTCTCCACTACTACTTCCCCAAGGTCACGGGCCGCCACCTGACCCGGTCGCTGGGCATGTGGTCGTTCTGGCTGGTCACGCTGGGCTTCAACGGCGTCTTCCTCGTGCAACACGCGCTGGGCCTGATGGGCATGCCCCGGCGGGTGTACACCTACCCGGACCTGCCCGGCTGGGGCCTGCTGAACGTCCTCTCGACCCTCAGCGCGGGCCTGCTCGGGGTCGGGATGACCATGATCCTGTGGAACATCCTGCGCAGCCTGCGGGTGGGCGAGGTCGCCGGGGCCAACCCCTGGAACGCCTGGACGCTGGAGTGGTGGTGCGCCAGCCCGCCGCCCCCCGGCAACTTCACGGACCTGCCCCCCATCCGCTCGCGCCGCCCGCTGTGGGACCTCGCGCATCCCGAGGACACTGATGCCGACCGGCCCCGCCGCCACGACCAGACGCACGGCCACATCCGCCCCGAGGAACGGGAGCATCACCAGTGAGCGCCGCCGCGGCCCCTTCCGCCCGCCGCCCCGACGCCTACTGGGGCATGGCGGTGTTCCTGGTCACCGACGCCGTGATCTTCCTGCTGCTGCTGGTCGCGCACGCGTTCCTGCGCCGCCAGGGGCACGGGCCGGGCGCCGGGGCCCTCTCGGCCGCGGCCATGCTGCCGTGGAGTGCGGCGCTGTGGGCATCGAGCGCCGCGCTGGTCCTCGCCCCGCGAGTCCGGAGGGCCTGGGCGAGCGCGGCGCTATACGGCCTGGGTGCCCTGCTCGGCGCGGCCTTCCTGCTCGGTCAGGGCCTGGAGTACCGGCACCTCCTCGCCCAGGGCCACACGGTCACCAGCGACCTGTTCTTCACGGGCTTCTACACCCTGACCGCCCTGCACGGCCTGCACGTGTTCCTGGGTCTGCCGCTGCTGACCGCGCTGGCCACCCTCGCCGCGCGGGGCCGCCTGACCGAACGCCGCGCCGGTTTCCGCGAGGCCGCTACCCTCTACTGGCATTTCGTGGACGCCGTGTGGGTCGTGCTGTACGCCGCGCTGTACGTGTGGGGCGGCCCGTGAGCGCGGTGGGACGCTGGGAGGGGCGTCCTGCGGTCCGGCCGCTACCCTCCACCGGGGCCCTGCTCGCCCTCCTCGGCGCGGTCGCGCTCCTCGTGCGGCCCTGGCCCGGCTATCCCTTCAGCGCGTGGATGGGCGCGCACCTGCTGCTCAGCTTCGCGGCCGCGCCCCTGCTCGTCCTGGCGCGGAGGGTTCAGAGGCCGGTCGCTCCCCTGCCGGCCTTCGTGACCCTCAACACCGTGACCGTGCTGCTGCACCTGCCCACCGTCCATGGGCGACTCATGACGGTTCCCGGCGGCACCGTCCTGGCCGGTGCGCTGTTCCTGCTCTCCGGCATAGGCCTGTGGCAGTCGGCCCGCACCCGATCCCCTCTGCGGGCGGCCGGCCTGCTGGGGGCCCAGATGGCCGCGTGTGCGCTCACGGGCGCCCTGGTGACCTTCACGCGCGGCGCCGTCTACCACACCACGGACGCGGACGTCGCCCTCGGCGGCGTGCTGATGTGGGTCGTGGGCGGCCTCGTTCCCATGGCGGCCACGCTGGCCCTCCTCCTCGCCTTCCTGAACGGAGACCGCGCATGACGCAGCCTGACCCGACTCCTGAGCCCACCCCGACGGTGCTGACTCCACCACCTGAGATGCGCGAGGTGGCTCCCACCCCGGCCCCCCTGCTCCTCGCGAGTGGCCTGGCCGTCCTGGCCGTGGGCGTCCTCGTCCAGCAGGGCGCGTGGGTGCTGGCCGTGGGGAGTCTGTGGGCCCTCGCCGGCGGCGTGATGTGGGCCCTGGCCGCGCTGCGGGAGAGCCGGTGAGCGGGGACGCCGGATCGGCCGACCCCCGGCGCCGCCGCGTGTTGACGCTCGTGGGCCTCGGGACGGGCGGCCTGGCGGCGCTGGCCGTGGGCGTGCCCGTCGGCGCGGCGGTGCTGCAGCCCGCGTGGCTGCGGCGCGGCGCGGCGTGGCGGGATGTGGGCGTTCCCGGTGACTTCACCCCAGGCGTGGCCCGGCTGGTGATCTTCGACCGGCCCGGTACGACTCCGCATGCCCAGCTCACGACGGGAGACCTGCGCCGGGACACCGCGTGGGTCACGCGCGAGGACGGCGGCTGGCTGGCGCTTCAGAACAATTGCCTGCACCTGGGCTGCCCGGTGCGGTACCAGCCGGGCAGTCGCCTGTACCTGTGCCCCTGCCACGGCGGCGTGTACGACGCGCGCGGCGTGAACCTGGCCGGGCCGCCCCGCGCGCCCCTGGTGCGTCTGGGTGTCCGCGAGCAGGCGGGCCGCGTGCAGGTGCGCGCCCAGGCCCTGCCCCTGCCGGATCTGCTGGGACGGCCCCGGTGAGCTCCGGTCAGCGCGGCGGCCTGCTCGGCTGGCTGGAGGAGCGGACCGGTCTTGTCCGTGCCGTGACCGCCCTCATGGATCACCGGGTGCCGCGCCGCAGCCGCTGGGCGTACGTGTTCGGCAGCGCCACGCTGTTTGCCCTCGTCCTCCAGGTCGTCACGGGCATCACGCTCGCCATGGTCTACACTCCCTCTCCGGCGGCCGGGTACGAGAGCGTGCAGCGGCTGAGCGCCCCGGGCAGCGTCACGGCCTTCGTGCGCGCCCTGCATTATTTCGGGGCTTCACTGATGGTCGTGATGGCCGGAATCCACATGATCCGCGTGTACCTGATGGCCGCGTACAAATACCCACGGGAGGTGCAGTGGCTGTCGGGCGTCGTGCTGCTGCTGCTCACCCTGGCCATGGCCTTCACGGGGCAGGTCATCCGCTGGGACGGCAACGGTTACTGGAGCCTGGTGGTCGGCGCGGAGCAGGCGGCCCGCGCCCCCGTGATCGGGCCGTGGCTGGCACGGTTCCTGCTGGGCGGCGACACGCCCGGCGTGGACACCCTGCCGCACCTGTACGCCCTGCACGCGTTGTGGCTGCCCGCCGGTCTGCTGGGTCTGGTGGCCCTGCACGTGGGCCTGGTGCTCCGCAACGGCATCAGCGAACCGCCAGTCCCCGGGCGTCCAGTCGACGTCCGAACGTACAAGCGTGACTACCGGGCGCTCGTGCAGCGCGACGGCGTGCCCTTCTGGCCGGACGCCGCGTGGCGGGACGCGGTCTTCGGCAGCCTGATGATCCTGCTGGTGAGCGTCCTGGCCTGGCGGCTGGGCCCGCCCCTCCTGAGCGGCCCTCCCGATCCGTCGGTGGTGGCGGTCGATCCGAAACCCGACTGGTACCTGCTGTGGTACTTCACGGTGCTCGCGCTGTGGCCCTACGGGATCACCAACGTCATGCTGATCGCCGCGCCCACACTGGGCATCTTGGCCCTGCTGGCGCTGCCGCTGCTGCGGCCCGCCGGGGAACGCGCGCCGTCCCGGCGACCGTGGGCGCTGGGCATCGTGGGCGTGTGCGTGGCGGTGATCGCCTCCCTGACCGCTGTCGGACTGCGCGAACCGTGGTTGCCCGCGCTGGACGCCCCCGCCCTCCCGGCCGCCACCGTGCACAGCCGCGACCCGGCCGTGTGGCGCGGCGCGGCCCTGTGGCACACCGAGTCCTGCGAGGCCTGCCACCGGATCGGGGGGCTCGGCGGGCAGCGGGGGCCGGAGCTGAGCACGGTCGGCGCCCGCCTGAATGCGGATCAATTGACCCTGCGCATCCAGAACGGGGGCAGAGGCATGCCCGCCTACGCCGGGGTGCTCAGCACCCAGCAGCTCACGGATCTCGTCGCGTTCCTCCACAGCCGCCAGTGATCCCAGCACAGCCCCTATGCGGGCGGTCAGCCGGACTCGGCGTCATCGGCAACTGGCCTCGGCAGCGTGAAGCCGAACACGGCCCCGGCCTGACCCGGACTGTGGGCGAACACCGTGCCGCCATGCTTGAGCACGATCCGGCGCACCGTGGCCAGTCCCACACCGGTTCCCGGAAACTCCCGGGGCGTGTGGAGCCGCTGGAACACCGCGAACAGCTTGTGCGCATAGCGCTCGTCGAAGCCCACGCCGTTGTCCTGTACCGTGACCGTCCACCCGGTCTCGGAAGGCAAGGCGCGCACCGTCAGGTCGCTGCTGGCCTGCCCGCTGGAGTACTTCACCGCGTTGCTGATGAGGTTCGTCATGACCTGCTGCAGCAGCGCTGGATCCGCCCACAGGTCGAGGTCGGCGTCCACGGTCCAGCGCACCTGCCGGTCCGGGAACTCCCGGGCCACGTCCTGCCGGGCCTGATCGATCAGCCCGCCCAGGTTCACCCAGCGCGGCGTGAAGCCGTCCCGACCTGCCCTGGAGAGCTCCAGCATGCCGTCGATCAGGGTGTTCATGCGCTGCGCCGCCTCGGACACGATGTCCAGCGACCGCAGCGCCTTGTCGACCTGCTCCCGGCGCAGCGCCGTGCGCGTGAGCTCCACGAACCCCATCACGTGCCGCACTGGCGTCCGCAGGTCGTGCGACACCGAGTAGGCGAAGGCCTCCAGTTCCTCGTTCGCGGCGCCCAGCGCCCGCGTGCGGGCCTCGAGGGCCTCGTTCTGCTGCCACAGCGTGGCGGTCACGGCGGCGCGCTCCAGCGCCAGCGTCAGGCTGCGGCCCACGGCACGGAACACGGCCTGCTCGCGCGGTGTCCAGCTTGGCGCGCGGGTGATGCCCATGACCAGCAATCCGGCGGCGCGTCCATCCACCACGCAGGGATACACGGCCGCCGCGCGGTACCCGGCGGCCAGCGGCAGGCCCCGCTCCGGGCCGTGCCAGTCCGGCAGGAAGAACGCGTCTCCCTCGGGCATGGCCCGCGCCGACCCCGGCGGCTCGACGGGCACGCCGGATTCGAGCTGCGCCAGGAGGCCCGCGTCCATGGAAGGCGAATGCGCCCGCACCTTCCACAGATCCCGGTCGCGCTCCATATACAGGACGCTCACCTCTGCCAGCGTGTGCTCCAGGGCGTCGACCGCATGGAGGGCGAGCAGGTGCGGTTCAGGCTGGGCTCCCGCCACTTCCGTGAACGCCACGAACGCGTCGAGCGCGGCCCGCTCCTCCTCCAGCTCGCGGGTGCGGTCGGCCACCCGTGCCTCCAGCGTGGCGTTGAGGTCGTGCAGCTCCTGCTCGGTCTGCCGCTGCGTGGTCACGTCACGGACCAGACTGTAGAAGTGCCGGGCCTGGCCAGCGGGGTCGTGTTCCACGAAGACGTGCTGCTCCAGCCACAGCAGCCGGCCATCCGGATGGCGGAACCGGAAGTGGATCTGCCCCTCCGTCGCCGCGCTGTCCGCCAGGGCCGTCAGGGCCGCCACCACCGTGTCCCGGTCGTCCTCATGCACGTCGCCGAGCATCTCGGCCAGCGTCCGCTCCGTGTCGTGCAGGCCGAGCAGCGCCCGCAGTTCCGGGGATCGCCGCCCGATCCCGGTCATCAGGTCATACTCCCAGATGCCCAGCCGCGCCGCCTGCAGGGCCAGCCGGAACCTGAACTCCGGATCCTGCAACTCGGTCATGCGGGCATGATACGGGCCCGTGGATGGACCATCCCCGGACGTCCTGTGGCGTCATCGCCTCCGGCCCGCCTCGACTCCATCCTGGCGCCCACGCCCGGCTGCGGCCGCGTGAAATGATGGCCGGCGTGGATCCACCCGTTGCCGGCCACCCCGCCCCGCTGCTGCCCGGCGGCTTCCTCCTGACCCGCGCTGGACACGGCGGATGATCCCACGGCCCACCGACGGTTCGGTGCTCGGCTTTGGAGAAGCCCTGCTCAAGTTCACGCTGCCGCCCACCCATCGGCTGGAGGACATGACCTCCCTGAATGCCGACTGCGCCGGGGCGGAACTGAACGTGGCCACGGCCGTGCGGGCGCTGGGCCGTCCCGCCGCGTGGGTGGGGGCGCTGCCTCCGGGGCCGCTGGGAGACTGGGCGAGAACCTGGATCGCGTCGCTCGGCGTGACGGACGACAGCCTGAGCCTGCCGGGCCGCCTGGGCACGCTGTACCTCGAGGATCATCACGCCCCCCGCCCCAGCCGCGCCGCGTACGACCGCAGCGGCACGGCATTCCAGGCCCTCAGCGCCGCTCACCTGGATCCCCGCTGGCTGGAGGGCCGCGCGGCGCTTCACGTGAGCGGCATCAGTCTGGCACTCGGCGATGGACCGCGAGACCTGGCCCTGGCGCTCATCGACCACGCCCGCGCCCAGGGCACCCTCGTGTCCTTTGACGTGAACCACCGCCGCCTGCTGCTCGCCGACGCCGCTGCCCCCGCGACCTACGGCCCGGCCGCTGCCCGGGCCGACGTGATCTTCACGGCCGCGCGAGACGCACCCTTGCTGGGCGGCGTGGCCGGCCTGCGCGACTTGAATCCGCACGCGCTCATCGTGGTCACGCGCGGCGCTCAGGGCAGCGAGGCGCACCTGAACGGCGGCGAGGTGGTCACGCAGCCCGCCTTCCAGGCGACCGGGCCGGGCCGCGTCGGACGGGGGGACACCTTCGCCGGGGGGTTCCTGCACGCCTGGCTGAAGGGCGCCGCGCCCGCCGACGCCCTGCGCTACGCGTCCGCGTGTGCCGCGCTGAAGACCACCCTGCCGGGGGACCGGTTCCGCGCCAGTGAGGCCGACGTGCAGGCGGTGCTGGTGGGCGGTGAACAGGGTGAACCGCGCCGCTGAACCCATGCTGGAGGCCGGGTCACCCCTTCGACCGTGGCCCATGACTCGGTCGGCCCAGCCACCCCCCGGGCGACCCAAGGAGACCCCCATGCCTGACCTTCCCACCCTGCTGCGCCGCCACCGTCTGCTCGCCATCCTGCGCGGCGTGCCGGCCCTCCACGCTCCCCGCCTGATCGAGACCCTGCGGGCGGCGGGCATCGCACTCTTCGAGGTGGCCCTCTCGGACGCGCTTGGACTGGACGCCCTGAAGGCCGTGCATGCCGCCCACCCGGATCTGATGCTGGGCGCGGGGACGATCCTCACGCCAGCACTGGCGGCCCAGGCGCAGGCGGCTGGCGCCAGCTTTCTGGTCACGCCGCATCTGGTACCGGACGTCGCGCACGTCGCCAACGAGAATGGGCTGGGCCTGCTGATGGGCGCGCTCACACCCACTGAAATCGTGCAGGCACTCGCGCTGGGCAGCGCCGCCGTGAAGGTGTTTCCGGCCGGGCTGTTCGGCCCGGACTACTTCCAGCAGCTGCGCGGCCCGTACCCGGACGCGCCGCTGCTGGCCGTGGGGGGCGTGACCGCCGGAAACCTCGGTGCCTACCTGGCGGCTGGCGCGCTCGGCGCGGGCATCGGCGGGGCCCTGACCCACACCGACTGGAGCGCCCCGGACTGGGCGTCACTGCACTCCGGCGCGGCTGCCCTGGTCGCCGCCGCCGGCCTGGGAGACAGCCTATGAAGATCACGCGCCTGGAAACGTTCGTCGTGCCGCCCCGCTGGCTGTTCCTGAAGATCGAGACAGATGAAGGCGTGAGCGGCTGGGGCGAACCCGTCGTGGAAGGCCGTGCGCACACCGTGCAGGCCGCCGTACAGGAACTCGCGGATCTGCTCGTCGGACAGGATCCGGCGCGCATCGAGGACCTGTGGCAGGTCATGCACCGGGGCGGCTTCTACCGGGGTGGCGCGGTGTTCATGAGCGCCATTGCCGGGATCGACCAGGCGCTGTGGGACATCAAGGGTCGCGTGCTCGGCGCGCCGGTGCACCAGTTGCTGGGCGGCCCCGTGCGCGACCGCATGCGCGTGTACTCGTGGATCGGCGGCGACCGCCCGGACGACGTGGCGCAGGCCGCCCGCGCCGCGCACGGGGCCGGCTTCACGGCCATCAAGATGAATGCCACCGAGGAACTGAGCTACCTCGACGTGCCGTCCAAGCTCGACGCCGTGCTGGCCCGAGTGCAGGCCGTACGCGACGCGACCGGCCCGGATTTCGGGATCGCTGTGGACTTCCATGGGCGGGTGCATCTGCCCATGGCCCGCGTCCTGGCCCGCGAGCTCGACGCCATGCGCCTGCTGTTCATCGAGGAACCGGTGCTCAGCGAGAACGTCGAGGCGCTGCGCGAGGTGCGGCGCGTCACCACGACGCCCATCGCGCTGGGCGAACGCCTCTATTCCCGCTGGGAGTTCAAGACCGTGCTGCACGAGGGGCTCGCGGACATCCTGCAACCGGACCTGTCGCATGCGGGAGGCATCACGGAAGTCCGCAAGATCGCCGCCATGGCCGAGGCGTACGACGTGGCCCTCGCGCCGCACTGCCCACTCGGGCCGATCGCGCTGGCCGCGTGCTTACAGATTGACGCGGTGGCGCACAACGCCGCCATCCAGGAACAGAGCCTCGGCATCCACTACAACCAGGGCAGCGACCTGCTGGATTACGTGACCGACAAGGGTGTGTTCGCCTACGAAGGCGGCTCCGTGGCCATTCCGCAGGGGGTGGGGCTGGGCATCGAGGTGAACGAGCCGCACGTCCGCGAGCAGGCCAGCGTGGGCCACCGCTGGCGCAACCCGCTGTGGCGGCACGCCGACGGCAGCGTCGCCGAATGGTGACAGCTTGGCGTGGCCCGTGGGCCGCCCGGTCGCTCGCCGCCAGGCTGACCCGACTCGACAGCACAGTCAGCAGGAGGGGCTCCCGGATCAGCTCTTGGTGCAGTCGAGTTTCACCCGGAAGCTCGGGGTGGGCGACGTGTACGCCACGCCCGAGGGCGCCGCACCGGCCGCGTTGATCTCGACCAGGAACTTCGACGCCGCCGCCAGCCCCTTCGCCGAGGTGGCCGAATCGGCGTAGAACGGCAGGGTCAGGGTGGTGCCCGCCGCCTGGGGCAGGGACTTGAGCGTCACGTTCTGGTACTCCTCGGAGGTGAGCGTGCTGCCGTCCGCGAGCACCAGGGTCAGCGTCTTGACGCCCGTGTTCAGGGCGTCGATGGTCTTCGCGGTGCCGTTCTTCCACTCCAGGTTCAGGCTGTACCCCTTCTGCTGGCCGTTGTACCGCGTGATGGGCTGCACGGATTTCACGGTCAGGCGCCACACGCCGTTGAACAGGGTGTCGCCGATGCAGCCCTCCAGCGACGCGCGCTGGTTCGCTCCGCCTGGCGTGGCCGCCGCCTGGGTGCCCAGCGTCAGGGTGGTGCCCTTGAGACTGGACGCCACTCCGAGCAGCTTCAGGGCCGACAGGGGGACGTACGTCTTGCCGTTCACGACGATCGCCTGATCCGGCGCGACCTGCCCGCCCACGATGACGGCGTACTGGGTGCCGGCTGCCAGGGCCAGCGTGCAGAGGGCGGCGAGGGTCAGGCCGGCGATGGATCGGATGGACATGGGGTCTCCTTGGGCGTACCGCAGGTGGAATCGAATGACCGGGGCGGGCGGTCCACTGGCCGCGCCGCCCCGGACGCTACAGATCAGTTGATCTGCACCGCATCGTAGGTGCACTGTCCAGTCCACACCGTCGTCGGCCCTTTGCTGCGGGCCGGATCCGGGGCGTTCACCCGCACCGTGATCCGGCACGGCTGCGTGACCTCGACGGCGTTCGCATAGTTGTGCAGCGGGAAGGTCGAGCTTCCGGAGGCCAGCGTGCGGTACAGCACCGATTCGCCCCGTTCGTCTGTGATGTACAGCGTCCAGTCGTAGGTCAGGGCCTCGTTCTGGGGATTCTCTACCTGCACCTGCGCCGAGTACCGCTGGGGCGGCGCGCCGATGCCGAAGGTGCAGCCGGTCTGGGCCAGGATGATGGTCGTTCCATTGGAGACGGCGGTGTCATAGCAGCCACGGATCGCGCCGCTGCTGTGGAAATCATGCGCGTACACGCCGGCGCTCAGGACGCGGGGGTAGGGATTCTCGGACGGCGGCAGCACCGTCAGGGTCAGGGTCTGCGAGGCGCCCGCACCGTCACGGTCCGTCGTGGTCACGCGAACCTGCCGGCTGCCGGTCGTGCCGAAGGTGACCTTCTGATTGCACCCGGTCGCGCCGCTGAGCGTATCCGGAGCGTCGACCGCCCACGTGGTATTCGCGCATACGACCGTGCTGTCGGGTTCGTTGATGTCCTTGATCAGCGCGGCGATCGGGTACGGCTCACCCTGGTGCGGACTGCCCGCCGCCTGCAGGGTCAGGGTGGGCGGCGTGTTCACGACGTTCACGACCAGCGTGGCGCGCGTGTCGGTCGCGCCGGTGTGCGCCACGAGGGTCATGGTGCGGCTTCCGGCCGACGTGAAGGTGTAGTACAGGTTCTGGCCGAAGGGACCGCTGTTCCACGGGCCGGAGTAAATAGGTTCACCGCGGTCCGTGGTGACGGTCAGGCTGATGGCCGCGCCCACCGCCTGCGAGACCTTGAACCACTGCGACACGTCGGTCTGCACGCGCAGGTCGGCGCGGGCCGGGTTGGTGGTGATCGCGATGTTCGCCGCGCCGCCCGGCGTGGCCTGCTCGCGCGTCCAGGCGTCCGAGCGCCTCGCGTCGAAGTCCAGGTAGCTCAGGCGGTTGAAGTACTGCTTGACGTACTCCACCGGCACGTACCAGTACCCGGCGTCCGCGACGTTGCAGCCCCAGGAGTTCTTCACGATGAAGTACCCGCCGCCTCCCGGCGCCAGTGGAACGCCCCCCAGCAGCGGATTGGCGCTGATCGAGGTGTTGTCGATGTACCCGACGATCAGCACGGCGTGCCCGCCGTACGAGCCCTTGACGTCCTTGCCGCCCTCCAGCTTGGTGGCGCTGAAGTTCGTGACGTAGCCCTGGCCGCTCGCCGCGTCGTCCATGAAGCCCCGGTACACCGTGAAGCTGGCCAGCAGCGCGTGGCCGTCGGCCATCAGGGCCACGTAGCGGTTGAGGTCGAAGGTGTCGCCGCTCTTCCAGGCCTGCACCGTGTGGTTGGCATGCACCCCGGGGCCGTCGAAGCGCACACCGTTGTACGCGCAGAACGTGAAGACCACGGACGTGCAGCTCTCGCGGCTCTGGTGCGAGGAATCCGAGCACGTGCCGGTGTAGTTGTCGCAGGAGTGGGCATACGAGTCGCTGTCTCCGGCCTTGTACTCCGGGCGGTTGGGCGAACGGTTGTACGTCCAGCCGCCCTCGCCCAGCAGCGCCTGCCCCTTGTCCGTGGCGAGGTTCAGGGCGTTCTCCGACCAGTACCCGTCCACGTAGTTGTCCTTGTCCCAGTCCTGTTTGACCTTGTTGACCAGGAACTGCTCAGACAGGTTGGTCGCCGAGCCGTTCTGCACGGCCTCGCGGCTGTCCAGCGCGGCCACGGCGGCAAACGCCCAGCACGTGCCCCGTGACCCCTGGTCCTTGATGGGCGAGAGGAAGTTCTTCAGGGGATACCAGAAGCTCGCTCCGATGCCGCCCGGCGAGCTGCACGGCCCGTTGTTGTCGCTGCCATTCCCAGCATTGAGCGTGCCCTGGGGGCTCAGGCGGCCCGCCGGATCCAGCCGCACGCGGCCCAGGTTCGGCACGCTGCCGAGCAGGCCATTCAGGTGGCCCAGCGCGGCCCGCACCTGCGACGCCGGCTGGCCCTGCAGGCTGGACGGACTCGCCGCCCTGGCCTGCAAGGCGGCGGGCATCAGACTGTACGACACGGCGTAGTCCCTCAGGGCGTTGGCCGAGCTGGCCGCGAGGCGTTCGGCGTCGGCCGCGTCGCGCAGCTGCGTGGCGATCCCATTGAGCGTGACCGTCTGCCCGCCCGGCAGGGTGGCCTGCTGGTCTCCTCCCGCGTCCTGCACTCCGCTGGCCGCAGTGAGGAGCGCCGTCTCATACGGACTCTTGCTGGAGAGGCCCTGCAGGAACGAGCGATCCTGGTCGAACTGATCCTGCCGCGCCTTCGCCTGCGCCGCCAGACTGGCCGTCGAGACCACGGTCAGGTCCCCGGAGGCCACGCGGGCCTGGAACTCCTGCGGGCTGAGCTGCTCGGCCCCGTCCGGCATGCTGCCCGTCCAGGCGTTCGGTTCGGTGTAGAGCGTGGGATCCGGCGGCGTCGTGGACGACGGTCCCGAACACGCAGTGAGGGCCACCAGCAGCGCCAGCAGGCCTGTTCGTCTGATCACATTCATGGTTCACTCCAGAAATCCCTGGTGATCCCGCCCGCCTCACGTCACGCCCTCCTGCCGGCACAGGCGAGGGCGGAGCGCCGCTTCGGCGGCGCGATCCGGCGGTGGACTCGTGCTATCCGGCTCGTGTGGTCAACCTGCTGCTGCGGCGTGGCGCGTGATCCCCCCGGATCTCACCACCAGCGTCCTCATTCAGGCGCTGCTCGGGCGCCCGGCTCCCTCCTTCCTCCCCGATTGTGCTGGCCGGGGGGTAACGGGCGGGTCAGCCGACGGCGCCGTTGCGCCGATCCGAGTAGATCGGCGCCCGGCTCAACCGCCCTATCCGGCCAGGCCGACGCTGCCAAGGCGGCCGATGTGGCCGTCCAGCGCCTGCCAGTCGGGCTGGGCGGTCGGCCGGCTGTACAGGTAGCCCTGTCCGAAGGCGCAGTGCATCTCGCGCAGCATCAGGTCGTGCATGCTGGTCTCGATGCCCTCGGCGACCACGTCGATATTCAGCCGGCGGGCCAGTTCCACGACGCTGTGCGTCAGGATCTGCTGACGGTCGCTGCCCTCGATGCCCCACACGAACGTCCGGTCGAGCTTGAGGTGATGGATCGGCAGGTGCTGGAGCATGCCCAGCGCCGAGTAGCCGGTGCCGAAATCGTCCAGGGCGAGTCCGAAGCCCAGCTGCCGCAGGGTCGTGAGCGTCGCGACGGCGGCCGTGAGGTTCTTCAGGACGGCCCCCTCGGTCACCTCGAAGGCCAGCAGCTCCGGCGCGTCCGGGTGGACGGACAGCAGCGTGTAGACGCGGTCCATGAAATCCGGGGCGTTCAACTCGGTGGGGGAGAGGTTCACGGCGATGCGCACGGGGCGCCCCAGCAGGCCGCTCGCGCGGCGCGCCTCGACCAGCGCCGCCTCGATGACGAAATCCGTGATGCGGTGCACCTGACCGAGCCGCTCGGCGATCGGAATGAACTGATCCGGCGGCACGACCCCCAGTTCCTCGTCGATCCAGCGCACCAGGGCCTCGGCCTTCACGATGCCGCCCGTGTTCAGGTTCACGATCGGCTGGTACTGCACCGTGAACGGCAGGTACTTCAGGGCGTGGCGCAGGCGGGCCTCGGTGCGCAGGGTTCGGCGCTGCTCGATCAGGTAGGTGACCTCATACGGCGCGAGCTTGCCTTCCTGGGCGGCCTGCAGGGCCGTCTCGGCCTCCTGGAGAACGGTTTCGACCGGCGTGTCGTCGGGCCACGCGCGCGCTCCGGCCTTGACCTTCGGGAAGACCTCCTCACCCAGCACGCCCACCGGGTGCAGCAGGCGTCCCGGCAGCTCATCGGAGCCGTGCGGCAGGAGGGCGACGAAGGTCTGTTCGTCGAGCTGCCCGAACTGCAGCGCGTCCGGGTAGGCGGCCATGAGTTCCCGCGAGAACCTCACGGCCAGGGCGTCCGCGAGCTGCGCGCGGCCCAGCCGCCGGAGTTCCGTGATGTTCACGCACTGCGCGGTGACCACAGTGCGCTCTGGCGTGGCCGGAGAGTGGGCGGCCAGATGCTGGAAGTGCAGGCGGTTGGGCAGGTTCGTCAGCGCCTCGAAGCGGGACAGCCGGTGCAGTTCTTCCCGCAGTTCCTGACGGTCGGTCACGTCGGCCAGCACATACAGGATGCCGGTCAGCTGCCCATCCTGGAACAGACCCTGGGCGCGGCTGCGCAGCCACACGACGCTGCTGTCGCGGCGGGTGATCTCCGTGATGGTCTCCGTGACGGTGGTGGCACCCTGCATGATCTGCATGAAAGACTCCGCGCGCACCCCGAGCGCGAAGCCCTGGGCGCTGCGCGAGCTGACCGTGCCCGTCAACTCGTCGAGCGAACCCGGCGGGGGGCCGGTCCAGTGCAGGAGATCCAGCGTGCGGGCGTTGACCGTCAGGATGGCCCCATTCAGATCCAGCAGCAGCAGCCCCTCATCGAGCGTGTTGATGATCTCGGCGTGACGGGCGGCTGTGCGGCGCAGCTCCGCGCGGGCCTGCTCGCGCTCCGTGACGTCGTTCATGGCGACGACCGCGCCGATGCGCTGCCCCTGAGCGTCGCGGATGGGATTGGCGTTGCAGGTCATCACGCGCCGCACGCCCCCGGTCTCCACGCCGATCACCGCGTCCCGGACGGCCTCCCCGGACAGGGCGCGGTACAGAGGAACGTCCAGCAGGTCGAGGTGCCGGGCGAAGTCCGGGGTGTACAGGCCATATTCGCGCGCCCAGTCGGGGGCGAGGGTCGCGAGCGGGGTGCGGCCGTGCAGGCGGGTGGCGCCGTCGTTGTGGCCCACCAGTTGTCCGTCGGCGTCGCACACGATGACCTGATCGTTGAGGCTCTCCAGCAGGGCCACGTGCAGGTCACGTTCCCGCGCCAGATCTGCCGTGCGTTCCTGCGCCAGCCGGTCGAGCGTGTGGCTGCGGCGCAGCTGGACGTCGCTGTACAGCGCGGCGGCGACGACGACCAGGATGATGGCGGCGGTCGCCAGCCCGATGGGTGAGAGGGGCGCGAGGGGTGCCGCCGCGCTGTCTGGCAGGAACCGCAGCATGGTGTGTTGCACGCCACCGATCAGCAGGCCATTCCCCATGGCGATCAGTGCCAGCGGCCGGGCCGGGGGCCATGGTCTGGCGCGGCTGGCCCGTCCGGCGAGCCACGACGCACTCCAGCCCACCACGCTCGCGGCCAGCAGCGCCGCCACGGCGGCCCACGTGACACTCACGCCGGGAACCTGGGCCACGCCGGCGGCCAGCGACAGCACCACCGCGATCAGCATGCCCGTCGAGGTCAGGGCGGGCCGGTTCGCGGCGTAATGCCGGTACCACAGGAACAGACCACAGCACAGGGCCACGGCCGCCAGCCCGCTCAGGGCGAGGTGAATGCCGGGCAGGTTCACGCCCCGCCGACTGAGCAGGGCCATCTGGACGCCCCACACCCCGCCGGCCAGGATCGTCCCGGCGGCGAGCGCCTGCCGCCGCCCCCGTCCGCGCTGCGCGATCCGGTCGAAGGCCGGCACGCCGAGCACGAGCGCCGCCAGCAGCACGACCCCCATGCTGGTCAGGGTGGCCGCGGCGGCTGGGAAGGCGGGAGTCACGGTGCTCTCACGATAGGTGGAGCACTCTTACTCCCTTATTGCCTCCCCCTCTTCCGGCCCCCTTCTATGAAGACATCATGAAGGCCGGGAACCGGACGGCCCGAAGACCTGCCGGGGCAGGTACAGGCTGACCAGCCAGTTCGGGGCGTCCACGATCTCGCTGATGCGCAGGTCCGCAGCCACCGAGCACAGCAGGTAGGCGTCCTCCGGCCCCAGGCCGTATTCGCGCCCCAGGTGGTCGATCATGGCCCGCACGGCGTCCCGCGAGGCCGCATACAGGTCCGGCCCCACGCCGGTGGTCACGTCGTAGCCCAGGGCGTCGATGTGCCGCGTGACCGGCCCGGCCGTCCGGAAGCGCGGCGCGCTGAAGTGCGCGGCCTTCTGGAGCCCGAATCGCAGCGTGACCTGCATGGCCGACTCGATGGCCGTGCCGCAGACCTCACCGTCGCCCTGTGCGGCGTGCGTGTCGCCCACGCTGAACAGCGCGCCGGGGACTTCCACCGGCAGCAGCAGGCGCGTGCCGGCCGTCAGGTCGCGGATGTCCATGTTCCCGCCCACCCGGCGCGGCGGCACCACCGAGTGCTGGCCCGCCTCAGCCAGCGCATTGCCGATGGTACCCGTGAACGGCCGGACCGGAATCTGGATGCCCGGCAGGAACTCCGCCCTGTCCGCCGTGTACGTCCACAGCTTCAGGTAGGGATCCGGGAACTCGTCGGCCAGCAGACCGAACCCGGGAATGTTTGCCGTCCAGCCCACCCCCGACGGCACGAACTCCAGGATCTCCACGATCAGCGCGTCGCCCGGCTCGGCGCCCTCCACGTACACGGGGCCGGTCACGGGATTCACCTTCCCGAAATCCAGCGCCTTCAGGTCGTCCAGCGTGGCGCCCGGCCCGAGCTGTCCGCCGCTGGCATCCAGCACCTCGAAGGCGACCGTCTCGCCCGGCGTGACCGTCACGGCGGGCGGGAGGTCGTGGTCCCAGCCGATGTGGTGGTCATGGATGGTGCACTTCACCGGGGCCTTCTCTGTCATTTCTTCACCCACAACCGCTCGTAGCCGATCAGGTGGATCGGATCGACGAACTCGGCCTCCGTGCCCTGCAGGCGATCCGAGTGCATCATGTAGCGCACCTCGTGGAAGATGGGCACCCACACGGCCTGGTCGTTCAGCGTCTTGAAGATGGCGCTATACATCTTCAGCCGCGCCGCCCGCTGGGCGGGCCTGGTCATGGCGTCCGCCTTCGCCGCCTGGGCGTCCAGCGCCTTGTCGCAGTACCACGACCAGTTCCAGCCACCGGGCACGGCGCTGCCACAGGACAGGATCGGGCCGTAGAAGTCGCTGGGATCCGGGAAGTCCTGCGTCCACGCCATGCCGCCTGACCACACCAGTGGCGCGGTGTTCCTGCTGCCTGCCGCCTCGATCACGGTGCCCTGCGCCTGGCTCTTGATCTCCACCTTGATGCCCACCTGCGCGAGGTCCTGCTGGATGCTCTGCGCGATGCGCGGGTTCGGATCGGTGGAGTTCGTGTACAGGGTCGTGCTGAAACCGCTGGCCAGCCCCGCGGCCTTGAGCAGCGCCTTGGCCTTGTCCGGGCTGTAGTCGTAGCCCTTCGCGGTTTTGTCGTACCCCGGCATCAGGGGCGGCAGCACGCCACGGGCCACCTCGCCGCGCCCGTTGATGATGCGGATGATCTTCGTCTTGTCGACCGCGTGGTTGATCGCCTGCCGCACCCGCACGTCCTTCAGTTCATTCATCTGCGTGTTGATGCTCAGGTACGATGTGTTCACCTGCGTCTTGGAGATGATGTTGTCCTTGAGCTGCGGATCGTTCTTCGCCTGGAGGAACTGGGCGGGCGGAATGCCGTCGCCCAGCAGGTCGACCTCGCCGCGCTGGAGCCCCAGGTACGCGACCGAGGGGTCGGTGCCGACCTTCACCGTCACGCCGTCGAGGTACGGCAGGGCGGGCAGGAAGTACGCGGGATTGCGCTTGAAGGTCAGCGACTGCCCGCTCACCCACGCGGTCATGGTGAACGGCCCGGTGCCGACCGGCTTGTGCCCGAAATCGCCCTTCGCGGCGGCCACGGCTTCCCTCGGCACGATGAACGCGAAGTTCATGGCCATGATGTTCAGGAACGCGGCGTTCGGCGCGCTCAGCGTGATCCGCACGCGGGTGGGGCTGAGCACCTTGATCCCGGTGACCTCCTTCGCCTTGCCGTCGGCAAAGGCCTGCGCGCCCGCAATGCCCAGGAAGAAGCTCTGGCCGGGGCTCTTGGTCTTCGGGTCGATCACGCGTTCCAGGGTGTACTTCACGTCGCTGGCAGTGAGCCCCCGGCCGTTGTGGAACTTCACGCCGCTTCTGAGGGTGAAGGTGTACGACCTCCCGTCGGCCGACACGTCCGGCAGCTTCGCCGCGAGCCGCGGCACCAGCGTGGTCGTGCCCGGGGTGTAATCGAGCAGGCCGTCGAAGACCATCTTCTCCATCGGCCAGTTCTGCCAGTCGTAGCCGATGGCCGGATCGAGGGTCGTCACGTCGTCCTTGTACGACACGGTCATCTCCCCGCCGCGCTGCTGCGCGTGCGCGAGACCCAACACGAGGGTGGTGCTCAGGAAAGCAGCGGTCAGTTTCATACGAACCTCCAGCGAACGGAACTCAGTCGAAGCGGGTGCGCGGGTCGATCAGGGGTTGCAGGGCGTCGGCCAGCAGGTTCCCGAGCGTGATCAGCGCGGCGCTGAAGATCACCACGCCCATGATCACGGGGATGTCCACCACGCGGATGGCGTCCCACACCAGCCGGCCCAGGCCCGGCCAGCCGAACACGCTCTCCACGACGACCACGCCGCCCATGAAGGTGCCGATGTCCAGCCCGATCATGGAGATGATGGGCATCGCGGCGTTGCGCAGCGCGTGCCGGAGCACCACGCCGCGCGCGCTGACCCCCTTGGCCCGCGCCGTGCGGATGTAGTCGCGGCTCAGGACGTCCAGCAGGCTCGAGCGCATCACCCGCGCGTACCACCCGGCCCCACCGATCCCGAGCGTCAGCGCCGGCAGGAACAGGTGTGACAGGCCCCCGTAGCCGCCCAGCGGGAACATGCGCAGGTCGTACGCGAGCACGTACACCAGCGTCAGGGCCAGCCAGAACTGCGGGGCCGAGACGCCCACGAAGGCGAACACCATGGCCACCCGGTCGGGCCAGCGCCCCCGCGTGAGCGCCGCCAGGATCCCGAGCGGCAGTCCGATCAGCAGTTCCAGCGCCACCGCGCCCAGCATCAGCTGCAGCGTGGGCACGATCCGCGAGCCGATCAGCGCCGTCACGCCCGTCTGCTGCTTGTACGACTGGCCCAGGTCACCCTGCACGAGGTGCCCCAGGTACCGCCCGTACTGCACCACAAAGCCCTGGTCCAGACCCAGCTCGTGCCGGATCGAATTCACGGTCGCCACGCTGGCGCTCGGCCCGGCCACCAGCCGCGCCGGATCGGCGGGCAGCAGGAACACCAGGCTGAAGGTGATCAGCGACGCCACCAGCAGCACCAGCACGCTCTGGCCCACGCGGGCCGTCAGGAAGCGCAGCACGGAACCTCCGTCATGGCGTGCCCCGCAGCGTCGGATCAAGCGCGTCCCGCAGGCCCTCGCCGAGCAGGTTGAAGCCCAGCGACGTCAGCAGGATCGCCAGTCCCGGAAACAGCACCAGCCACGGCGCGGTCGTCAGGTAGCTCTGCGACTCGTTGATGATCCCGCCCCAGCTCGGCGTGGGCGGCTGCACGCCGACCCCCAGGAACGACAGGGTCGCCTCCAGCAGCACGGTGGTGCTCAGGCCCAGCGAGCCCCACACCAGCGCCGTGGGGATCAGGTGCGGCAGCACGTGCCGCGCCAGCACCCGCCCTGGCCGGGCCCCGAGCGCCTGCGCCGCCTCCACGAACTCCCGCTCGCGCAGGGCCACCACCTGTCCGTACGCGACGCGCGCCACGCCCACCCAGTTCAGCAGGGCGATCACCAGCGCCACGATCCACAGCGACGGCTTCAGGATGGCGGTCAACGCAATCGCCAGCAGCAGCACCGGGAAGGCCATCATCACGTCCGTGAACCGCATGATCGCCCGGCCCGCCCAGCCGCCCAGGAAGCCGCCCGCCGCGCCGACCAGCACGCCGATGGCCACGGCCAGCCCGTTGGCGACCACGCCGACCACGAGAGAAGCCCGCGCGCCCCAGATCAGCCGGGACAGCACATCCCGGCCCAGCAGATCCGTGCCGAGCAGGAACTGACGATCCGGCGGCCGGGGCGCTCCGTCCAGCGTGAGGCCCTCGCTGAACTGGAAGGCGGGGTCGTGCGGCGCGAGCCACGGAGCGCCGAGCGCGCACGCCACGACCAGCAGCACCAGTCCCAGCCCCAGCATCGCCACCCGGTCGCGCCGCAGCCGCCGGGGCAGCAGCCGCGCGATCACGCTGCGCTGAGGAGCATCAAGCTGGATGGCGCTCAGAAGGCGGCCACCTGCCCGTCCGTGCGGGATTCGCTGCCGCCGGTCAGCACCCCGGTCACGGGGTCACGCCAGATGATCTGCCCGCGCCCGAAGGCATTCGGGTTGAGCTGCACGCGAACGTCGTGCCCGCGCGCCTGCAAAGCCCGCGACACCGCCCCGCCGAGTTCATGTTCCACCTCGACCGTCTTGCCTGCCAGCCACTGCCAGCGCGGGGCGTCCAGGGCCTGCTGGGGGTTCATGCCGTAGCGTAGGGTATTCAGCACCACCTGCACGTGCCCCTGCGGCTGCATGAACCCGCCCATCACCCCGAACGGCCCCAGCGGCGTGCCGTCGTCCCGCGACAGGAAGCCGGGAATGATGGTGTGGTACGGCCGTTTGCCCGGCGCGAGGACATTCGGGTGCGCGGCGTCCACGCTGAAATTATGGCCCCGGTTGTGCAGGGCGATGCCGGTGCCGGGCACGACCACGCCGCTGCCGAAGCCCATGTAGTTGCTCTGGATCAGGCTGACCAGCCCGCCGTCGCCGTCGGCCGCCGCGAGGTATACGGTGCCGTGCGCGTTCGGATCGCCGGGTTCGGGTTCCAGCGCCGTCTCGCCGATCAATGCGCGCCGGGCCGCGAAGTACGCCGGGTCGAGGAGCGCGTCGACCGGCACCGGCACGTGCTGCGGATCGGCCACGTGGCGCAGGGCGTCTGCGAAGGCCAGTTTCATCGCCTCAATCTGCACGTGCAGGCCCCGCGCGTCGTCCCGGTGCTCCGGCAGCTCCACGCCGTCCAGGATCCCGAGCGCGATCAGGGCCGCGATGCCCTGCCCGTTCGGCGGAATCTCGTGCACCAGGTGGCCCCGGTAGGCGGTCTGGATTGGAGTGACCCACTCAGACACGTGCGCGGCGAGGTCATCGCCGGTCAGGAGACCACCGGTCTGCCGTGCGAAGGCGTCGATCTGCGCGGCCAGGGCGCCTGCATAGAAGCTCTCGCCCCGCGAGGCCGCGATGGCCTCCAGCGTCCGCGCGTGCGCCTCGGAGGCCCACAGCGCTCCGACCGGCGCCGTGAAGCCGTCCGGCGCGAAGGTGTCCAGCCACGGCCCGAATTCCGGGCCGCGGCGCGTGCGGTGAATCTGGATGCCGCGCTGCCAGTTCGCGGCCAGCACGGGCGACAGGGGATACCCGTGCCGGGCGTAGTGGATCGCGGGCGCGAGCACCTCCTCGAAGGGCCGACGCCCGAAGCGCGCGTGCAGGTCGGCCCAGCCGCGCACCGTGCCCGGCACCGTGACGGGCAGCCAGCCGTGCGACGGAAGCGTGCGATCCGGCAGCGCGTCCAGGGTGAGGGCCGCCGGTGCCCGACCGGAGGCGTTCAGGCCATGCAGCTGGCCGTCCATGTGCACCAGGGCGAACAGGTCGCTGCCGATCCCGTTGCTGGTCGGTTCCACGACCGTCAGCGCGGCGGCGGCGGCAATCGCGGCGTCCACGGCGTTGCCTCCCGCCTGCAGCAGGCTCAGGCCCGCCTGCGCCGCGAGCGGCTGGCTGGTGGCGACCATGCCCCGGCGCGACAGGACGGGGTGTCGGGAGATGCGGTGTGATGTCAAGGGAACCTCCGGTGCTCAGGCGTCCCGGCCGCGCGGATCGAGCGCCTCGCGCAGACCGTCGCCGACCAGGTTGAAGGCGAGGACCGCCAGGAAGATGGCCGCGCCGGGAAACACGGCCATCCACGGGGCCTCGGCCAGGTACCCGCGCGCCGCGTTGAGCATCGATCCCCAACTGGGCTGGGGGGGTTGCACGCCCAGGCCCAGGAAGCTCAGGCTGGACTCCGCGAGGATCGCCGTGGCGACGGCCAGCGAGGTCTGCACGGTCAGGGCCCCGCTGATGTTCGGCAGCAGGTGCCGCAGGATCAGCCGGCCGTCCCGCGCCCCGAGGGCCTGGGCGGCCTGCACGTACTCGCGCTCACGCTGCGCGAGCACTTCACCCCGCGTCACGCGGGCGAACGCGGGGGCACTGACGATGGCAATGGCGATCATGGTGTTCTGCAGGCTCGGCCCCAGGATGGCTGCCAGCGCGATGGCCAGGACCAGGAACGGCAGGGCCAGCAGGGCATCGACCAGCCGCATGATCACGTTGTCGAGCCAGCCGCCGGCGTACCCGGCGATCAGGCCCAGTCCGGTGCCCGCGAGCATCGCCGCGACCACCGAGCCCAGTCCGGCGCTCAGGGAGACCCGCGCGCCGTAGATCACGCGGGTCAGGATGTCGCGGCCCAGTTCATCCGTGCCGAAGGCGTGCGGGCCGCCGGGCGCGGCGCGCATCTCGGTGAAGAAGATCCGGCTGGGATCGTCCGGCGCGATCCACGGTGCGAGGATGGCCGCCAGGACGAACACGACCAGCACGATCACGCCGGCCACCGCAAGCTTGTGGCGCAGGAAGCGGCGCAGGGGGGCACTCAGCCGGCGGGGCGGGCGGGGGGGAGAGACGGGCGCTGTGACCGTCATGCGTACCGGATCCGCGGATCGGCCGCCGCATAGCCCAGATCGACCAGGAAGTTCACGGCGAACACCGCGACCGCCGAGACCAGCACCATCGCCTGGATCACGGGCAGGTCACGGGTGAACACGGCGTCCACCAGCAGCCGCCCGAAGCCGGGAATGCTGAAGATCTGCTCGGTGATGACCGCGCCGCCCAGCAGCCCGCCGAGTTGCAGACCGAAGACGGTCATGAACGGAATCAGGGCGTTGCGCAGCGCGTGCCGCAGCGTGACCTGCCCGCCCGGCAGGCCCTTGGCGTGCGCCGTGCGGACGTAATCCTGCGTCAGCGTCTCGCTCAGGCTGGCACGCAGGTAGCGGGTCAGCACCGCCGCCGAGTACGTGCCGAGGGTGAAGGCCGGGAGCAGCAGCAGCAGCACGTTGCGGCCCGGATTCTCCAGAAAGTCCGTGTACCCGCTGGCCGGAATCCACGCCAGCTTGATGCTGAACAGGTAGATCAGCAGGATGCCCAGGAAGAAATTCGGCAGGCTGATTCCCGAGAGCGCGAACAGGGTCATGACCTGGTCGATCCAGGTGTTCTTCCGCAGCGCGCTGAGCACCCCGGCCGGAACGGAGATCACCAGCGCGATCAGCATCGAGAAGGCCGCGAGCTCGATGGTCACCGGCAACTTTCCTGCGATCAATGCGCCCACCGGCGTGTGATCCTGCAGGCTCCGGCCGAAATCCAGGTGCAGGATGTCGCCCAGCCACGAGACATACTGCGCGGGCAGGGGCCGGTCGAGGCCCAGGGAGCGCCGCAGTTCCGTCAGGGCCTGCGGCGTGGCCTCCTGCCCGAGGATCAGCCGGGCCGGGTCGCCGGGGAGCAGCTTGACCATCGCGAACACGACCAGCGTCACGATCAGGAGTGTGGGTATCGCCGACATCAGCCGGCGCAGAGCGAAGACGAGCAAGGTTCACCTCCGGGCAGCCAGGTCACTTCAGGTCGACGTCGGCGAAGCGCAGGATGCCGTCCGGGATGGGCTTCAGGCCCGTGAGACCGGCGGCGGTACCCACCAGGTTCTTCTGGAAGTACACGAAGACGTACGGCGCGTCGTTCAGGATCGTCCCCAGCGCGACGTTGTACGTGGCGACGCGGGCGGACATCGCGTTCTGAGCGCGGGCTTTGCCAAGCAGGGAATCGATGGTGGGGTTGCTGTACCCCGCCTGGTTATTCACGCCGCCCGTGGTGAAGAAGTCGAAGATGTTGCCGTCGGGATCGGGGCGACCGCTCCAGCCGAGCATCAGGGCGTCGTAATTGCGTTTGTCGGCGCGGTCGAGCAGCGTGCCAAACTCGACCAGCTCGATCTTCGCGTTGATGCCGGCCTGAGCGAACATCGCCTGGTACAGCTGCGCGAGCTGCGTGGTCACGCTGCCCGGCGACGTCAGCAGGGTAAAGGTCAGGGGTTTGCCGCCCAGTTTGCTCCTGGCCAGCGGAATGTTCGGCGCCGCCACCTTGATCGCCGGGGAGTAGGCCGGCGTGCCGGGCGGGAAGGGGCCGGCGGCCGGATCCACGGTGTCGTAGAAGATCGCCTTGGCGATCGCGGCGCGGTCGATGGTCGCGGCGACCGCCTGCCGGAAGGCCTTGTTGTTGAAGGGCGCGCGGGTCGTGTTGAACCAGATGCCCTGGAAGCCCAGCCCGGCGTAGTTCAGCACCTTGAACTTGCTGTTCGCCTGGAGCTTGCCGATGTCCTTGGGATCGATCGGCGTGATGGCCTGCACCGCGCCGGAGAGCAGGTTCGCGTAGCGCACGTCGCCGTCCGGGAAGGGCCGGTAGACCAGCTTGTCGATCTTCGGCGTGCCGCCCCAATACGCCTTGTTGGCCGCGAGCGTCACGTTGTCCTGCCGCTTGCGGGACTCGAAGGTGAACGGCCCGCTGCCGATGGGATCATTCAGGAAGTCGGCCCCGGCTTTCTTCGCGGCGGTGGGCGACACGATCATGCCGGCGCGGTCCGTCAGGACGGCCAGCAGCGGCCCGTACGGCTGTGACAGCGTGAGCTGCACGGTGGTCGGGTCGAGGACCTTGACCTCCTTCACGCTCTTGAGCTCCCCCTTGCGGGCGCTGCCCTCGAGCGTCATGGCCCGGTCGATGGAATACCGGACGGCCTCGGCGTCGAGGGGTGTGCCGTCGTGGAACTTCACGCCGCTGCGGATCTTGAAGGTGTAGGTCAGGCCGCCGTTCGTGATCTTCCAGGACGTGGCGATCCGCGGCACGATCTTCAGGTTCTCGTCCAGATCCACCAGTTTGTCGAAGATCTGGTTCATGACCTGCCGGTCGACCAGGGCGGTGGACAGCGCCGGGTCGAGCCGGGGCGGATCGGCGTCCAGTCCGACGGTGACTGTCTGGGCATGGGCGCTGCCCAGCAGGCACAGGGTGAGCAGGGCGGTGCCGGCGAAAACGCTGGTGTTAATCATGCGCGGATCCTCCATCGGGGGAAAAGCTCAGGGCGGCGCTGGCGGTCTGGATCACCGTGTCGAGGTGGGCGGCCATGGCCGCGTGTGCGGCCACCGGGTCGCGGCTCGCGATGGCCTGCACGACGGCGCGGTGATCTCGAATGGTGAGGTCCGGCAGGTCGCCGGGCAGGTCGCGTTGCCGCAGGTCGTGCAGCAGCTCCTGCAGGGTGTCGAGCACCAGGGTGACCACACCGTTCCCGGCGATCCGGGCGATCAGGGCGTGAAAGTGCAGGTCTTCGGCGACGAGTTTGATGCCACGGCGGGCCGCGCCCACCTGCGCGTCCACGCTGATCCACAGGTCGTCCTCCTGCGTGTCAGTCACGCGCTGGGCGGCCAGGGCCGCGACCTCGGGTTCCAGCATGCGGCGGAACTCCAGCAGGTCACGCGCCGTCTGGGGCAGGCGGGTCAGCAGACCCCGGAATGGCTGTGACAGCGTGGCGGCGCTGGGTGCCAGCACGTAGATGCCGTCGCCCTGTCGCACGCCCACGTGCCCGAGCGCTTCCAGGCGGGCCACGGCGTCGCGCACGCTGGCCCGCGACACGCCCATCTGCTCGGCCAGCACGCGCTCGGCCGGGAGTCGGTGGCCAGGTGGAAACCCGCCCCGCACGATCAGGGACAGCAGTTCCTCGGCCACACTTTCGGTGAGTTTCTGGCGTTTGACCGGCTGTACCGTCATCTCCCTCCTCGACCACCCCGGCCTGACGGTCTGGTGGTCAGACCAATTCGGTGGCGTGGAGTGTACGCGCTCGGCACCGTCCTGTAAAGGCCAACGCGTGAACCGGTGCCCTGTGCCGTCAAGGCCCTGCTGGCACCGCACAGTGGGCTCCCCCTTCGATTCAAGGGAGCCATAGACAATTCTCATCCACGCGTGCTATCCCTGGTGACAGTCATACAACCCAACCTGGGATTCTTCGTTGCCACCTACATTTCCCTGACATCCCATGCCGAGGAGTTCCACATGATTCTGCTGTTCGCCATTCTTCTGGTTCTGGCCGCCACTGTCCTCCTGCTGGTGCTGCCCACCCGTCACCGCACCGGCCTGGAAACGGAATGGGACGATCCCGCTCCCGAGCGCTACCTCAAAGACATGGCCGCGCACTACCTGCCCCACGCGCCACGACCGGCCTGAGCCGGGTCTGGCTGCGCCCGTCGCCGGTACGTTTCACGGTGGCCTGACCGTCTGAACCAACGGGTTATCCCGCTGTCCCAAACTGTGAGCTCAGGCAAAGGCCTTTACCCAGGCATGCCGACTGCCGCTCGGAGCTCGCGCCCGTTGTGCGTTCAGCAGGCGTCACGCCGTCCTCGTTGACGGTGAAGTGACGCCTGTCCAAGATCAGATTGCGCCAACGCACCAAAGCCTCGTGACGGTTTGCAGCCCGTCCGACGAGGGTCGGTCGCGACAACAGTGGGCTCTGTTCCACGGCCGCCCTGCTCCACCAGTCATGAGCACAGTTCCGTGATCTCCCATCGAGCCCAGAGGCGTAGAGGCGGGTGATCCGGTGTGGGCTGGGGTCGTGGCCGGTGAGCCCCGTGATCCTCGACACGACAGCCTGGAGCCGCCCGGACAGCAGATGTCCGGGCGGCTCCAGTGTGCGCCGTATTCAGTCGGCGGCCTGGAGTGCCTCAGGAATGAAGTCGCCATGCTGGGCGAGCAGGTCTGTGGTCAGGCCCCAGATCTGATCCAGATCCAGTTCCGCACTGGTGTGCGGGTCGAGCATGGCCGCGTGGTAGATGTGCTCGCGGTTCCCGGTGACGAGCGCCTCGACCGTCAGGGCCTGCACGTTGATGTTCGTCTGCATCAGGCCAGCCAGCTGCGGCGGGATGCGGCCGATGCGGGTGGGCTGGATGCCCTGGCGGTCGACCAGGCACGGCACCTCCACACTGCATTCGTCCGGCAGGTTGCTGATCAGCTTGCCGTGGCCGGGGGTACCGTCTGCCTGCACCGGGCTGTTCATGACGTTGCCGTACACGACGCGCGGCTGGCCGGTGACCATCGAGTGGATGATCAGCGAACCGTATTCGACCGACCGTTTGACTTCCAGCGGCTCGTTCGGATCCTGGAGTTTGGTGCGCAGGTCCTGCCAGCCGCCGAGCTGCGACACGCAGCGGCGCGGGTACTCGTCGAGGGGCACGTTGAACTTCTCGATCAGGTCGTCCCGGCCGCGCTTGATGAAGTACGGCACGTACTCGCTGAAGTGCTCGCTGCTTTCGGTCACGAAGTACCCGAGGCGGCGCAGCATCTCGTAGCGCACGCGGTTCCATTCGGGCACCTGGCCGGACTCCGCGAGTTCCATCAGGCGCGGGTAGAGATCCTGACCCTGGTGCTCGAATTTGAGGTAGAAGGCCATGTGGTTGATCCCGGCGCACAGGTAGTCGATCTCCCCGACCGGAATGCCCAGATCCTTGGCGAGTTCCTCGGCGGTGTGCTGCACCGAGTGGCACAGGCCCACCGTCTTGATGCGCGGGGACAGGCGGGCCAGCCCCCAGATGTTCATGGCCATGGGGTTGACGTAGTTCATGTGCAGCGCGTCCGGGCACAGGCGTTCCATGTCGCGGCTCATGTCGGCCAGCACGGGAACGGTACGCAGCGCCCGCATGATGCCGCCGATGCCGAGCGTGTCGGCGATGGTCTGGCGCAGGCCGTACTGCTTGGGCACCTCGAAGTCCGTGACCGTCGCGGGCTCGTAGCCGCCCACCTGGATCATGTTGATGACGAAGTCCGCGCCGTCCAGCGCCCGCTGACGGTCCGTGGTGGCACTGACGGTGGGGGCGGCTCCCACGGTCTTCGCGACGCGGTGGGCGACCTGCTCGGTGACGTCGAGTCGTTCCTGGTTGATGTCGAACAGGCGGATCTCGGCGCCGCCGAGTTCCTCGAAGCTGAGAATGTCGCCCAGCAGGTTCTTGGCGAAGACGGTGCTGCCGGCACCGACGAAAGCGATCTTGGGTGTGGTCATGGTGAGCCTCCAGCGTGAAATTTGATCGTTCTACAGTTTAGGGCAAGACTGGGGGGTGGCCAGCGCGGCCACCCCCCTTCATATTTACTTGAACAGCGCGTTGACCTTGTCGTTCGCGGCCTTCAGCACGTCGGAGGCCTGGGCCTTGCCCAGGTACACGTTCTGCATGGCGCTCGACATGATGTCGTTCACCTCCGAGATGTGGTCGGTGATCGGGAAGTAGAAGGTGCCGCCGGGCGCCTTGGCCTGATTGATGAAGGTGGCGACGTCCACGCCCTTGGCCTTGGACTTGGCCTGTGACATGGCGGCGGCGGCCGGGATGGCCGGGAAGACCACCCCCGTATTCCCGACGATGTTCTGGCACGCGGGGCTGGCGAGGAACTTGACCCACTTCCACGCGGCGTCCTGGTTCTTGCTGCCCACCCAGATCGAGTCGGCCAGTCCGTTGAACATGCTCATGCGCTTGCCGTTGGGGCCTTTGGGCAGCGGCGCCACGCCGACCTTGAAGGGCAGCTTGCCGGTGTAGTCACCGATCATCCACGAGCCGTTGGTGACCATGGCGACCTTCCCGGCGCGGAACAGCGAGTCCGAGCCGCTCTGCACTTCCTGGAAGCTGGGGATCAGGCCGTGCTTGAGGTTCAGGTCGGCCAGCCACTGGATGGTCTGCGCGAAGCGGGGATCGTCGTAGTAGTACTTCTTGGCGTACAGGCCGTCGTTGTACTTCCAGCCGGTGGTCGCGGCCAGCCACGCCCACTCGGTCTGGCCGTTGAAGCCGGCGCCGTAGCCGGTCTCGTAGCCGTACTGCGCGACGTTCTTCTTGTCGAAGTTGGCCGCGGAGCCCAGGTTGCCGCTCTTGTCCTTGGTCAGCTTGGCGATCGTGCTCTGGAAGGTGCCGCCGTCCTTGGGATTCCACGTCAGGTTGGCCAGGTCGCTGGGCTTCATGCCCGCCTTGGCCAGCAGATCTTGGTTGTAGAAGATCGCCACGGTGTCCCAGTCCTTGGGCAGGCCGTACTGCTTGCCGTCACGGCCCCACAGGTCTTTCAGGCCCGGGTAGTAGATGTTGGTGGGTACCTTGTCCTTGGCGATCAGCGGCGCCAGGTCGAGGAGCTGGTTGTTGGCGGCGAACTGCGGGAAGTACGCGAGGTGATCCGTGAACACGTCCGGCGCGGTGCCCGACACGAAGCCGGTCGTGATGCCGGTCCAGTAGTCATTCCAGCCCTTCTGCGTGATCTTGATGGTGATGTCCGGGTTGGCCTTGGTGAAGGCGGTCGCGCAGCTCTGGTACGCGGGTTGCTGGTTGCTGTCCCACAGCCAGTATTGCAGGGTCGTGGCGGCCTGGGCGGCGCTGGCGATGGGGCCGGCGAGAACGGTGAGGGCGGCGGTGAGCGTGGCGATTTTCTTCATGGGTGACTCCTGGGCGAATGGGGGCGGAGGGCCGAAGCAGACCTGGAACTGCACGCAGTGGACAGGGGTGGAGGAATCGCGTCGGTCACGGTGGTACCTCGGAAGAAGGCGGGAACGATCCGGGTGGTCGCAGCGGGGGGTGAGAGCAGGAGGCCGGGTTACTTGGAGCCGCTGAAGGCGAGGGACTCGACGACCCGCCGGCCCAGCGCGATGAGCAGGATGAACACGGGAACGGTGGCGATGAAGGTGCCGGCCATCAGCCCAGACCAGTCCGGCGAGCCCTGGGGCGTCTGGGTTCGGAAGGTCTGCAACGCCACCGGGAGCGTGAACAGGTGGTCATCCTTGGCGATCAGGAAGGGCCAGAAGAACTCGTTCCACATGCCGATGGTCGTCAGGATTGCCAGCGTGATCAGCGGCCCCTGGGCCATGGGCAGGGTGATGCGGAAGAAGATGGTGAAGACGCTCGCGCCGTCGATCAGGGCCGCCTCCTCGGTCTCGCGGGGCAGCGAGAGGAAGAACTGGCGCAGGAAGAACACGCCGAAGGGCGACATCAGGATGAACGGGGCGACCATGCCCGGCATGGTGTTCAGCCAGCCCAGGTTCTTGATGGTGATGAAGTTGGGAATGAACAGGACGATGCCGGGGATCATCAGGGCGATCAGGAAGAGCGTGAAGATGAAGTCGCGTCCGGGGAACTTCAGCCGCGCGAACGAGTATGCGGCCATGGCGCAGAAGAAGGTCTGCCCGACGACGATCAGGAGGGTGAAGATCACGCTGTTCTTGGTGGCGGCGGCGAAGCTGATGGTGCTGCCGGAGCCGCCGGCCGCCTGCGCGACCTCGGGGGAGACCAGCCCCAGGACGCGCTGGAAGTTGATCATGGTGGGGTGGCTGGGCCATAGCCGCGCGGATTCCGTGAAGATGTCCTTGTTGCTGGTCAGCGCGGTCTTGAGGACGATCACGACCGGGAAGATCGAGATCACGACCATCAGCAGCAGCAGGGCCCAGGCGATGATGCGGCCGATCGAGACGGGTTTCTTGGGGCGGTCGGAGAGCGTGCTGGTGGGTGGGGCGGCGATGGTCATGTCAGCTCCTTCGTACTCCTGGCGTGTCGTGTAGGACGCACGACGGCACTCGGGCGATCACTCGAGGTCGGATTCGTTGGCGCGCAGCAGTCGCATCTGCACCAGGGTGAAGGCGACCAGCAGGGCGAAGAGCAGCATGCTCATGGCGGTGGCGTAGCCCATCTTGAAGAAGGAAAACGCGTTCTGGTAGATGTAGTAGACGAGTACCTTGGTCGCGTCCGCCGGGCCGCCCTGGGTGGCCACCGCGATGGTGTCGAAGATCTGGAAGGAGCCGATGACCGACGTGACGAGGACGAAGACCGTGACGGGGCGCAGCAGGGGCATGGTGATCTTCCAGAAGGTTGTCCACTCCTGTGAGCCGTCGATGGCGGCTGCTTCGTAGACCGTGCGGGGAATGGCCTGCAGCCCGGCATAGAACAGCAGTGCGTTGAAGCCCGTGTACTTCCAGATGTTCACCATGGCAATGGTGGGGATGGCCTGGGATTCCGAGGCGAAGAAGGCCTGCTTGCCGATGAACGTGTGGGACAGCCAGATGTTGACGATGCCGAGGAGCGGATCGAGCAGCCACAGGAAGATCAACGCGACCAGCACGCTGGACAGCAGGTACGGGACGATCAGCAGACCCTTGATGAACATGCTCTTGACCAGCCGATCCATGGCGATGGCGAGCAGGATCGAGAGGATGGTCTGGATCGGGATGTTCCACAGCACGTACTTGAAGGTGATGGCCAGGGCCGACCAGAATTTGGGGTCGTGCAGGGCCGTGTTGTAATTCTCCAGGCCGACGCTCTTGGGCGGACTGAGCAGGTTCCAGTCGGTGAAACTGATGGTGAAGCCGCGGATGGCGGGGTACAGGTAGAACAGGACGAAGCCGATGATGGCGGGCAGGATGAAGAGGTAGCCGATCATGGCTTCCTGGCTGCCCCGGCGGGTCTTGCGGGTGCCGGTGACGGCCATCGGCACGGACATGGGTTCGGACTGGACGGTCATAGATGTACCTCCGGAACGTCAGGCCGACTCACGGACGACCAGTGAAAGCGGGAAGACCCGCGACTCGGGGAGTTCGTTGCCGTCCAGGAGGGCCAGGAGGGCGCGCACCGCCTGGCGGGCCATGTCACCGTGCGGAATGTGGATGGTGGTCAGGCTGGGCGTGGTGTAAAGCGCGAATTCGAAATCGTCGAAACCACTGACGGCCACGTCGTCAGGAACGTTCAGGGCAAGGTCGTGGGCCGCACGCATGGCGCCGGCCGCCATCCGGTCGTTGCCCGCCAGCACCGCGTCGGGCCGCTGGCCGTCGACCCAGAGCGTGCGCATGGCCTGATACCCGGATTCGTAGGACCAGTCACCCTGCACGATGGCCGCCTCGACACCGGCCCTGGCGCAGGCGCGCTCGAAGCCGATCCGCCGACCGATGGATGTGCTGCCCGAGTCGTCGTGCGGCAGGATCAGGGTGAGGCGTGTGCGTCCCTGCGTGACGTGGTGGTCGACCAGCAGTTCCATGCCGCGTTCGTAGTCGGCGCTGATCCACGTGGCGCTGGTGCCGGGGTGGTGGTGGTCGAACAGCACGATCGGGAGTTTCCAGGCGGCCATGACCTGGTACTGCTCGGGGGTGAGGGTCGTGCCGACGATCACGACGCCGCCGAACTGCCGCTGCATGAAGCGCTGGCGCAGGCCGTCGAGTGAGGGCAGAGTGCTTTCGTCTGGCCCATGGGTGATGAATTCGGTGGTCACGCTGTACCCGTTGGCCTGCGCTTCGGCGATGAATGCCGACTGCACGAGGTTGCGGTAGGGATCGGTGAAGTTCTCCGGATCATGCCCGTAGAAGGCGCAGCAGAGGGTGGTCACGCGGGCCTCGCGCAGGGCCTTGGCGGCCTGGTTCGGGTGGTAGTCGAGGGCCTCGATAGAGGAGAGAACCCTGGCTCTCGTCTGGGGACGGATGGACGGGTGGTTGTTCAGGACATTCGAGACCGTCTGATGCGACACACCGGCGTGTGTGGCCACTTCTTTCAACGTGACGCGGGTCATGTTCACCCCCTGCTGGAATGAAGAACCGATGTGGATTTGAACGTTCAAAAATATAGAACCATAAAGCTGCAGGACTGTCAAGAGTGCGAAAAATTGTGCTCGGTAGAGCGATTATTATCGAAGACTGGATATGAACGTCGGTGTCGAGCGGCCTCATCTCTGGTTGGCTTCACCACACACCCCACATTCAGCGCCGCTTACTAAGCCAATCCACCACAATGTTTATTCGCAAGCTTAGGCACATGCATCTGCTCCGTTGTATAAACGGAGAACAGGGGTAGGGCAGAGAAGAGGTCGGCGCTTGAAAGAGCTCATATCCAATGCATGGTATGTAATCGACCCATCTCTGAACTACCCATCTCTGAACGTAACAGATGATGATCCGAGTAATACTCGACTCCACGTACAAGCAATTCAACACAGACTGCTTGAAAGCCCTCATAAGCCTTCATACGGCAAGCCGAACAGATGGGCGCAGTTTCATATCCATTCCTAGATTAAACTGCTCTCCGGCCAACTTAGCCAGCACATTCGGGTAAGGGTGGGGCGGCTAGCCTCTTATCGCTCCACGGGCTGACGGTCCCCACCGCCTCGGAATCAACTCAAGAGCGGCATCAGGGAACCTTACACCCTGATGCCGCTCTGGCCACCCGCACGCCACTGCGCACTGGCTGTCAGGGGGTCATCAGATCCTTGGTCTTCTTCACGGTGTACACCAGCGTCATGGATCCGGTCGAGTCATCGATGGTCGTGGTGTATTGCCCGGAACTCATGGGAACCGGCACCGTGACGTTGGTATCAAAGCTCCCCAGGTCATCGTCACCGCCGCGCAGGCCGGAGTCAGCGTCCTTGAAGTAGCCCGTGATGTTGAAGGAGACGCTGCTTCCCAGGTCGGCTTCCTTCTTCAAGGCGTTTGTACCGTTCATATTGATCACTTCACCGTTCCCGACAGAGACCGCATTGTCGCGATTGGCAGACCAGGCGGCGTTGCCGTCCAATTTCACTTCACCGTAGACCTCTCCGTTTTCAGCGCTGCCGTCTCCCGCGTCGTTCACGTTGATGCGGTCGAGGGTGATCTGGACTTCCTCGCCGGTCTTCACCGGCACTTTGGGCCGGGCGGTGCACTGGCGGATGTTGTAACTGGTGGTCTCGCTGACCTTGGCGATGCTTCCATCCCCGAGGTTCCGCACCTCGTACGAGATGGGCTTGTACGTCTCCAGGGCATTGGTGTTCGCAAAGTAGTCGCTGATGTTCCCACTGCGGATCAACGCCAGGGCGTTGCTGGAATCCCCGCCCACCGTCGTCACCTTGATCGATGCCGTGGACAGCAGCTGCTTTTGCGCCGCGCTGAGTTCCACCGAGGCGCCCGTGTTGGCGGACTCGTACAGGGCGTCCAGGGTGCCCTTGATCTCCTGCTCCGAACCGGACGCCGTGAAGCTGAACAGCAGAATGCGCCCATACGTGATGCTGGACACGTAGGTGGGCAGGTTGTTCGGCCCGACCGTCCCCAGGGCCTTCTGCTCGTCCAGCAGGGCCGGCGTGAACTCGGCACTGAAGAACCCCGCCGGGGTCTGCGGCGGCACGACCGACACCGTGAAGGCCTTCTCGACGAAGTTCGCGGTGATGGTCGTTTCGTTGGCCTTGCGGTTGACGTCCAGCGTCGCCTTGACCGTCAGGGGCATGTAGCGCGCGGAGAGGCCCAGATGCAGCGCGACCTCGTTGCTGGAGTTCGTTTCCTGCTTCTGGTAGTCGATGCTGGTGCCGGGCGCGACGCCCTCGGCCTTGGCCGAGGCGATGAGCTGACCGATGGCCTGCGTCACGGTCTGCAGGGTGGGATTGTCCACCGTCCGGGCGTTGTCGTTGCCGAGCAGATCGATCGACACGGCCAGCGGCGCCCGCTGCCGGATGGGCAGTTCCTTGAGGGAACCGAGTCCATCGGCGTAGCCCCTGCCCTGCAGCAGCACGCCGGGCCAGAAGACCGAGGCGTCCGGCTGGAAGGTCACGACCTTTTCGGGCGTTCGGGCCAGACCGTAGGGCGTGGTGGTGCAGTCGTAGGTGACGCCCCCCTCACCGATGACCGAGGGGACGGGCGCTCCGGCGGCCTCGTCCTTGTCAGCGATGGGCGGTGAGAACGCAGACCAGGACGGCAGGCTGCTGGTGTACGCATTGATGGCGTCCGCGTTGGGGTTGGGCGCGGAGGGCGTGGTCACGGTGATCGTGGCGCCGGGACTGGGAGTGGTCCCCGCCCCGCCCACCGCCTTCAGCCGGTACGTGTAAGCGGTGCTGGCGATCACACCGGTATCGGCGTAATTCTGGGTAGTGGCGTCGAGCGAGGTGACCATCGCGTACGCGGCGGTGTTCGTTTTGCGTTCCAGGGTGTAGGAGGAGGCGCCGGCCACGGCGTCCCAGTGGAGGTTGACCGTCGTGGGAGCGGCCGTCGCCGCGAAGTTGAGCGGATCGGACAGCGTCTGACCCGAGGGCGTGCTCCCCGAACCACAGGCGGCGATCAGCAGGGGCAGGGACAGGATCAGCAGGTAACGGGACGGAATCGGGGAACGCATGGCAAACCTCCAGGGTGAGAACGGTGGGGACGGCGGAAGGACAGGAGGCGGGCTCAGCGCGGTTCGCTCCGGGTGCGGCGCCATGACGGTGTCGGGTGCTCATGCCCAGGCGGCGGATACCAGGCCTGCACGCCGGTGGTGTACAGGACGTGGCACCGGATGCGGCCCGGTGAAAGCCCCGGAGTGAAGTCCAGTGGAAAGGCCGTGGGGATCGCTGGAATAGTCATCGGTCGCGCTCCTCACCTGAATCCGGGCGTATTTGCCGCGTGGATCTCGAGGTGAGGAGAGCGTAGAAGGGAGCCGTTAGCTGCCGTTACGTGGCCGTGACGGTCGTCTCTGGCAGCGTGATCGCCCGCTGGACGGCCGCAGTCAGCGACAACAGCTGACCCTGCAGGTACAGCTGATCGGCCTCCGCACCGCAGGTAAGCCGGGCATGACGAATCACGTCAGTGATGTCGACGCCCTGAACCTGCACGCCGGCGGCCCGCGCGAGCGCGTCCGCCGCGCCGGCCAGGATCAGGCACGTCCGGGCATCGCCCTCGGCCGCGTTGAGCTTGGCAAATTCCATCAGGGCGGCGGCCGTGCCGCGGTGCCGGCCGATCTGGGCGTACACCTCCAGCGCTTCCGTAAGCTGAGCGCGGGCCAGCGGCAACGCTCCGGCATTGACGTGCAGATCGGCCAGGTTGAACAGCGAGTTGGCGATGCCCTGGCGATCACCGAGCTCGCGTTTGATGACCAGACTCTGTTCGGTCAGACGCTGAAACTCACTGCTGGTGCTGGCCATGTTGCCCAGGTTCGCCAGAGCGTACGCCACGCCCTGCCGGTCGCCGATGCGCCGCTTGAGTTCCAGGCTCTCCTCGAAGAGCGTGCCCGCCTGCGCCGCGTCGCCCTGCAAGGCCCAGACGATCCCGAGATCATTGAGGGTACTGGCCAGTCCCCAGAGGTCCTGTGCGGGACGCTGAAGGGCCTCAGCGATCCGGAATTTCTCGCGTGCGGCGTCCAGGTGCCCGAGCTCCCGATCCAGAAGCGCCAGGCCATGCAGGGCCTGTGCCTCCAGGGCCGGCACGTGCTGCGCGCGGGCGAGCGACAGCGCCTCGTCAAGGTGAGCATGCGCGGCGTCGTAGTGTCCCAGGTCACGCGCGAGGGAACCGGCCGCATTGTGGGCACGCGCCCGTTCCAATGTCGAGGCGCCGGGCAGGGCCAGGGCCGCTTCCAGGTGTGCGGCGCCCTCAAGGTGGTGGCCGCGCACATACCAGAACCAGTACAGATCTGTGGCCAGAGTCTGCGCGCCAGACGCATCACCGTGGGCGACGAGGTGGGAAAGGGCGGCGCGCAGGTTGTCGTGCTCAAGCTGCAGCTCCGACAGCCACTGCTGCTGGTCAGGGCCGTGCAGCTGCGGCGCCGCGTCACGGGCGAGCGCAGCGTAGTACCCGGCATGTGCGGTGCGGGCGACCGCCAGCTCGTCTGGACGGGCGAGCAGCCGCGCGAACGCGAACTCCCGGATCACCGCGTGCAGGGCGTACCGTCCGCTGCGGTCACGGGTGAGCAGTGAATGGTCGCCGAGCAGCAGCAGCGTCGGCAGCGTGGTGCCGCCCACAGAGCGGGCGGCACCCAGATCGAAGCCTCCCCGGCACACCGACAGGCGGGCGAGGGCCACCTGCGCGCCGGGCGGCAGCAGGGCCCAGGAATGATCGAAGGCGGCCTGCAGGCTGCGGTGCCGGGACGGCCGGTCCGGACTGTCACTGCCGAGACCCTCCAGGCCCAGCTGCAGTTCACGGGCCACGTCCTGGAGCGAGAGGGTTCCCAGCCACCCGGCGGTCAGCTCCAGTGCCAGGGGCAGTCCCCCCGTCTGCTCGACCACCGTCACCAGGGCAGCCAGGGACTGCGGGGTGAGGGCCAGATCCGGCTGTACGCGGCGGGCGCGCTCCAGGAACAAGCGGATCGCGCTGGAGTGCGCGGCTCCGTCCAGGGTCGGGGTGGCGGGCAGGTCGAGTCCGTCCACCGGCGTCAGCCATTCCTCTTGCAGTCCGAGACGGATGCGGGACGTCGCCACCAGCTGCAGGCCCGGAGCGGCGGCCAACAGGCGGGTCATGAAGGCCAGCAGCTCTTCACGCGTCTCCCCGCCCAGCAGGTGCTCGAGGTTGTCCAGCACCACCAGTGACGCACCCGCCTGCAACGCGGCCAGCACCTGCCGTTCCGGGGCCTCGGCGCCCCCGGCCGCCAGGCCCAGGGTGGTGGCAAGCGCTGAGATGACTGCCTCCAGCGAGCCGGCGGCCTCCAGCGCCACGAAGTGCAGGCCGGCCGGTCTCGGCTCGCTCCGGCGCAACACCTCCAGCGCGAGCCGCGTTTTGCCGGCCCCTCCCGGCCCGCTCAACGTGAGCAGTCGGGTCGCTGGATCCGCCAGCCGGGCCAGCAGGCTGTCCAGCTCGTCCTGCCGGCCGATGATGGGCGCACGACCGGCCCCGAATCCCGCGGTGTCCACGCCGGACCGCCGTCCGGAATGAATGGCCCCATACAGCGCGGTCGTGGCCTCGGCTGGAACCACGCCCAATTCCCGGCGCAACTGGGTACGGAAGCGGTCATACACGGCCGCGGCGCCCTGCACGTCGCCCAGGCGCGCCGCGCAGCGCAGGCTGGCCTGGACAGCCTCCTCATGGTAGGGACTGACCAGCATGACCTGCTCGAGCCAGGTTCGGGCCTCGCCCGGCTGACCGCTGTGTTCAAGCTCCTCCGCGTGACTCAGGGCCGCATCGATCCAGAGCTGCTGCAGGTCATCCCGCTCCGAGTCGAGCCAGGCTTCGAACGCAGGCAGATCCGTGGGGCGCAGGTGAGCGAGCAGGGGCGCTCGGTACGCGGTCAGCGCCTCGTGCCATCGCCCGGCCAGGCAGGCGTCCCGGAACGTGCGGACGTCGCTGGGCGCGCTCCACTGCACGTCAGCGGAGGTGGCGGCCACGGCCGCGCCCCACGGGCGACTGCGCACGCGGTGGAGCATCTGGCGCAGTCGGTTGCGGCCGACTCCTTCGTCGACCTCGGGATACAGGAAGTCGAGGAGCTCCAGGCGCGACAACGGCTGTGCCGTGCTGGCCAGCAGACTGAGCATCCACAGGGACGTGTCGGCGGGCAGCGCGTCGACCGTCCCGTTCACCACAGCTTCCGGCGCCCCGAGAAGACGCACTGAAATAGGGAATGGTTGCTGAGCCTCGTCCACATTGCCTCGCCACTGTCTGGAATGCCCGCAGTCTAGCCTCTCCAGCCCGCGTGGCGGCAGCTCGACAGCAGGGCAAGGCCTGATTTCGGTGGCGATGCCGCGCAGGAGGGGCAGCACAGGTGACGCGTCCCGGAGGCAGGTTCCCAGGGTTCAGACGCCTCCTTGGCAACCTCTGGACAGTTCCGGCAACCCAGCCTATGTTGCTGAACCACCACGTTCGGCACACGTGGTCTCAACAGGACTCATCTCAGTAACAATGTAAGAAATGCCCCAACAATAGGAATTTAGGTTCTTCTTACAACATATTGGATGAGCGGATTATACGCTGAACTGAATGAAAATACTGACACTCTCTATCATCGTCGCCACGCTTTCAGTACAGGCCGCTGCCCAGACCACCGTGGAATTCTGGCATACGTTTGGCGACGCCAAAAGGGGTGGATGGATACAGGATCGGGCCGACGAGTATACCAAAGCCCATCCAGGTGTTCAGGTGATCCCGACATTCAAAGGCAACGACAACGATCTGATCACGGCCACCATCCTGTCTGCCCGGCAGAACACCCCACCGGCCCTCACCCAGATCTTTGAAGGAGGCAGTCAGCTGGCATTGGACAGCGGCGTGTTTCAGCCGGTCAGCGGCATCAAGAACGTCGATTTCAGCGATTACATCAAACCAGTCATCAACTTCTACACCATTCAGGGCAAAGTGAACTCCCTGCCGTTCAACTCCTCGAGTCCAGTGCTGTACTACAACAAGACACTGATGAAGCAGGCTGGCCTGGATCCCAAACGCCCTCCGACCACCTTCGGCGGGCTGCTCGCCGACTGCCGCAAGATCGAGGCCGCCAACCTGGGCGTGAAGTGCTTCGGCATGAGTCTCAACGGCTGGTTCATCGAAAACTGGATGGCTGAGCAGGGCCAGCCCTTCCTCAACAACGACAACGGCCGCAGCGGCCGGGCGACCGCGACCAACCTCGACAGCGCGGCGGCCAGAACCATCTTCACCTTCTTTAAGACTCTTCAGGACAACGGCTACTACAGTTACACCGGGAAGCTCGAGGACTACGACGGCAGCGACGCGATCTTCAACAACCAGAAGGTCGTGTACCACATCACCTCCACCTCGAAGATCGGCAACAACGGCGACGCGGCGAAGAAGGCCGGTTTCGACCTGGGAGTGGGCGTGTTGCCCATTCCGACCGGCAGCAAGCGCAACGGCGTGGTGCTGGGCGGCGCCTCACTGTGGATTGCCAAGAACATCAGCAAGGAGAAGGCCGAGGCCGCGCTCGATTTCGCCCTGTTCATGACGAACACGAAGAACATGGCCGAGTGGCACAAACTCACTGGCTACTACCCGGTGCGGCAGAGTTCCATCGCGCAGCTCCGGGCGGAGGGCTGGCTCGCGAAGGCGCCCCTCCAGCTCGTGGCCTTCAACCAGCAGACGAATACCATTCCGAGTCCTGCGACGGCCGGCGCCCTCAATGGTGCTGGCCCGGCCACCCGCAAGATCGTGGAGGAAGCCATCCAGCGGGTGCTGAGCGGCACCTCAGTGGATGAGGCCCTCAAGGAGGCCAAGACGCGGGCCGATGCGGCGCTCGCCGAGTACAATGCCAACTTCAAGTGACGACCGCCGTGCCAGCTCATTTGGTTCTGGATGGTGAGAGCTGGCAGGGGACCGGTCACAGAGTGCCTGCATTCTGAGACCCCCGACTTGTCGTTCCCGTCAACGCGGTGGCTAGAATCAGGGATGGCCATTCCTGATCTGGCGTCCAGCGTGGCCCGCCGGCTGCTCCAGATTCCCGGTGTGCAGGGAGTCGTCCTGGGCGGCTCATACGCGACCGGCACCGCAACTTCGACGTCCGACCTTGACCTGGGGATCTGCTACGACCACACCGCTCCGCTGGCCATGGCCGCCCTCAACGCACTGTGCGCCGATCTCGACGATTCAGGAGTTGCGACCGCGTCTGACCCCGGTGGCTGGGGCCCGTGGGTGAATGGGGGAGCGTGGCTCACCATCCAGGGAAGGCGGGTCGACATCATCTACCGGGAACTCGGCCGCGTCGCGCACAGTGTTCAGGAGGCCCGTGAGGGTCGGGTCACGTTGCACGTCCAGATGGGTCACCCACACGGCATTCATGGCCATCAGTACGCGGCTGAACTGGCCTCGTGCGTCATTCTCGACGACCCGACGGGACGCCTGGAGGCGCTCCGAGCGCAGGTCAGCGTCTATCCACCGGCGCTCAGTCGCTCCCTCGAGGGGGCGTACGGCTGGGCGCCTGCCTTCTGGCTGGGGGGTGCCGACAAGGGGCTTGGTCGCGGTGACCTGTCCTATGTTCAGGGATGCGCTTTTCAGGCGGTCATGGCCATGGTGCAGGTCATCTGTGCGCGGGCCCACCTGTGGCTGCTCAATGAAAAGGGAGCGGTAGAACGAGCGGCCCGCTGTCCAACAGCTCCTCAGGACTTTGCGCGCCGGGTCAATGCGGCGGTCGCCGGGATGGATCTGCCAGCCCTCCACCAGTTGGCCGCGGAGGTCGCCCGACCACGCACCGATCGTGACGACTCGCCGGCCACAGCAGCAAGCGGCGAATGAACAGAAGAGGAGTCAAGGCCTTGGTCTCGCTCCTTCAGTCCCGGATCACCAGCCGCTGAGATCGTCCTTCAGGTCGTCGACCGCCAGAGCCGCATAGCCCTTGCGGGTGGTGTCCACGGATTCGTGTCCGAGGTGCGCCGCCACCCGGCCGAAATCCTTCACCTGTTGCAACAGCCGCGTCCCGGCGTACTTGCGCCCCGGATGAAACCCTCGGAAGCCCACGCCCGCCGCCCGGAAGGCCTTTTCCAGGTGGTACCGGGCCGTCATCACGCTGGCATACCGGAACACCTGCGTTCCCGGCGTGGTGCGCTTGCCATCCGCGTGATCGGGGCCGCCCGGCCCGAACAGGGCCCGGTAATGCCGCGCGGCGCGTGCCAGGCTGGTGCTCATGGCCACTGTCCGCGCCTTGCGGCCCTTCCCGCTGCGCACCTGGATGCGCCGCGCCGCTTCGTCGAGGTCATCCCAGGCCAGGGCCAGGGCCTCGCTGATGCGCAGTCCCGCATGGGCGGTCAGGAACACCAGGAATTTCGCGTGCACGTCGGCAACGTCGATGACATCTGCGAGTTCGTCCTCGGTGTACGGCGGCCTCTTCACGAGACCGGACGTGCGGTCTTTCGGCACCCGCGCATCCCGGAAAGGATCGGCTTCGGTCGCACCCGCCCAGCGCAGCGCGCGGTACAGGCAGCCGGCCGCCGCGACCTTGAGCTGCACGCCCGCCGGCTTGCGGCCATCTGCGAGCATCTGGTTCACGTAACTCTGCGCGTCATGCCGGCCAGGACGAAGCAGGTTCACTGCCTGCCGCGTGGCGTACTCGACGAATTGCCGGGTGCCGAGGGCATAGGCCTCCACGGTGCGGGGACTGGTGAGCACCCCGCTGCCACCCGAGTGCGCGAGGTAGGCGGTGGTGAGGGACACGAGGGCCGCGACGTCCTTCTCGCCGGCGGCCTGCACGGCCCGGCGGCGGAGTTCGTCATCGTGGAGGTTCGTCCACTCCCGCGTGCGCGCCAGCAGATCGCCCTGGTACGGAACGAGCGTCATGGCAGGACGTGGACGCTCACGCCGAGCGGCAGCGTGGCCCAGGCTGGGACGACCGTCAAGACCGTCGCGCCCAGCGTTTTCCCCAGGGCCAGGCAGGCCCGGTCTTCCAGTGACAGGCCATGCGTGGCCGCGTATGGATGCCACACGGCGCAGAGTTCCGCGTGTTCCGCGGTAAACGGTTGAACCACGAGTCCGTACGCCTCCAGATCCACACTGGCGGCGCGAACGTTGCCGCCACGGTCAGCGATAGTGGCCAGTACCGCTGCGAAACTCACGCTGCTGAGCAACGCACCGGGAAGGCGAGCCTCCACGTGTTCAGCTCCAGGTTCCTGCCTGAGCCACGCGAGAACGGCACCCGTCTCCAGTACCACCTGCGTCATGCGTGCTCCGGTTCAGCGGACGATGCCAGATCCTGCTCCCTTTGAGCCACGGCGTCACTTGCCTGAAACGCCGAGCGCAATCTGTGGAGGACATCCATCCGGCGTTCCAGAATTAGGCGGCCATCCTCCAGCCGTGCGAGAAGCTGTTCTCCTTCCTGTACCCGCATGGCCTGACGGAGTTCGGATGGAATGACAATCCGACCCTGGGCATGAACCTTGATTTCGTGGGATCTGGTGTAGGTCATGCCACAAGACTACAAAATATGTACGGCTACGCATCAAAGTGGCACAGCTTCGACCACTTTGTTCTCTCTTACCTAAGGTCTGTTAGGTAAGAGAAGCGGGTAAGCGCAGAATAGTGTCGCCGATCACGGTGGTGCAAACGTTGACTTCCTCAATCTTGTCGACCCCACAAGGAGGCTGCCCTTCAAGGTCGCCTGAGGGCAGCATCCATTTCCACGGCGGTGAGTGAACCTCACAGGAGTACTGCATATATAGATATATAGAGGAACTTCATTCCTCCAGGGCTTTGAATCACCGATCCACCGGCGCGCCCCGCTAGTAGCGGTCGCCCACGACCTCAATCCCGGCCATGGCGGTTTCGATGTCGCTCAGGTCAGCCGCCGTCAGTTCGATGTCTGCCGCGCCGTTGTTCTCGTCGAGGCGTTCCAGTTTGCGGCTGCCGGGAATCGGGACGATCCAGGGCTTCTGGGCCAGGAGCCACGCCAGGGCGATCTGCGCGGGTGTGGCTGCGTGCTGCTTGCCGATCCGTCCGAGCAGGTCGATCACGCTCTGGTTGGCCTGGATGGCTTCAGGCGTAAAGCGCGGGTTGCGGCTGCGGATGTCGTTGCTGGCGAACGTCTGGTCTGCCGTGATTGTTCCGGTCAGGAATCCGCGTCCGAGGGGGCTGTAGGGCACCAGGCCGATGCCCAGTTCCTCCAGCGTGGGCAGGATCTCCGGCTCGATCGCCCGCCACCAGATCGAGTATTCGCTCTGCAGGGCCGCCACCGGCTGCACGGCATGGGCGCGCCGGATGGTGGGCGCATCGGATTCCGACAGGCCGAAATGTCTGACCTTGCCCTCCTGGATCAGTTCCTTCACGGTGCCGGCCACGTCCTCGATGGGCACCTGAGGATCCGGGCGGTGCTGGTAGAACAGATCGATGGCATCCACCCGGAGGCGCCGGAGCGATTCCTCGGCCACCTGGCGGATGCGTTCGGGTCGGCTGTTCACGCCGGTACCGGGGGCGGGTTTGCCGTCCGGGCCGGGATTGAACCCGAACTTGGTGGCGATCACGACGCGTCCCTTGTAGGGTTCGAGGGCCTCACCGACAAGTTCCTCATTGGTGAACGGGCCGTAGACCTCGGCAGTATCGAAGAAGGTGACGCCGCGCTCGACGGCGGCGCGCAGGAAGGTGATCATCTCGGCGGTGTTGCCGATGGGGGCGTCGCCGAAGCTCATGCGCATGCAGCCCAGGCCGAGCGCAGAGACGAGGGGGCCATGACTCCCGAGTTGACGTTGCTGCATGTGTGTTCCTCCGGTGAAAGGGAATGAACTGGACAGGTCTGATCGCTGGTGCGGAACGGGGTCGCGTGTGGCGAACCGCAAGCGGATCATGTGTATCTCCGGCCCAGCTGCGTCCAAGTATGGTCGGCGCGCTTCACGGTGGGTTGCCTATTCGTGCGGCGATCTTGCCGTGTTCTCCGGAATCAGCCGTCAGTCACGCAGGCTGACGCCACTCGTAAAAGCTCCACAGGTGAGCCTGTGAACCGCCCACACGCAGTGCCGGACGGTTCCGAGGGCGGCCCTTATACTCTTCCTGCCTCCGGAGGAACGCAGTGGAACCCGTTCTGGAGGGCACTGGAGCCCGATGACCCATTCTGCCGTCCATCCGCTCGATCATCCGGTCTGGCTGGCCCTGACCACCGAGCAGGCCCCGTTCGCGCAGGGACGCGGGCTGGCCCGTGCCTTCCCGCCGACGATTGCGCGCTTTGCGGCGATGGAAGAACCCACTCCGGCAGGTTTCGCCGCCCTGGCCGAAGTGCTCGGGCCACAGATGATGGCGATCACGCTCACCGCCGCGGCCCTCGAGGTGCCCCGGCCCTGGACGGTGCTGCAGGACTTCGTGATCGTCCAGATGGTCGGTGACACTGTGGACGAAGCACCGGATAGGGAGTATCCGGTGCTGGGTGAGGCGGACGTGCCGGACATGCTGGCTCTGGTGAACCTCACCCGGCCAGGGCCGTTCGCCGCCGAGACGTACCGACTGGGAACCTACTACGGCCTGCGGGTGGATGGCCAGCTGGTCGCGATGGCCGGTGAGCGCCTGCACCTGCGCGGCTTCACTGAGATCAGCGCCGTCTGCACGCACCCGGATCACCAGGGGCGCGGGTACGGGAAGGCGCTCGTGCAGCGGGTCAGCCAGGGCATCCTGGCGCGTGGGGAGCGGCCGTTCCTGCACGTGAAGACGGACAACGCCGGTGCCGTTCGCGCGTACCGGCGGGTGGGTTTCGAGGAGCGCGTGGGCATCCACGCGACTGTGCCGGTTGCCCCCAGCGGTCTGACTCCCTGACCGCTGGGGGCAACCGGCACGCCCCTGGGGTCAGTCCGGCGAGATGTCCACGTCGGCATTCAGTTCGTGCCAGCCGGGCGGCAGGGTCGCGTCGGGCAGGGCGGCCCGGTTCACCCGCGTGACCCGCATGAGGTCGTGGCCACCCGCCCGGAGGGCCAGGGGCACACCCAGGCTCGCTGACCAGCAGGTCTCCTGAGCGACGGCTCCGGCAGGCTGGATCCGCCACCACGTGCAGGACTGGCCCGCGATGGTCGCTGCAGCGCCGCTCAGCCGGGTCAGGCTCACCGCACCCGTGGGCCGGTCGAGCAGGTGCTGCACACTCCACCGATCTGTGAAGATGCCCAGCCGGTACAGGTTCACGCGGTGAACGGTGTACGCGACCTTCCCCGGCAGGTTCCGCAGCTGGTAGAGGTCTTCCCCGTCCGCGGCGGGGCTCAGGCGCAATTCGGTGCGCTGCCCGGTGCGGCGCACGACGTGGCCCTGCGCGGATCGCCAGAATTCCAGGGGCTGCGCGTGGCCCTGCGCGTCCTGGAAGGTGGCCACCAGGTGCACAGCGGCCTTGATGTCCCCGAAGGTCTGCGCCCAGGTGGCGGACGGGGCCGCCCACGCCCCGCCCGCCAGAGCAAGGGTGGGCAGCGCGGCCACGGCCAGGAGCTTACTTGCGGACGGGCGCGGCACGGTCGAGGTAGGTGTAGGACTTGCCGGCCTGCGTGACGGTCTTCACCTTGAGGTCGAAGGAGTACGACGTCTGGCTGGCGTCGATGTCCTTGCCGTCGGGATCGGTGGGACGCGCGACGATCAGGCCCGTGGCGGCCGAGGCCGGGGTGACCGTCTGGGCGGTCACGGGCACGGTCAGCGCGTCGTTGCCCCTGAGGGCCTCGAAGAGCACGCGGCCGTCCGCTTTGGGCAGGCTCACGCCGAAGATCGCGGCGACAGTTGGGGCCACGTCGACGTTCCCGCTCGGGGCGGTGTTCGCGAAGCCGGTGCGGAAGTTCGGGCCGCTGGCGAGCAGCGTGTTGTGCACGTCGATGGGGCTGAACGAGCCGTGCATGCCCCGGTTGTTCCCGGCGCTCTCGTACTCGGTGCCGGGGAAGCCCTGCACGGTCGCGGCGGCATTGAAGTTGAAGCTCACCACGATGTCCGGGTTGCGGCCGCTGGCATTTTCGAGGTGCACCTTGCTCATGGGCAGGGTGCCGGGAATCTGGTAGCGGTCGTCGACGAAGATCGCGCCGTACTCCTGGCGGGATTGCAGGAATTTCACAGCCCTGGCGACCTGCGCGGCGTCGTGCTCGGGCTGGTAGAGGTAGTCGCTGCCGCCGTTCGCGGCGATCACGAAGCTGCCGGGCGTGAGGGTGGCCGGCACCTTGTAGCTGGGCGTGACATAGGCCGTACCCGCCGCGCCGCAGATGCTGCCGTCGGCGTCCACTTTGGGGGTGTACACCGGGGTGCCGTCGGCCTTGAGGCCGCTCATGACGGGATCGTTGATGCAGCCGTTGCCGTCGAAGGCTGTGAACCCCGCGCGGGTCATCAGGTCGGCGGTACGGACGTCGCCGGACACGGCGTAGCCGCTGGGATCAACCGCCCCGGTGGCGCCTGCCGTGATGGCGCGCAGCGGGAACAGCGTGGCGTCACCCGCCACGTTCGAGTGGCCGTGGTCGCTGACCACGATGATATTCGTGCTGTCGAGTTCGCCCAGCGCGGTCAGCTTGGCGCGCAGCTGGCCCAGCAGGGCGTCCTGGGTATGCAGCGCGTCGCGGAACGGCGCAGTGCCCACGCCGTAGGCATGCTCGGTGGAGTCCGGCGAGCGCAGCCACACCAGGCTCAGGTCGGGCTTCACCGTGGGCAGGATGTAATTCAGGTACGCGGACATCAGGTACGTATTCGCATCGGCGTTCAGCTCGGTGGTCGCGGTGGTGGGGTCGCTGGTGACCTTGTCGGTCAGGGTGAGTTTGGCCTTCCCGGCGGTCGGATCGCCGTTCGTGGCGCTCAGGGTCACCGAACCGTCCGGGTAGGCGATGGGCGTGAGCTTCGGCAGCGGCAGCCCGGCCGCCTGAAGGCCGGTGGCCAGCGACGCCGGGTACGCGTGCCGCTCGTCGAGCACCACGCCGCCGCGTTTGTAGTCCTGCAGGAAGGCCGGGCCGGACTTGCCGACCGCCGCCGTCTTCAGGCCCTTGGCCTGCGCCACCTTGAACAGCGTGTCCACCTGCATCAACTGCCCCGAGTAGAAGGTGTCGAGATCCTGCAAGATCGCGTAGTCCTCGGTGAAGGCCGGCTGCTGGAAGCTCACGGCCTTGCCACCCGAGTCGGCGCCGGTCGCGCCGGGGGCCCACAGGGTGTTGCCGTAGAAGCCGGTCGTGCCGGGGAACGACCCGGTCGCGAGGCTGGCGGCGTTCATCATGGTGAAGGTCGGGTAGGTCGAGTGGTTGTCCTTGAAGTTCACGCCCGCCTGCTGCATGGCGTACAGGTTGGGTGTGTCGGCCTGCGAGATCGCGTCCGGCCGCATGCCGTCCCACACGAAGATGATCGTCCGGTGCGGCGTGATCGCGGCGGGCGTCGTGGTGTGCGTCATCGAGCAGCTGCCCAGGGCCAGGCTGGCGAGCAGCACGCCCGCACTCAGGGGGATCGTTTTCACGGCGTTATCAGGCTCCTCGTTCATCAGGATTCTGTCAGCTACCCAGGCCGCTTCGGATCCGTCACCGGAGGCCCTCTCCACTGCTGTGTGGATGGTCGGCCTGGGGCCCGGGTGTTCCGGGCTGTGATTGACACCAGCCCCTTCGTTCTCTACGCTGCTCGCATTGCATAGCGGAACGCCGGCAGAGGGTCGGCCAGACGAATCAGTCGGCTAGAGTATGGGTTCTTGCAAACGTTTGTAGCTTTCTCATATTCCGGCTACGGGTGAAGGGGGTGGAGCAATTACAGTCAACCGGCTGGCCGAAATTGCGAAACTGGCGGGCGTGTCGGCGGCCACGGTGTCCCGCACCCTGTCCCGCCCTGATCTGGTGGCGGAACGGACGCGGCGGCGCGTGCTGAACGCCGTGGAGGCCACAGGTTTCCGGCAGAACGAACTGGCCCGCAGCCTGCGCCAGCAGGAATCCCGCACCATCGGCCTGGTCGTGACGGATCTCAACCCCTTCCACGCCACGCTGGTCAAGGGCGTGCAGGACACCGCCGAGCGCAACGACCTGAACGTCATCCTGTTCACCAGCGACGACTCGGCCGCCCGTGAGCGCGAGGCGCTGTCGATCCTGCGCAGCCATATGCCGCAGGGACTGATCCTGATTCCCAGCGCGCACACGATCCAGCACGCCCGGCTGCTCCAGGGCATGACCGTCGTGGAACTCGACCGGCAGAGCGGCCTGGACGGCGCCCATACCGTGCAGGTGCACAACCGGAGCGGAGCCCGTCAGGCCGTGCGCCACCTGATCGCGCAGGGGCACCGGCGCATCGGGGCCATCTTCGGGCAACTGCATGTGAGTACCGCCCACGAACGCCACCAGGGCTTCCAGGACGCCCTCGCGGAGGCGCAGCTGCCGTACGACGGAACGCTCGTCCGCTACGGCAACGACCTGGAGCCCAGCGGCCGGGCGGCGGCGCTGGAGCTGCTGGACGTTGCCCCGGCCGGGCGACCCACGGCCCTGTTCGTGAGCAACCACGAGATGACGGTCGGCGCGATCATCGCCATGCGCTCGCTGGGCCTGAAACTGCCGGGCGACCTCTCGCTGATCTCCTTCGACGATTCCCGCCTGATGCTGCTGCACGAGCCGCCGATCAGCGTGGTCGCGCAGCCGACGTATGAACTCGGCGTCCGCGCCTGCGAGGTGCTGATCTCCGCCCTGTCCGGCGGTGACGTGCCCCAGCACGTGCGACTTGACGCTCCCTTCATCGCGCGGGGGTCGGTGGCCCCGCCATGACCGGGCCACCGCCGCAGCGACGCCTCACTCGTGGCCACCGGTTCCAGCAGACTCCAGTTCCGACCCGTTCACGCACCGCCGCCGTCCAGGCGCACCGGGAGGCAAGATGAAAACAGGATTCTCAGACCACCACCCGGCCTCGGCAGTCAAACGGTCGAGACGGTGAACGGGCAGGGGTTCAGGAGGGACAGCATGTCAGAGGAGGGCCGCCCATGACGCGCCGCCTGACGGTCGCGCAGGCCCTGGTGCACTTCCTGGCCGCTCAGCACAGTGAGCGGGATGGGGTACGCCAGCGGCTCATTCCCGGCGTCTGGGGCATCTTCGGACACGGCAACGTCGCCGGTGTCGGGCAGGCGCTCGAAGAATACGGAGATGGGCTTGGGCTGCCCACGTACCGGCCGCAGAACGAGCAGGGCATGGTGCACATCGCCGCCGCCTTCGCCCGCCACCGCAACCGCCTGCAGACCTACGCCTGCACCGCCTCTGTTGGTCCCGGCAGCACCAACATGCTGACCGGCGCGGCCCTGGCGACCGTGAACCGCCTGCCGGTGCTGCTGCTGCCGAGCGACCACTTCGCCAGCCGAATTCCCGATCCGGTGCTCCAGGGCCTGGAACACCCGTCCGAACACGACCTCAGCGTCAACGACTGTTTCCGCCCCGTGAGCCGCTTCTATACCCGGATTTCCAGGCCGGAGCAGCTGCTGTCGGCGCTGCCCGAGGCGATGCGTGTGCTGACCGATCCGGCCGAGACGGGCGCGGTCGTCCTGTCGCTGCCCGAGGACGTGCAGACCGAGGCCTACGACTGGCCGGACGCGCTGTTCGAGGAGCGGGTGTGGCGGGTACGTCGGCCGGTGCCCGAACCCGACCTGATCCAGCAGGCCGCCGACCTGATCCGCGCGGCCAAGCGACCCCTGATCATCGGCGGGGGCGGCGTGATCTACAGCGGGGCCGGGCAGGCCCTGACGGCGCTGGCCGAGGCGACCGGGCTTCCCTTCAGCGAATCGCAGGCCGGCAAGGGAGCCGTGCCGTGGAACCATCCACAGAACGCCGGGCCGATCGGCGCCATCGGCGGACTGGCCGCGAACCGGCTGGCCCGGGAGGCCGACCTGATCGTGGCGGTGGGCACGCGCCTGGGAGATTTCGTGACCGCCAGCAAGACGGCCTTCGCGCCGGGCGTGCAGGTCATCGGCCTGAACGTGGTGCCGATGGACGCCGCGAAACTCGGCGCACTCAGCCTGGTCGCCGACGCCCGGCAGGGCCTGGAGGCGCTGGCCCACGCGTTGGCTGGCTACACGGTGGACACCGGGTACGCCGCCGAGGTGAACGCCCTGCGACAGGAGTGGAACGCGGCGGTGGACGCCCAGCGGCAGGACACCGGCAGCACGCCGCCCTCCCAGGGCAGCGTGATCGGCACGGTGAACGACACCATCGGTGGGCACGCCACGGTGATCTGCGCGGCGGGGAGCATGCCCGGCGATCTCGTGCGGTTGTGGCGGGCGGAAGACCCGAAGGCGTACCACGTGGAGTACGGGTATTCGTGCATGGGCTACGAGATCCCGGCGGGGCTGGGCGTCGCGCTGGCCGAGCCGGGGCGGCGCGTAGTCGTGATGGTCGGGGACGGCTCGTACCTGATGATGAACAGCGAGCTGGTCACGGCCGTGGCGGAGAACGTGAACCTGACGGTGGTGCTGGTGGACAACCGCGCGTTCATGAGCATCCGGGGCCTGCAGATGGAGTGCGGCTCGCCCAGTTTCAACAATGAGCTGCGGCACCGCAATCCGGCGACGGGGCGCACGGACGGCCCCACGGTCGACCTGGATTTCGTGAAGCACGCCCAGGGCATGGGCGCGCACGCGGTTCGGGCGGAGACGCTGGGTGACCTGCGCTCCGCGCTGGAGGAAGCGCAGGCGCAGGGGGGCGTGCACGTCATCGTCGTGCCTGTGAACCTGCGCGAGCGCGTCCCTGGCTTCGAGAGCTGGTGGGACGTGCCCATTGCCGAGGTGTCCGCTCAGGAGACCGTGGCCTCGACCCGGCGGGCCTACGAGGGCCATCTGGCGAACCAGGTCACGTACTTTCCCTCCACCCAGCCACAGGACGTGAAATGAACAGACTTCCCTCCAGTCAAGGGCGGGGACGGCCATGACCGCGACCCCACCATCCATCCGCTTCGGCAACGCGCCCTGCTCGTGGGGCACCATCGAGGGCTTCGGCGAGGGCATTCCCGCGCCGCGCATGCTCGACGAGCTCGTGCAGGCCGGGTACCGGGGCACGGAACTCGGCGATTACGGGTACTTCCCGACGGACGTGGCGGCGCTGCGGGAGGCCCTCGCCAGCCGGCACCTGACCATGCTGGGCGCGTACGAGGGCGTGTACCTGCGCGACCCGGCCGCGCATGCGGAAGGAGAATCGCGCGTCCTGCGCGTGGCCCGACAGCTCGCGGCGGTGGCCGACCTGGGCGACGGCTGGCAGCCTCTGGTCGTACTGGCCGACGAGCACAGCCGGGACGCGCCGAGGTTCCGAAACGCCGGGCACATCACGCCGGAGCTGTCTCTGGACGGGGCGGGCTGGGCGGCCTTCACATCCGGCGCCGAGCGGATCGCCCGCGCGGTGCGGAACGAAACGGGCCTGCGCACGGTGTTCCACCACCACTGCGGCGGGTACGTCGAGACGCCGGCCGAGATCGAGACGTTCCTGGCCCGCACCGATTCCACGCTGGTGGGGCTGGTGTTCGACACCGGCCATTACCTGTACGGCAGCGGCACCAGCGAGGCCCAGGTCGTGCTGGACGGCCTGAGGGCGCTGCGTGAGCGCATCTGGTACGTGCACTTCAAGGACATGTCGGCGGAGGTGGCCGCCCACGCCCGCACGGCGGGCCTCACCTACCAGCAGGCGGTCGGGGCGGGCGTGTTCTGCGAACTGGGGCGCGGCGTGGTGCCGTTCCCGGCCGTGCTGGACGAGCTCCAGAGCAGTGGCTACCACGGCTGGATCACGGTGGAGCAGGACGTGTTGCCGGGCATGGGCGAACCGCTGGAAAGCGCGCGCGCCAATCTGGAGTACCTGAGGGGCCTCGGGGGCGGCGCGTGATATCGCCGGACGCCACCATCGAGCTGTTCACGGTGGGCCGCTCCTCCATCGACCTGTATTCGGACGACATCGGGAAGCCGTTCACGGAGATCACGCGCTTCGGGGCGTACCTGGGTGGGAGTCCACTGAACATCGCGGTGGGCGCGAGCAGGCTGGGCGTGAGATCGGCGCTGCTCACGGCCGTGGGTGAGGATCAGGTCGGGGACTTCATCCTGGCGGGCCTGGGGCGGGAGCAGGTCGAGACGCGGTACATCCCCCGCAAACCCGGCACGCGCACGAGCGCCGTGCTGCTCGGCATCCAGCCGCCGGACAGGTTCCCGATCACCTTCTACCGGGAGAACGCGGCCGACATCCAGCTCGGGATTCCGGATATCGACGCCGCCCCCATCGAGGCGGCGCGGGCGCTGGTCGTGAACGGGTCGGCGCTGGCGCTGGATCCGGGGCGCTCGGCCACGCTGCACGCCGCCCGACGGGCGCACGGTGCGGGCGTGCCAGTGTTCCTCGACCTGGATTTCCGCGCGAACCTGTGGCCGGATGTCCTGGGCTACGGCCTGAATATCCGCGCCCTGCTGCGCGACGTGGACGTGGTGCTGGGCACTGAGGAGGAGATCAACGCCGCGCTCCTGAGCGACCGTGAGGGCGTGGTCATCCGCGACTCGATGATCACCGCGCCCGAGATCCACGGCGACGTGGCCGCCAACACCGCCGCGCTGCTGGCCGAGGTGCCGGTGGTGATCGTGAAGGAGGGTGCGCGCGGCTGCACCGTGCACCGTCAGGGCCTGGCAGCCGTGAACGTGCCGGGCTTCCCGGTCGAGGTGCTGAGCGTCCTGGGCGCCGGGGACGCCTTCGCGGCGGGCGTGGTCGCGGGGCGGCTGCGCGGCCTGGACTGGCCGGAGGCCGCGCGGGTCGGGAACGCCTGCGGGGCCATCGTGGTCACGCGGATCGGCTGCGCGGACTTCACGCCCACCTGGGACGAGGTCGAGGCGCTCATGGCGGGCCACCCCGCAGCGGCGCAGCCATGACCTACCACGCCGATGCCCGGCCCCTCTACCACGCCGCGCTGGCTGGCGGTTACGCGCTGCCCGCGTACAACGTGTGCTCGCTGGAGATGGCGAAGGGGTGCCTGGACGCGGCCGAGGCGGCCGGGAAGCCCGTGATCCTCCAGACCTACCCGGCCGACATCGAGCAGGCCAGTCCGCACGTGTTCGCCCAGCTGATCCGCGCGCTGGCCGACGAGGTCAGCGTGCCGGTCACCCTGCATCTCGACCACGGGCGGGACGTGGATCAGGTGATCGCGTGTCTGCGCGCCGGGTACGGTTCGGTGATGTTCGACGGACAGGGCCTGCCCTTCGATGAAACGCTCCGGATGACCGCCCACCTGGCCGGGATTGCCCATGCCAGCGGCGCCGCGCTGGAAGTCAGCGCCGAGGGGTTCGGGCTGCCCGGCGCCGACGACAACGTGCTGGACACGACTGATCCGCAGCAGGCCCGCGCGCTGCGGGACGCCGGAGCCGACCTGATCGCCTGCGCCGTGGGCAGTGAGCACGGACACGCCAGCCGCCTCGACCTGACCCTGCTGGCCGAGATCCAGACGCAAGCGGGCGGCCCGCTCGTCCTGCACGGTGGGAGCGGTATCCACCCGGACGACCTTCAGGCTGCCGTGCGCCAGGGGGTCACGAAGGTGAACATCGGCAGCGCCCTGTACCGCGCCGTGCGCGCCGCGTGGATGGCCACGCCGACCCTGCCCACGCACCGCGCCGGGTACGCCTCCATCCGCGCGGCCGTCAAGGGCGCCGCCGCCCCCTTCCTCGACCTGCTCCATCCGCAAAGGAACTCCGCATGACTGACTCTCCCCTGCCCGCCCTCCGTTTCGCGATTCTCGGTGCCGGACGCATGGGCGTCGAGCACGGCCACGCCCTGATCGGCCTGCCTGACGCGCAGGTGGTCGCCGTGGCCGATCCGGTCGAGGCCTCCGCGCAGAAGGTCGCGCGCCTCACCCGGGCCGCGCGCACGTACGCCGATCCGCTGGACGCCATCCATGATCCGGAGGTCGAGGCCGTGATCATCGTCACGCCGACCAGCACGCACGCGGCGCTGATCGAGGCGGCGGCGCTGGCGGGCAAGGCCATCTTCTGCGAGAAGCCCGTGGCCGCCGACCTCGCGGAGACCGAACGGGTCATGAAGATCGTGCAGGAGCGCGGCGTGCCCTTCCAGATCGGCTTCAACCGCCGCTACGACGCGCCGTACATCCAGGCGAAGGAGCGCATCGACGCGGGCGAGATCGGAGTCATCGAGCAGTTCAGCGCCACCGGCCGCGACCCGGCCCCGCCACCGCTGGAGTACCTGAAGATCTCCGGCGGGGTGTTCCTGGATCAGGCGATTCACGACCTGGACGCCGCGCGGTTCCTGGTCGGGGAGGTGGCGGAGGTCACGGCCATGGGCAGCGTGCGGGTCGATCCGGCCATCGGGGAGATCGGGGACGTGGACACGACGACCGTTCTGCTGAAGTTCGAGAACGGCGCGCAGGGCGTCGTGATGAACTCCCGCCGCGCCGTGTACGGCTACGACGTCCGCACGGAGGTCTTCGGGTCCGGCGGCAAGCTGGTCATGGACGCCACCCCGAAGACGGCGCTGCTGCGCTACGGCGAGGGCGTCGGCATGGATCACTACCACTTCTTCATGGACCGGTTCCGGGACGCCTACCGCGCCGAGATCGCCGCCTTCGTGCTGGCCCTGCGGGAAAGCCGCAACCCCACGCCCGGCGCGCGGGACGCGGTGGAATCGCTGCGGCTGGCGCTGGCGTGCACCCGCAGCCTGAAGGAGGGCCACACCGTGCGCGTGCAGGACGTGCAGGTTCCGGCCGCCACGCCATGACCGGGCGGACGCAGCTGAGGCCCGGCCCGGACGGAGGCGTCTCGGTCACGCCCGAGAGCGCGGGCTGGCGCTACCTGAGTTCCGCCGTGGAGACGCTGAAGGCCGGCGAGACCCGCACCTTTGGCACCGGCGGTCAGGAGGTCGCCGTGGTGCTCCAGAACGGGGCAGTGACCCTGCAGGCAGGGGGGCAGGACTTCGACCTGCGCCGCCCGTCGGTGTTCGAGGCCTTGCCACACCTGCTGTACGTGCCGCCCGGCACGGCTTGGAGCGTGACCGCGCATGCGGACAGCACCGTCGCCCACGGCGGCGCGCCCGCCGAGGGCCGACTTCCGCTGCGCCTGTTCTGCCCGGAGGAGATGCGCGTGGAGATGCGCGGCGGCGCGAACGCCACCAGACAGGTCACGCACCTGCTGGGCCCGGACCTGCCGGCCGAACGCCTGCTGCTGTACGAGGTCTACACGCCCAGCGGCCACTGGAGCGGCTGGCCTCCCCACCGCCACGACGGCCAGCTGGGCTCGCTGTACATCGAGGAAACGTACCTGTACCGCGTGCAGCCGGAGACCGGCTGGGCCATCCACCGCAATTACAGCCCCGAGGACGACTACGACGAGGCGCTGGTCGCCCGTGACGGCGACCTGATCCTCGCGCCGCGCGGCTACCACCCGGTGGCCGCCGCGCCCGGCAGCAACGTGTACTACCTGAATTTCATGGCCGGCGACGCCGTGGGCGAGCAGCGCCGGACGCCGCCGGTGGACGAGGCCGACTGGGCCTGGATGCGCCAGGACTGGGGTGGGCGACCGCTGCCCCTGCCCCTGGGTGGAGCACCCCGCACGGACTGAGGTTTACCCGGGCGCGTCGCCAGCTTTGGACACCCTGTCTCTTGAGTCGAGGAGGGCAGGGGCGGACAATGGGGCCTCTCGGATCGTTTCTGCCCTTCAGGAGGTTTACCCATGACCAGCACCCAGGATCGCCCCGGCGTCGCGTCGGCGCACGATATCGCCCAGATGAACCGCGACTACACCATGTTCTCGTGGAGCGTGCAGGGCGCGTCCACCCCCATGGTCATGACCGGCGGGAAGGGCAGCCACTTCACGGACGGCAACGGCGCGTCGTGGCTGGACTTCAGCAGCCAGCTCATCAACCTGAACGTCGGGCACCAGCACCCGCGCATGCTGGACGCCATCAAGAAGCAGGTCGATACGCTGTGCTTCGCCGGACCGTCCTTCGCGACGGAACCGCGCGGCCTGCTCGGCAAGAAACTCGCGGAGGTCACAGGCCTGAGCAAGGCCTTCTTCACGCTGGGCGGCAGCGAGGCAAACGAGAACGCCATCAAGATGGCGCGGCTGGTCACGGGACGCGACAAGATCATCACCCGGTACCGTAGCTACCACGGCGCGACCATGGGCAGCATGACCGCCTCCGGCGATCCGCGCCGCTGGCCGGTGGAACCCGGCGTGCCCGGCGTGGTGCGCGTGTTCGATCCTTACTGCTACCGCTGCCCGTTTGGCAAGACGCCGGATTCGTGCGGGCGCGAGTGCGTCTCTCATATCGAGGAGGTCATCCAGATGGAAGGCCCGGCCTCGATTGCCGCGATCCTGGTCGAGGGCATCACCGGCAGCAACGGCCTGCTCGTGCCGCCCGACGACTACTACCCGAAACTGCGCGCCCTGTGCGACAAGTACGGCATCCTGCTGATCACCGACGAGGTGATGAGCGGCTTCGGCCGCACCGGGAAGTGGGTGGCCACCCAGCACTGGAACATCCTGCCGGACATCATCACCTGCGCCAAGGGCCTCACCAGCGGATACATGCCGCTCGGTGCGGTGATCGTGAACGAGCGCGTCGCGAACTACTTCGAGGATCACATGCTGTGGGGCGGCCTGACCTACTCCGGGCATCCCGTGAGCTGCGCGGCGGGCGTCGAGAACCTCGCCATCTACGAGGAGGAACACATCTTCGAGCGGGTGGATGAGCTGGGCGCACACCTCGCCACACGTCTGGAGGCCATGAAGGCGAAATACGCCTGCGTGGGCGACGTGCGCTACAAGGGCCTGTTCTCCGTGCTGGAACTCGTGAAGGACAAGGCCACCAAGGAACCGCTCGCGCCGTTCAACGGCACCAGCCCCGAGATGAATGCGCTGGCCGGCCACATCAAGGGTCAGCAGGTGTATGCCTACAGCCGCTTCAACTTCCTGTGGGTGTGCCCGCCCCTGGTGATCACCAAAGAGGAACTCGACCACGGCCTCGATGTCTACGAGGAAGGCCTGGCGAAGGTGGACGCCTTGCTGGGAGCGGCGGGCTAAGCCCGTGCTCCGCAGCTCCACGAATCCAAGTCCCGCCTCCCACGATGGAGGTGCCCCGAAAGGTCGTCTGCGACCCGACCGCCACGTACAGAGGAGTATTTCATGACCACCACCATTCAGAAGGACACCACCGACACTGCCACGCCCTCCCCCATCGGCCACTGGTTCAGCGGCAAGGTCGTGCACAGCGCGTCCGGGCGCACGTCCCCGGTGTACGACCCGGCGACCGGACAGGTCACCGGCACGCTCGGGCTCGCCGACGACGGTGAAATCAACGAGGCGGTGCGGATCGCGAAGGCGGCGTTTCCGGCGTGGCGCGCAACGGGCCTGGGCCGCCGGGCCGAAATCCTGTTCAAGTTCCGTGCGCTGATCGACGACAACCGTGACCACATCGCGTCGCTGATCTCGGCAGAGCACGGCAAGGTGCACTCCGACGCGCTGGGCGAACTGGCGCGCGGCCTGGAGAACGTGGAGTTCGCGTGCGGCATTCCGCAGCTCCTGAAGGGCGGGTTCTCGGAGCAGGCGGCGCGCGGCGTGGACGTGTACTCGATCCGGCAGCCGCTGGGCGTCGTGGCGGGCATCACGCCCTTTAACTTCCCGGCCATGGTGCCGATGTGGATGTTCGCGAACGCCATCGCGTGTGGGAACACCTTCATCCTGAAGCCCAGCGAGCGGGATCCGAGCGTGTCCCTGTTCCTGGCGGAACTGCTGCAGCGCGCGGGCCTGCCGGACGGCGTGTTCACGGTACTGCACGGCGACAAGCAGGCGGTCGATGGCCTGCTGACCCACCCGGACGTGAAGGCGGTGTCCTTCGTGGGCAGCACGCCCATCGCGAAGTACGTGTACGAGACAGGCACGAGGAACGGGAAGCGCGTGCAGGCGCTGGGCGGCGCGAAGAACCACATGCTGGTGCTGCCGGACGCCGACCTGGACATGGCGGCCGACGCGGCCGTGAGTGCGGCCTTCGGATCGGCCGGCGAGCGCTGCATGGCAATCTCGGTGGTCGTGGCCGTGGGGAACGTGGCCGATCCGCTGCTGGCGGCCATCCAGAAGCGCATGCCGAACGTGAAGATCGGCCCGGCCAGCGACGGCCAGGCCGAGATGGGGCCGCTGATCACGAAAGAGGCCCGCGACCGCGTGGAGGGCTACGTGGCGAACGCCGCCGCCGAGGGCGCGACGGTGGTCGTGGACGGCCGGAACCACGCCCTGGCCGAGCAGGGCTTCTTCACCGGCGTGTCGCTGCTCGACGGCGTGAAGCCCGGCATGAAGTGCTACGACGACGAGATCTTCGGGCCGGTGCTGGGCGTGGCCCGCGTGAACACCTACGAGGAGGGCCTGAAGCTCATCAATGACAACCTGTATGGCAACGGCACCGCGATCTTCACGCGGGACGGCGGCGTGGCCCGGCAGTTCCAGTTCGACGTGGAGGTCGGCATGGTCGGCGTGAACGTGCCGATCCCGGTGCCGGTGTCGTACTACTCCTTCGGCGGCTGGAAGGCCAGCCTGTTCGGGGACACGCATATGTACGGCCCGGAAGGCGTGCAGTTCTACACGCGCGGCAAGGTCGTGACCTCCCGCTGGCCCGACCCCGCGACCAGCAGGATCGACCTGGGCTTCCCACAGAACCGCTGACGCGGCGCCCCCGCCCGTTCCTGACCATGTGCCAAGCCTGCACATGGTCAGGTTTGTTTCGGCTGGGGCTGTCAGAATCGGGCGGATGACCGAGTTTCCGTGGGTGAAGTGTTGAACCGTCCTGCCCTCCTCCTGGGACTGGACGCGGGGGGAAGCGGCACGAAGTGGTCGCTGGTACGCGATGGGCAGACCGTGGCGAGCGGCGTGTCCCTGCCGTTCACAGCGGCGCTCCTGGACACGGCGGCGGGAGCACAGGCCCTGACGGCCCTGGCCGCGGCCCTGCCCGGTCGGCCGGAGGCGGTGCATGCGGGCGTGGCGGGCCTCACCGCTGGCTCCGAACGGGCGGCGGCCGTCGCGCGGGAACTGGCGGGCGTGCTGGGCCTGGACACGCCCCGCGTGACGGTGGAGGGCGACCTGGATCTCGCCTACCGCGCGCATCTGGGCGGAGGCGAGGGCATTCTGCTGTACGCCGGGACGGGCTCGGTGGCCTACCACGTGGCCGCCGATGGAACGGTCACGCGGGCGGGCGGGTACGGGTACCGGATCGGGGACGATGGGGGCGGCTTCAGCCTCGGCCGCGCCGCGCTGCGGGTGCTCACAGACGATCTGGACCGGGGTGTGGTGCCGTCCGGCCCGCTGGCGAGGGAGGTCGCCGCCATCACCGGCGGCCTGGACTGGGAGACGGTGCGGGCCTTCGTGTATGGCACGCCAGGCGCGGCGTCGGTCGCGCGGCTCGCCCCGGCGGTCGGCAAGGCGGCCGATGCCGGTGACGCGCGCGCGGACGCGCTGCTGACCGAGGCGGCGGGCCAGCTGGCGGAACTGGCCCGCCGGGTGCAGGCGCGGGTCGGTTCCTTGCCGGTCACCGCGACTGGGGGGGCGTTCCGGGTGAGTTCCCTGCTGCGTGCCGCCCTGACGCGCGAACTTCCCGGCGCGAACGTCCAGCAGCGTGAACATGCCGAGGCCGCCGCGCGGTATGCGGCGGCCCATCTGGCCGTGCGGTAGGGCCGGATCAGGACAGGCCGCTCCGGCCTGCTCCGCTGTCTTCAGGGTTCGGCGGCGCGGGCGGTGCGGCTTTGCAGCACGACCACGATCAGCAGGAACACGCCGCGGATGACGCTCTGCCAGTAGGGCGACAGCGACACGACGCCGAGCCCATTCTCGAAGTTCAGCATGTTCAGGATCACGCCCAGCAGCAGCGAGCCGGTCAGGGTGGCCCAGACGCTGCCGACCCCGCCGGTCAGCAGGGTGCCGCCCACCACGACGGCGGCAATGGCCGAGAGCTCCCAGCCCGTGCCCTCGTTGGGCTGCCCGGCTCCGGACTGCGCGCTGATCAGCAGGCCCGCCAGGCCCGCCAGCGCGCCCGAGAGGAGGTACACGCCCATCAGGATGCGTGGCACGTTCAGGCCCATCAGGCGGCTGGCGTCCGCGCCGCCGCCCACGGCCAGGGCGTTGCGGCCGAAGCGCGCCCAGCGCAGCACCACCGCGCCGATCACGAAGGCCGCGAGCATGATCCCGATGGACAGCCACTTGACCTGCCCCAGATCGACCACGGCGGGAGCGACCGTCACGCCCGCGTTGTGTGAGAGCAGCAGCGCGGCGCCGTGCGCGGCGAGCAGCGTGGCCAGCGTGGTGATGAACGGCTGGATGTTCAGCCGCGTGATGATCAGTCCGTTGACCAGACCCACCAGCAGGCCCGCGCCCACCGCGCCGAGCAGCGCGATCACGAAGCCGTGTGGACTGAGCAGCGCGGCGACCACCCCGGACAGGCCGACCACACTGCCGACCGAGAGGTCGATGCCGCCGGTGATGATGACAAAGCACATGCCCAGCGCCGTCAGGGCGTAGGGCGCGGTGCCCTGCAACACCGACACGACGTTGTACGCCCCGAGGAAATTCAGGCTGGCGTAGCGGATGCCGCCGAAGACCAGCAGCAGGATGAGGGCGATCAGCACGCCGGACTGGCTGAGCAGCGAGACCAAGCGGGCGGTGCGGGGACGGTCCGGCGCCACCATCATTCCCTCCTGCGGCGCTGCTGGAGCGCCACGGCGGCGACGATCACGGCGGCCTTGACGACCATCGCGCCGGCGTCCGGGACGCCGCGCGTGAGCAGCGTGAAGCGGATCAGCTGGATGATCAGGGCGCCCAGGAACGTTCCGAGCACCTGCGCGCGCCCGCCGCTCAGGAGCGTGCCGCCCACGGCGACGGCCGCGATGGCGTCGAGTTCCATCCCCTGCCCGACCTGGTTGGCGTCGCTGCTGCGGTTGATGGCGACCACGATCAGGCCCGCAATTCCCGCGAGCAGGCCGCTGATGGCGTACACCTGCACGGTCACGCGGCCGACCGGCACGCCCGCGAGCCGCGCGGCGGCGGCGTTCCCGCCGGTGGCGAGCACGGAACGGCCGAACACGGTGCGCTTCACGACCCAGTAGGTCACGGCCACGACCAGCAGCATCACGTACACCTGGAACGGCACGCCCAGCGGCCGGCCCAGGCCCAGGTAGGAGAAACCGTCGTTGGTGAAGCTCTGGAGCTGCCCGTTGGTGATCACCTGCGCGAGGCCGCGCCCGGCGATGTACAGCACGAGCGTGGCGACGATGGGTTGCAGGCGCAGCCGGGTCACGAACACGCCGTTGAGCATGCCGAAGCCGAGCGTGACGAGAACCGGCACGATGAACGAGAGAATGAGTCCCAGCGTGGGCGCGTTCGCAAACGCCCCACTCAGGAAGATCAGGGGGGCCAGGACGCCGCTGATCGCCATCAGCGAGCCGACGGAGAGATCCACGCCGCCCGTGGCGATGACCAGGGTCATGCCCATGGCCACGATGATGATGGTCGCCACCTGCGTGAGGTTCACGTTCAATGCCTGCACGGTCAGGAAATGTGGGGTGAACAGGGCGTTGAAGACCAGCAGGGCCAGCAGGATCAGTACACTGGCCCGCACCTGCCGCAGATCGCCGAGGAAGCCGGGGGCCGTGGGGCGGGCACGGGGCACGCCGGGCGACGGCGTACCGGTGGTCGGGCCGCTCATGCGCGCTCCGCCGTCTGGGCCGCGCCCTGGGCCATCGCGTGCAGCAGCGTGCCCTCGTTCAGATCTGCGCCCTCCAGCCGCGCCACCGACTGCCCGTCGAGCAGCACCGTGACCGCGTGGCAGCCCTCGAGGAGTTCCTCGATCTCGCTGGAGATCATCAGGACACCCAGGCCGCCCTGGGCCAGCTCGCCGATCATGCGCTGGATCTCGGCCTTGGCGCCGACGTCGATGCCACGCGTCGGCTCATCGAGGATCAGCAGCCGGGGCCGGGTGGCCAGCCAGCGGGCCAGCAGCACCTTCTGCTGGTTCCCGCCGGACAGCTCGCGGATGGGCTGCTCCGGGTCGCTGGTCTTGATGCCCAGCCGGGCGATGAACTCGTCCACGATCTGCTGCTGGCGGGCCGTATCCACCACGCCGGCGCGGGCGAGCCTGGGCAGCAGGGCCAGCGTGAGGTTCTCGCGGACGCTCAGGTCGGGAATGATGCCCTCGGCCTTGCGGTCCTCGCTGCAAAAGCCCAGGCCCGCACGGATCGCGTCGGCGGGCGAGTGGAAGTGGGTGTCCTGGCCCTGCACGCGCACCTCGCCGCCCTGGGCGCGGTCGGCACCGAAGATCACGCGGGCCAGTTCGCTGCGCCCCGAGCCGAGCAGGCCGCCCAGGCCCACGAGTTCCCCGGCGCGCACGTCCACGCTGGCCCCGCGCAGGCGACCTCCGCTGATGTCCTGGGCGCGGAGCAGGTCGGCGCCGCCCCCACCCGAGCGCACGAAGCCCGTCTGGGCGCCCTCGCTCTTCACGGCGCGGCCGAGCATCTGTTCGACGAGTTGCAGGCGCGTGATGCCGCTCATGTCGCCGGTGTACACGGTCGTGCCGTCGCGCATGACGGTGATCCGGTCGCACACCTGGTACAGCTCCTCCAGGCGGTGCGAGACGAAGATCACCGACACGCCGCGTTCCCTCAGCGTCCGGATCACGCCGAACAGCGTGGCCACCTCGCGCTCGTTCAGGCTGCTGGTGGGCTCGTCCATGATGACCAGCCGCGCGCTGATCGACACGGCCCGCGCCAGCGCGACCATCTGCTGCACGGCGGTGGAACAGCTGCCCAGCGGGCGGGTCACGTCGAGGGTCAGGCCCAGGTCACCCAGGATCCGGGCAGCCTCGCGGTTCATGGCGGCCCACTGCACCAGGCCGAAGCGCAGCGGTTCACGGCCCAGGAAGATGTTCTCGGCCACCGAGCGCAGCGGAACCAGGTTGACTTCCTGGTAGATGGTGGCGATGCCGCCGCGCTGCGCCGCGAGCGGGGACGCGAAGGTCACGTCCTGGCCGCCGAAACGGATCTGGCCGCCGTCGCGCTGGTAGGCCCCGGTCAGCACCTTGATCAGCGTGCTCTTGCCCGCGCCGTTCTGGCCGATCAGGGCGTGCACCTCGCCGGGCCCCACGGTCAGGGACGCGCCGCCCAGGGCGGTCACGCCCGAAAAGGCCTTGTGGATGTCCTGCATGTCGAGGAGCGGGCTGGTGGGGGGGGGAGCGGTCAACCGAAGTCCTCCTTGCCAGGTGGGGAATGGGTGAAGCGGTGGTGATCCTGACTGTACGCTCCTGGCACGCAAGGGCGCGCCACGCGGTCAGGCGTGGCGCGGCGCTTAGGAGGTCACGGTCGGCGTCTGGGGCGGGCGCCGGTGGTCAGTACGCGCTGGCCAGTCCGGCCTTGGCGCTTTCTGGCGTGTAGTCGCGGTCGGCGTTGATGATCTTGGCGGGGTACTTGGTGCCCTTGGCGTAGCCCTGCAGCGTCTTGAAGGCCTCGGGGCCGAAGCGCGGGTTGCACTCGACCACGTAGTTGATCTTGCCGTCCACGACCATCTTCACGGCTTCCTTGCCGCCGTCGATGGACAGCACCAGGATGTCCTTGCCGGGCACCTTGCCCGCCGCCTCGATGGCGGACACCGCGCCGATGGCCATCTCGTCGTTGTGGGCGTAGATGACGTTCGCTTCGGGGTGGGCCTGGAGCAGCGTCTCGGCGACCTGACGGCCGGTGTCGCGGGCGAAGTTGCCGGTCTGGCTGGCCAGGATCTTGAACTGCGAATTCTTGGCGATCACGTCGTCGAAGCCCTTCTTGCGGTCGTTGGCAGGGCTGGCGCCGGTGGTGCCTTCCAGCTCGATGATGTTCGTCTTGCCGTTCGCGTTCTTCACCAGCCAGTCCGCGACCCGCTGGCCTTCCTTGATGAAGTCCGAGCCGATGAAGGTCACGTAGTCCGTGCCGGCCTTGGAGAGCGTGGGGTCGATGTTGCGGTCGAGCAGGATCACCGGGATGCCGGCGTTGCGGGCTTCCTTCACGACCGGCGCCAGGGGCTTGTCTTCGCGGGGCGACAGGAAGATCACATCGACCTTCTGGGCGATCATGCTGCGCACGTCCGTGACCTGCTTGGCCGTGGAGCCGCCGGCGTCGGTGTACACCAGGGTGTAGCCGAGCTTCTTGGCCTCGTCCTGCATGCTCTTGGTCTGGGCGAGGCGCCAGGGGTTGTTGCTCTCGGTCTGCGCGAAGCCCACGCGGTAGGTGGGTTTCACCGCCAGTTTGGGCAGCACGCTCTGGGCGAGCACGGTGCCGGTCAGGAGGGCGAGGGCGCTCAGGCCGAGCTTCATGGGTCGTTTCATATGGTCTTCCCCCTGGCACTGTGGCGCCGCCAGCACGGCAGGCATGACCTGGACCGTCTGGTAGACGACGGAGGTCTGGCCTGTGCAATCGGGCCGCGACAAACAGTGAATGAACTCCCAAAACCTACCAAAATCACTCTTGAATGTCAACTTTATTCGATGATTTGTACCAGTCGCGATGGGCCTGGGCAGCTTCATTTTCTGGACGCTTACCGGGATTCGATGTCCAGCACAATGATATTCTCCGACTCCCCAGGACACGCTGTGACGATCCTCTGATCGCACCCTTTCATTACCACCATAAAACTTGTAATACTGGGAGGTAATCTCAGGGCTCCATAGGAGGCCACCGTGCCGATCGCAGGAAGCAGAACCCTCGTCGCCGAGGGCGAACAGGCGCTCACCGTCATGCGCGCCATGGCGAACGAGACGCGCATGTCCATCCTCAGCCAGCTCTCGCATGCGCCCATGAACGTCGGAGAGCTCACCGCTGCCATGCAACTTCCGCATTCCACGGTGAACTTCAACTTGAAACTGCTGGAGGAAGCCGGGCTGCTCGAAATCCAGTACATGCCTGGCACCCGCGGGCGGCAGAAGCTGATCAGCAAACGCTACGAGGAGATCCACATCAAGGTGCCGGGCGCGGCCGTGTCGGCCCAGGCGAACGTGGTCGAGATCAGCATGCCCATCGGCAACTACCGCCGCTGCGACATCGTCCCCACCTGTGGGCTGGCCACCGAGGCCAAACTCATCGGCCTGGTCGACGATCCCCGCTCGTTTTTCGAGCCCGAGCACGTGTTCGCGCAGATCATCTGGTTCCGGCACGGCGTGCTCGGCTACGACTTCCCGAACAACCTCCCGCACGGGGCGGAGGCCACCGAGATCGAGATCTCGCTGGAACTGTGCTCGGAAGCGCCCGAGTACGACCTCGACTGGCCCTCGGACATCACCGTGTGGATCAACGGGGCCGAAATCGGCACGTGGACGAGCCCGTCGGATTTCGGGGGGACGCGCGGCAAGGTCACGCCCCACTGGTGGCCGATCAACCACACCCAGCACGGCGTCCTGAAACGCTTCCGGATCACCACGCAGGGCTGCTTCATCGATGGCCGGCAGGTCAGTGACACGCGGCTCGCCGACATCGACCTCAGCCAGCACCAGATCCAGGTGGCGGTCGGCGTGAAGGACGACGCGCGGCACCAGGGCGGCGTGAACCTCTTCGGCCGCAAGTTCGGGAACATCGAGCAGGACATCGTGATGCGCCTGTGGTACGGCTTCCGCGCGGGCGAGCGGCCCTACGAGATCAAGTGACACCCGGGGCAGGCCCACCAAGATGAGCCTGCGATTCACGAAATCATCTGCTCCGGCGCGGCCCGGGGCGCACCGACCGGCGTATCGTGGAGACGACCTGGGCACGAATTCAGCGCCGTCCAGCGCCAAGGAGCTCCCATGAACGCACTTGAACAGCTCAAAGCCATGACCGTCGTGGTGGCCGATACCGGCGATCTGGACGCGATCCGCAAGTACCAGCCGCAGGACTGCACCACCAACCCCTCGCTGATCCTCAAGGCGGCCAGCCTGCCTGGGTACGTGCAGGCGCTGCGGGACGCGCAGGACATGGGGGATGTCGAGGCGGCCATCGACATGCTCACCATCCGCATCGGCACGGAACTGACCAGGATCGTGCCCGGCTACGTGAGCACCGAGGTGGATGCCCGGCTGTCCTTCGACACGGACGCCATGGTCGCCAAGGCGCGGCACCTGATCGAGCTGTACCAGAACGCCGGCGTGGGCAAGGAACGCATCCTGATCAAGCTGGCGACCACCTGGGAGGGCGTGCAGGCCGCGCGCATCCTGGAACACGAGGGAATTCACTGCAACCTGACGCTGGTGTTCAGCCTCGAGCAGGCGATCGCGGCGGCGCAGGCGGGCGCGTACCTGCTCTCCCCCTTCGTGGGCCGCATCACCGACTGGTACAAGAAATCGACCGGCACCAAGGACTACCCGGTGGACGAGGACCCCGGCGTGCAGAGCGTGCGGGAGATCTACTCGCACTTCAAGTCGCATGGGTACGACACCATCGTGATGGGCGCGTCGTTCCGTTCGGCCGCGCAGGTCAAGGCGCTGGCGGGCTGTGACCGCCTGACCGTGAGCCCGCAGCTGCTGGGGGAACTCGCGGAGGATCAGGGCCACCTGGAACGGGCATTGACGCCGGTGCCGGCCACGGCCACGGAGCAGCCCATGACCGAAGCGGACTTCCGCTGGGCGCTCGCGAACAACCCCATGGCGAACGAGAAGCTGGCCGAGGGCATCCGTGGGTTCCACGAGGACACCGAGAAGCTGCGCACGCTGCTGCGCCAGAAGCAGGCCGCGCCCGCCTGACCCGGGCGTCTCCCTGGCCCATTGTGAGCTGTGGAGGGTGACCGGTCACCCCCACCGGGCGGCCCCTGGACGTCAAGGGGTTCACACCGCAGCGCAGACGCCGTTCCGTATGCTGTGACCGACATGCCGGTTCTTTCCGCTCCACGTTTCCCATGGGCCACCGGATGGAGGCTGGGCGCCACTTGAATGTCCTGATCATCGACGACAGTGCCGTCGTGCGACTGATGCTCTCACGGGCCCTAGAGCCGCTGGGAGCGCAGGTGACGTGCCCCGCGTCGCTGGCCGACGCCCGTGAGCGGCTGGGCATGACCGGGACGGGCGCGGCGGACGTGGACGTGGTGCTGCTCGATCAGGTGATGCCGGAGATGGACGGGGTGAGCTTTCTGCGAGAACTGCGGGCGTACCCGCATCTGCAGGAACTGAGCGTGATCATGGTCACGGGCGTTCAGGACGAGGCGCAACTGGAGGTCGCGTTCGCGGCCGGGGCCATGGATTACGTCACCAAACCCTGTCCGCCGGCCACCCTGCGCGCCCGCACGAAAAGCGGCGCGCGCCTGACCCGGGCGCTGCGGGCCAGCCGGGAACGCGCGCTGGAACTCCAGGAGGTGAACGCGCAGCTGGCCGACCTGAACGGGCAGCTGCAGGCCCTGTCCATGACCGACGCCCTGACCGGGCTGGCCAACCGCCGGGCCTTCGACCTGGCCTTCGATCAGGCGCTGGCCCACCACGCGCGCAGCGGGCTGGGCGTGGCCCTGCTGATGATCGACATCGACCACTTCAAGCGGTACAACGACGCGCTGGGACATCCGGCGGGCGATGCCTGCCTGCACCAGGTGGCGATGGTGCTGCGGGGAGGCGTGCGCCGCAGCACCGACCTGGTCGCCCGCTACGGGGGCGAGGAATTCGCGGCCCTCCTGAGCGACACGGACGCGCAGGGCGCGGCGGTCGTGGGCGAGCGCATCCTGCACCGGCTGAAGCACGAGGCGTTCGTCCATCCGGATCACCCGCTGGGCCGCGTGACGGTGAGTATCGGGGTGGCCGCGTTGCCGGACGCGGCGGACCACGGCCTGAAGGACGCGGCCGATCAGGCGCTGTACCGCGCGAAGGCAAAAGGGCGCAACGCCGCGGTGACGTGGCGACCCGTGCCCGTCGGCAATCCGGCCTGACCGGCGCCTGGACGCCCGAGCCCGGTTCAGGTTCCGCGCCGGCTCACGGTGCGGGCCGTTCCGGTACGCCACACTCGGGCCATGATGTCCATGCCCACCCGCACGCCGCCGAAACTCCCGGATGGGGAGCAGCTCTCGTTGCGGGAGCGACTGCATGACCTGGGCCGCACGCTGGCGCTGGTGTGGCGGGCCAGTCCGCGCCACTCGCTGACCTATGCCCTGACCACGCTGGCGTCGAGCGCGCTGCCCGCCGCGAACCTCTATATCGGCAAGCTGCTGCTGGACGAGGTCGCGCGGGCCGCGCAGGGGGGCGTGACGTACGCCTCCCTGCTGACGCTGCTGGCCGTACAGGTCAGCCTGGTCGTGCTGGGAAACCTGCTCAGCACGGTCGGGAACGCCTCACAGCAGCTCCTGGGCGATTCACTGCAGCATTCCGTGACGCGCCGGATTCTGGACAAGGCTTCGGATCTGAGCGTGGAGGCCTTCGAGAACGCAGAAACCTATGACCGCCTGCAACAGGCGTACCGCGAGGTGGGCACGCGGCCGCTGGGCGTCGCGACCCAGCTGGTGGGGCTGGCGGGCGCCCTGGTCACGCTGGGATCGGTGGGCGCGCTGATGGCGCGGCTGGGTGTGTGGGTGCTGCCGCTGGTCATCCTGGCGAGCATTCCGGGCGTCATCGTGTCGAACCGCTTCGGGGTGGAGAACTACCGCATGCTGCGCTGGCAGACCCACGACGCGCGCGTGCAGAACTACCTGGGCAGCCTGCTGACCTCCGACACGCTGGTCAAGGAGGTGCGGCTGTTCGGCTTCGAGGACTACCTGCTGGGGCGCTGGCGCACGTACTACCTGGGCTTTCGCCGGCAACTGGAGGACATCATCCGCCGCCGCTCCGGGTGGAGCTTCGGCGCGGCGCTGCTCTCGGCCCTGCTGATCGGCCTGGCGAGCGCCCTGATCCTGCGCCGCGCGGCGGCCGGGCAGATCAGCGTGGGGGATTTCAGCGTGTTCATCCTGGGGATCGCGCAGGTGCAGGGCACCGTGTCCGGGCTGCTGAATGGAGTCAGCGGCATCTACCAGAACCTGCTGTACATGCGCAACCTCTTCGGCTTCTTGGAACTTCCAACGCGTGACCTGGACGCCGGGGAGACGTGGCAGGGGGCCATCGACACGATCGAGTTCCGGGATGTGGGCTTTCGCTACCCGCTGACCGACCGGGACGTGCTGCGCGGCGTGAATTTCACCGTGCGGCGCGGGCAGGCGCTGGCCCTGGTCGGCGAGAACGGCGCCGGGAAGACGACGCTGGTCAAACTCCTGACCATGCTGTTCGAGCCGAGCAGCGGCGTGATCCTCCTGAACGGCCTGGACGCCCGGCGCTTCAGTCCGCGCAGCGTGCAGCGGCAGATGAGCATCATCTTCCAGGACTTCGGGCAGTACCAGATGAGTGCCCGCGAGAACGTCGGGCTGGCCGAGGTGGATCGTCTGACCGACGTGCCGGGCGTGCAGGGCGCCGTCGAGCAGGCCGGCGCCGCCTTCGTGGACACGCTGCCCGAGGGGCTGGAGACGCCGCTGGGCCGCCTGTTCCAGGGGGGACGGCAGCTCTCGGGCGGGCAGTGGCAGCGGTTGGCCCTGGCGCGGCTGTACTTCCGTGAAGCGTCCGTGCTGGTGTTCGACGAGCCGACCGCCGCGCTGGACGCCAAGGCCGAGTTCGAAACCATCCAGGCGCTGCGTGAGCACGCGGGCGAGCGGATCACGCTGCTGATCTCACACCGCTTCTCCACGGTGCGGCTCGCCGATCAGATCGTGGTGCTGGACGGCGGCGTGATCACCGAATCCGGAACGCACGCGCAGCTCATGACGCTGGGCGGCCGCTACGCGGCGCTGTACACCTTGCAGGCCAGCGGCTATGCCGACGACCGGGGCGAGGCTCCCCGGCCCGCGCGGGTGGCGATGCCGGACGTGTGACGGTTCAGGGCTCGACGCTGTCCAGGACGGCCCGCGCGGTGATCTCGTCCACGATCAGGCGGCGCATCAGGCCGCCCCGCAGCGCGGCATGCAGGGCGGCGACCTTGCCCAGGCCGCTGACGACGCAGATGGAATCCGGCGCGTCCCGCACGAGACTCAGGGCCGGGCCGCTGGCGCGGGCGTTCAGGGTCAGGCCGTCGAAACTTCCATCCTTGCGGAAAAAGACCGTGGCGATGTCCCCCACCGCGCCTTCGGCGGCCAGCACGTCCAGGTCGCCGGCATCCAGGTACCCAGCGGCGTACACGTGGCTGGGCGTGGACGCGGTGTGGCTGCCGACGGAATACAGCAGCAGGTCCGCGTGGGCCTGCAGGTCCAGGACGTGCCGCACCGACCGTTCGCGCCACATGGCCTGCTTGGTGGCGGGATCGTCGAAGAAGGTGGGCACCGGGAACAGCTGGGCGCCGGCCGAGTAGCTGCGGGCGAAACGCAGGATGGTGTCGGTCACGAAGCCGCTCATGAAGTCGGCGGCGTTCGCGGAGCCGTTGAGCTGCACGAAGGTCACGCCGGGCACGGCCCGTGGGGTCAGTTCGTGGCTCACGGCATTGATGGTGTTGCCCCACGCGAGGCCGACAGTCATGCCAGGGCGGATCAGGCGGCCCAGCAGGCTGGCGGCGGCGGTGGCCACGCGGTCTTGCCACAGGTGCTCGGGGCTGCCCTGCGGCACGCTGACGACCTGGGCCTGCAGGAACGGGTAGTGCGTTCGGAGCTCTGTCTCGAGCGCCTGCGCCTGCCCTTCCGGATCGTGGATGCGGATCTCGACCAGCCCGCTGCGCCGGGCGTGCGAGAGCAGCCGGGACACCTTCGGACGGGACAGGCCAAGTTCCCGGGCGATGGCGTCGGTGGTGAGGCCCTGGATGTAGTACAGCCGCGCGACCTGCACGGCCTGGAGATCAGCGCCGGGCGCCGGCGGGGTCGGAAGCGGAGCGGGCGCGTCGGGCATCGGTGACGTCAGGATACGGCCGCGTCTGGCCCTTGAGAACGGTGGCCCCCTTCCTCCCGGATCGGTGGCCTCGACGGAGGCACGCCGAGCATGCGGGTGACGGCCCGGGGCGCCGCGTTCACTTCGAGGCTGCGGCCTACAGGCTCGCGCTCTGCCCAGTTCACAGCGAGGTGGATGACGCCACCTCCACCGGCCCTGACGTCGCTACCAAAGCTTTACGCCTCTCGCTGCGCCCTGGCCTTCCTGGCCCACCACTGAACATATGTTCACCGGGGTTGACAGCCTGTTCAATGGATGGTTTTATAGCGACGTACTCCAGTTCACGGATGGTTCTGTCCGTTCCATGCCAGTGCCCGCTCGCCGGGCCTGAGGGTTCTTACGTCCTCGCTGGGGTCAGCACGCTGACCCGCCACTCCAAAGGAGCGATCCCATGCCCTCACCCCGAAGTTCCCTGCTCGCCCTGCTCGGTGCCGCCCTGGTGCTGCTGGGCGGTCTGCTGGCCTACAGCATCCAGACCGCCGGCGGCCAGGTCAGCGTGCGCGACGTGCGCTTTGTCGGCACGAATGGCACACCGCTCAGTGCGCTGCTCTATGTGCCCAAGGGCGTCACCGCCAAGACCCCGGCGCCGGGTATCCTGGCGGTGCACGGCTACATCAATTCACGCGAGGTGCAGGCGGACTTCGCACTGGAGTACGCGCGGCGCGGCTACGTCGTCCTGAACCTCGATCAGGCCGGACATGGCTACAGCGCCGCGCCCGCGTTCGCCAACGGCTACGGCGGGCCGGCGGGCCTCGCCTACCTGCGAAGTCTCGATATCGTCGATAAAAACAACATCGGCCTTGAGGGCCACTCGATGGGCGGCTGGACGATCCTGAGCGCGGCAGCGGCTCTCCCTGACGGATACAAGTCGATGGTGCTCGAAGGCTCATCGACGGGCTCCGGCCTGGCTCCGGAAGGCAGCCCGACCTTTCCCCGCAACCTCGCCCTGGTGTACAGCAAGTATGACGAGTTCTCCCAGTTGATGTGGGAGGTGCCCAAGGCGGCGCAGGTCACGGGCAGCGGCAAGTTGAAGAAGGTCTTCGGCGTCTCCAGCGCCACCACCATCGATCCCGGCAAGGTGTACGGCGACCTCCAGGCCGGAACCGCCCGCGTGCTGTACACGCCGGCCACCACGCACCCTGGCGATCACCTGTCGCGGGTGGCCATCGGGGACTCGATCGCGTGGTTCCAGCAGACGCTCAGCGGCGGCAAGCCCCTGCCGGCCGGCAACCAGATCTGGCCCTGGAAGGAATTTGGCACGACCCTCGGCTGGATCGGCTTCATCCTGCTGGTGGTGGGCAGCGGCGGCCTGCTGCTGCGCCTGCCCTATTTCGCGCCCCTGTCCCAGCGCCCCGCCCGCGCGCCGGTCGTCACTGCGCGGGGCTGGTGGCTCGCAGCCGTCATCACAGTGTTCCTGCCGGTGCTGACCTATTTCCCGTTCTTCCGGCTGGGCGCCCGGCTGACTCCTAATGCACTGTGGCCCCAGAGCATCACCAACCAGATCATGGTATGGGCGCTGCTGAACTCGCTGATCAGCCTGGTGCTGTACCTGCTGTGGCGCCGCCAGCAGCCCGGTTCCGTGGCCTCAGCAGAAGCACCCGGCGCCGACGGCGGCCAGGGCCTCGCCCCCACGTCCAGCGGGCCGACCTCGCGCTGGGGCGAGATCGGGCGGTCGGCGCTGCTGGCCCTGGGGGCCGTCGGGGTCGGCTACCTTGCGCTGCTGCTCACCATGTACCTGTTCAAGGTGGATTTCCGCTTCTGGTTCGTGGGCCTCAAGCCCATGAGCACCGGGCAATTCCGCATGTTCCTGGCGTACCTGATTCCCTTCACGCTCTACGCCCTGATGACCGCGACCGTGCTGCACCGGCAGTTGCGCCGCACCGAACGCGGCTCGGTCTGGCAGGGCGCGCTGCTGCTGTGCGGCGGCTTCCTGCTGTTCCTGCTGCTGCAATACGGCACCCTGCTGACGACCGGGCAACTGTTCACGCCGACCGAGCCCCTGAACGTCATCGTGGCGATCCAGTTCCTGCCGATCCTGGCGATCCTCGGAATCTTCATGACCTTCTTCGCCCGGTACACGCACCGGGTCTATGCGGGGGCGTTCGTGAGCGCCCTGTTCCTGACCTGGTACATCGTCGCGGGACAGGCCACCCAGTTCCCCATCTGATCCCGAACCCGGCCAGCCCACGGCCGGATCCAAGCCGGGTGGGCATGGGATGGGCCAGTCCCAGACGGGAACCGACCTCCCTGTCCGTGGGCATTCCGACATAGAGTGGAACCACAGCAGTCTGGGCTGGGCCGCCCGCCACCACACCGGGAAGGCGACGCCGGAGGAGCAATGAGCGAGTACATCCTGGCCCTGGATCAGGGCACGACCAGCAGCCGCGCCATCGTGTTCACGCGGGACGGCCAGGTGAAGGCCCGTGCCCAGAAGGAGTTCCGGCAGCTTTTTCCGCAGCCGGGCTGGGTGGAACATGACCCCTTGGAGATCTGGAGCACCCAGAGCGGCGTGATGCAGGAGGCCCTGAGCAGCGCGGGCATCCGCGCGTCCGACCTGGCCGCCATCGGCATCACCAACCAGCGGGAAACCGTAGTGGTGTGGAACCGGCGCACCGGGCAACCCATCCACAACGCCATCGTGTGGCAGGATCGCCGCACGGCGGGCTTCTGTGACCAGCTCACCGCCGCCGGGCACACCGAGCTGTTCCGCCGCAAGACGGGCCTGATCCTCGACGCGTACTTCTCGGGCACGAAACTGCGCTGGCTGCTCGATCACGTGCCTGGTGCGCGGGCGCAGGCCGAGGCAGGGGAGCTGGCCTTCGGAACCGTGGATTCCTGGCTGGTGTACAAGCTCACGGATGGCGCGCTGCACATCACGGACGCCAGCAACGCCAGCCGCACCCTGATGTACGACATTCACGCGGGCACCTGGGATGACGAACTGCTGGCCGTTCTGGACGTACCGCGCTCGCTGCTGCCCGAGGTGCGCGATTCGTCTCAGGTGTATGGTTCGACTTCGGCGGGCCTGCTGGGCGCGCAGGTGCCCATCGCGGGCATCGCGGGAGACCAGCAGGCGGCGACCTTCGGGCAGGTGTGCCTGGACGTGGGCATGGCGAAGAACACGTACGGCACGGGTTGTTTCATGCTGCTGAACACCGGGCGGGACGCGGCCGAGTCCACGCACCGCCTGCTGACCACCGTGGCGTGGCAGCAGCGGCAGGAACGCACCTACGCGCTGGAGGGAGGCGTGTTCGTGGCGGGCGCGGTGGTGCAGTGGCTGCGCGACGGCCTGGGCCTCATCCGCTCGGCGGGCGAGGTTGAGGAACTCGCCGCGCGCGTGCCGGACAGCGGGGGCGTGGTGCTGGTGCCGGCCTTCGTGGGTCTGGGCGCGCCGTACTGGGATCCGTACGCGCGGGGCACGATGGTCGGTCTGACGCGCGGCACGACGGCGGCGCACCTGGCCCGCGCGGCCCTGGAGAGCGTGGCCTTCCAGAGCGCCGAGCTGCTGGAGGCCATGCAGCAGGACGCGGCCAGCACCGGCGCCACCCTGACTGAGCTGCGCGTGGACGGCGGCGGCAGCTCGAATGACGCGATGATGCAGTTCCAGGCGGACATCCTGGGCGTGCCGGTGGTGCGCCCGCAGGTGACCGAGACGACCGCGCTGGGGGCTGCGTTCCTGGCGGGACTGGCGGTGGGGTTCTGGGCCGACGAGACCGAACTGAAATCCCTGTGGCGGGTGGATCGCCGTTTCGAGCCGACCATGGGCGTCGACGAGCGGGCCCGGCGCCTGGGTACCTGGAAACGCGCGGTGGAGCGCAGCCGGGACTGGGCGCGGCCCGACGGGGAGCCGGGCGCGGAGACCGCGGGCACTGGCAAACCCTCTGAACATATGTTCAAATGACTTGAGCAGATGTTCAGAATCCCTCCGATCCCACTCCCCTGCCGAGGAACGCCATGAACCGAGCCGAGACCCTGACCGCCGCCACCGCCCCACACACCTGGGACGTCCTCGTGATCGGCGGTGGCGCCTCCGGGCTGGGCACCGCGCTGGAAGCCGCCACGCGCGGGTATTCCACGCTGCTGCTCGAAGCGCACGACTACGCCAAGGGCACCAGCAGCCGCTCGACCAAACTCGTGCACGGCGGTGTGCGCTACCTCGCGCAGGGCAACGTGTCGCTGGTACGCGAGGCGCTGCACGAACGCGGCCTCCTGAAGAAGAACGCCCCGCACCTCGTCCGCGACCTGGGCTTCGTGATCGCGGCATACCAGTGGTGGGCCGCGCCCTTCTACGGCATCGGGCTGAAGCTGTACGACCTGCTGGCCGGCAAGTTGAACCTCCAGGCCAGCCGCTATGTCACGCCGGCGCAGGCGCTCGAACAGACCCCCACCCTGAAGCGCGCCGGGCTCAAGGGCGGCATCCTGTACTTCGACGGCCAGTTCGACGACTCCCGGCTGGCGGTCACGCTGCTGCGCACGCTGGAGAACTTCGGCGGCGTGGCCCTGAACCACGCGCCCGTGGTGGGCCTGCTCAAGGACGGAAAGAAGGTCGTGGGCGCGCGCCTGCGCGACGACGAAACCGGAACCGAACACGAGGTGCGCGCCAAGGTCGTCGTCAACGCCACGGGCGTCTTCGTGGACGACCTGCGCCGCATGGACGAGCCGGGCGCGAAGCCGATGCTGTCGCCCAGCCAGGGCGTCCATGTGGTCGTGGATCGCCGGTTCCTGCCGGGCGACGCGGCGGTCATGGTGCCGCGCACCGACGATGGCCGCGTGCTGTTCGCCGTCCCGTGGCACGACCACGTGGTGATCGGCACGACCGATACCCCGGTGCCCGACGTGAGCTGGGAGCCGCGCGCCCTGGACGAGGAAATCGAGTTCATCCTGAAGACCGCCGCGCAGTATCTCGATCCCGCTCCCACCCGCGCGGACGTCCGCAGCGTGTACGCGGGCCTGCGTCCCCTGGTGAAGGCGGCCGAGGGCACCGACACCAAGGCCATCTCGCGCGACCACGTGATCCGCATTTCCGACGGCGGCCTGATCACCCTGACCGGCGGCAAATGGACGACGTACCGCCGCATGGGCGAGGACACCGTGAACCGCGCCGCCGCCCAGGCCGGGCTGCCCCCCCGGCTCAGCCTGACGGCCGGCCTGACCCTGCACGGCGCGATGACCGCGCCATTGCCCGATCACTGGAAGGTCTACGGCACGGACGCCGAGCGCGTGCAGGCCCTGCCCGGCGCAGACACACCCCTGCATTCTGAGCTGCCCTACACGGAGGCGGAGGTGCGCTGGGCCGCCCGGATGGAGCAGGCCCGCACGGTCGAGGACGTCCTGGCGCGCCGCCTGCGGGCGCTGCTGCTGAATGCCCGTGCGAGCGCCGAAGCGGCCCCACGTGTGGCGGCCCTCCTCGCGGAGGAACTGAACCGCGACGCCGCGTGGCAGCACGCCCAGGTCGCCGCGTACCGTGAGCTCGCGGCGGGCTACCAGCTGACGGCGGGAACCGAGTCCCGGCTCAACGACCGGGCGCCCCAGAACGCTTAACCTTGAGGCGAGGTAGCCGCGTGCGAAAGATTCAGGTTCAGGGCGTTCATCACATCACCATCGTCGGCTCGACCCGCCAGAGTGCGCTTGACTTCTGGGAGGGCGTGCTGGGCATGCCGTTCATCTTCGAGCAGCCGAATCTCGGGAAGGCCGACGAGAGTCACCTGTACTTCGACCCGGGCGACGGCCGCCTGCTCACCGTGTTCACGAACGAGGAGCGCTCGGACGCCCGCCGCCCCGCCCCGCGCGAGGTCGGGAGTCTGGAACACCTCGCCTTCAACGTCTCGCGCGCGACCTTCACGCAGGTTCCCGCGCGGCTCCAGGAGCGAGGCATCGACTTCATCCAGCGCGACCGGGGCTTCATGGACTCCATCTACCTGCAGGATCCGAACGGCATGAAAGTCGAACTGGCCTGCTACAAGTTCGAGACGCCGGACGGCTACCGCGCCGCAGACGTCCTGATGCGCGCCCACCAGCTGCGGGTCGAGCGCGGCGACCATCACATCGGGGACGTTCACCTCGCGGACGCCATCGAGGATCTGCTGGCAGGACGGGGGCGCCTGGATCACTGAGGGGCCGGCCTTCACAGCGCTGAAAACCTCGTCTCCCTTCAAGCCGATTCTGCGCCTGACAGCGTTCGTCTACGCGTGCGGGTGCGGGTGCCAGTTCAGCTGGGGACGGCCGAACAGGTAGCCCTGCAGAATCGGGACGCCCAGTTTCTGCAAGGTGCGGTGCTGCTCCTCCGTCTCGATGCCCTCCGCCACGATTTCCAGGCCGAGCCGGTGACCCATCTGCACGATCGCCTCGATGATCCCGCCCGCCCGCTCGCCGTGGTCGAGCGCCACCACGAAGCTCCGGTCGATTTTCAGGCCGTCCAGCGGGAAGGCATGGAGGTAGCTGAGGTTCGAGAAGCCCGTGCCGAAGTCGTCCAGCATGACGCGCACGCCCGTGCGCTTGAGGTCGCTCAACAGACGCACCGCCCGTTCCGGGGACTGCATCATGAGGCTCTCGGTGATCTCCAGTTCCAGCCGCTCGGGCGCGAGGCCACTTTCCTTCAGGGCGCGGGAGACCGTATCGACGAGATCACCGCCCATGAACTGCCGCGCCGACAGGTTGACCGCGACCCGTACGTCTCCCCACGGCGCGGCCTGGCGGCAGGCTTCATGCAGCACCCAGTCGCCCACGGGCACGATCAGGCCGCTGCGTTCCAGCAGCGGAATGAACTCGGCCGGGGACCGGCGTCCCAGGGCAGCGCTGTTCCAGCGCAGGAGCGCCTCGCCCGACACTGGGCGGCCACTGACGGCGTCCACGAGCGGCTGGAAGTGCAGCTCGAACTCATTGCGCTCCAGCGCCCGTGCCAGACCACTTTCCAGACTCAGGGCAACGCTGCGGCCGGTCTGGCCGACGACCTGGGCCGCGGCCACGACCACCCCCGCGCCGTCCTTTGCTTCACTGGCTGCCTGCGACGCCAGGCGCAGCAGGTCATCCGGATCGATGCCATGGTCGGGAAACCGGGCCACGCCGACCGTCGCCCCGATGACAACCTCCGCGCCGCCCACGCTGAACTCGGCGTTGAAGGCCCCCAGCAGCTGGGCCGCCCGCCGCCGGATGACCGCCAGGTCCTGGTCACCCTTCATGATGACCGCGAACACGTCGCTGCTCAGCCTCGCCAGGGTGTCACCTACGGCAGCCAGGCCCTCCAGACGCGTCGCCACCTGACGCAGCAGGTCGTCGCCGTCCATCAGGCCCAGGACGTCCATCATGCCCCGGAAGCGGTCGAAATCCACGACCACCAGGGAGAAGGCCGACTCCTCACGGATTTCCTGCCCGAGGAGGGCGCGCAGCAGCAGCCGGTTTGGCAGGCCCGTGACGCCGTCGTGCAGGCGTCCGCGTTCCAGTTCCTGCATCTGCGCCTGCACTTTCGCCTCGGCTTCCGACCGGGCCTGCTCACTGATGGTGCGGAGTTGCCTCTCATGCTCGGCTTCCAGGCGCGCGCTGTTCAGCAGGGCGTCGTTGGCAAGGTTCTGCGCCTGTTTCGCCAGGGCCAGGTCACGCAGTTCGCGTTCCAGTTCATTCGCGAGCTTGAGGTGATGGAGGCTGCCCCGGGGATCATCGGTTTCGTACGCACCGGCCAGCAGCATGTGGGCATCGAAGGCTGCCTGAGGCCGGTCGTTGGTCCCAGCGAGGTGCAGCGCTTCCTCCAGCTTCGGCATGGCCAGACGGTAGTGCGCCGTCGACAGCCAGTTCTTCGCGCGGCCCAGCATGGCATCGAGCTGCGTATCGATGTCCCCGATCGTGTGGGCTATTTCCTCGGCATGGGCCAGGCACCGCTCGGCCTCCACACCGTTTCCCTGATCCGTGTGCAGCAGCCCGAGGCTGTGGAGCGCAGCGCTCGTGACATGCGGGAGGTGCAGTTCCAGCGCCTCACGGCGCGCCGCTTCGAGCAGGTCGGAGGCGTTCGGGTGCCCCAACTTGCGGGCGATTTCGCCTGCGTTGAGCGACAGGGTGGCGTACGCTGGAAGGTCTCCCGTCATCTGGGCCGACTGACGGGCATGCATGTAGTGAACGGCCGCTTCCTCATATTGCCCCATTCCCTCCAGCAGCATGCCCAGGTTGCTGTGCACATGCAGTTCGCTGGCGAGTGGTGTCGCGCTGTCGGGCAGACGTTCGAGGGACCAGTGCAGGAGTTCCAGGGCCTCGGTGTGCTTGGCCAGGGCAATCAGGATCAGGGCGCCGTTGCAGGCCGTGCGGATTTCCCCGGCCACGTCATTCAGGGTTGCCCGCAGGCGCCGGACTTCCTCCAGGGTGACCAGGGCCGGAATGCTCTCCCCCCGTCGGTGCTCGATCTGCGCCCTGAGGTTGAGCGCCTCGGCCAGAATGTCGAGTTGGCCGGCGTGATCGGCACTCTGGACGGCCTGTCCAATGTATCTGTAGGCCGCGTCCATGTCGCCCTTCGCCAGCAGGGACTGCCCCCGGATGCGCAGCGCACGCGCCTGCAATTCCCACACGGGTGGAAGTTCCATCGCGGCGTCCAGATGCGACAGGGCCAGATCGACCTGGCCCAGTTTCAGGGCCGCGTCGGCGGACTGGATGATGGCCTGGGCACGCAGGGAGGCGCTATCGGGGTCGAGCGCGAGGGCATCGAGCACCTGACCGCAGTAGGTCATGGCCAGGGCAGGATCTGTGGCGAGCAGCAGGTTCGCATCACCCAGAAGGGCGATGGAATCCAGAGCGCCGATGGGCGCTGCTGACGGCTGGTGCTCACTCAACACCCCGTCAGGGTAGGCGGGGGGGCCTTTCAGCAAACTGACACGCCCTCTGCACCGCCTGGCATTTAAGCAGGCCGGTGCAGAGGGCGAAGGGGCTCGGTCTCAGTGGCCGAGGGAGGCGATGGCCGCGTCCAGGTTCACGCGACCCGCACCGAGCTTGCCGGCGTAGGAGGCGTTCCCGCTCACGGTATCCACCGACGTCGCGGTGCTGGTCAGCGCGGCGGCCGCCTGCGCGCCGTTCGCGCCGACGCTCATGCCGAGCGCCAGTCCGCCCGCGACCACCGGGGCGCTCATGCTTGTCCCGCTCCACGCGGCGAACCGCTCCTGGGGCGCTGGGCCGAAGACCCGCTCACCGGGGGCGAGGAGTTCCAGATTCGAGGCGTACTGCGAGAACGCGCTCTTGGCGTCGTGGAGATCGACACTGCCGACCGCGATGTTCAAGGGCTGCGAGGCGAATTCTGCCGCGGGATAGTCGAGCCCTTCAGTGCCGGCGTTCCCGGCGGCTGCGGCAATGGCCACGCCATGGCTGTTGGCATACGCGATCGCCTGCGTCACGGCTGTGACGGGTTCAGCCGAGCCGAGGCTCAGGTTGATGACGTTCGCACCGTGATCCGTGGCCCAGACGATGGCCGCCGCGACGGACGCGACATCGCCCGTCCCGTCTGCGGCCAGCACACGCAGGGGCATGATCTTGGCCACGGGGGCCACCTGGGCCACAATGCCAGCGACCTCGGTGCCGTGCCCGCTCAGGCCGCTGCCCAGGGTTCCTTCATCCTGCGGCGTGGCGTCTCCATCGACGAAATCGTGCCACGTGGTGGGATCAGTGAACCCGCCACGGATGGCCGGGTGATTCAGGTCGACCCCGGTATCGATGACGGCCACGGTCATGCCCACGCCACCGGCACGTTCGGTCGACTGCACGGCATTCAGTGAGATCTGCTGCCACGTGTCACTGTTCTGCGGGATCGGCTTGTATTCGCCGTTGCCCCACACGCCGATCGAGCCGTTGCCCCACACGCCAATTGAGCCGTTGCCCCACACGCCAATTGAGCCGTTGCCCCATACGCCGATCGAGCCGTTGCCCCACACGCCGATCGAGCCGTTGCCCCATACGCCGATTGAGCCGTTGCCCCACACGCCGATCGAGCCGCTGCCGGACACCGTGGTATTCGTCTGTCCCTTGCCTTTGCCCACACGGAAGACGTTGTGGTTCTTCTCGACCTTCACCTTGGCGCTCAGCGGAGCCAGTCGGGCGCTTTGACTGCTGAGAGTCAGCACGGCGAAGCCAGGAGTGCGGGTGATCAGGTGGCCGCCGTACGTCGCTTCGAGTTGAGCATCGGTGGCCGTACCCGGCTGGAGAACCGTCATGACGGCGTCGGTGCTGGCGCTGATCTGCGGCGCCGTGGTACGTCCGCAGCTGGCCAGGAGCGCCGTCAGGGCGAGAGTCGACACGGTGAGCGTTGTATGGGTATGACGTGACATTGAGGGCTCCCTTATGAGATCAGAGTGAGAGAACGGCAGGACGACGGGTGATGAGGAGCATTGAGGGGGGAATGGTCGCAGTCTGTCCTGGCATTCCGCTTTGCTGGTCGTTCTGCGAAATGGATCGCTCCTGTACGTCAGTTTGCGGGCCAGCTGAAGGCTTTGCAATACGATCTGGCGCCGTCCTTACAGGCGGAGAGATAAATGAAAAAAAGTTCACATTCATCATGAACATACAGCAAACGCTCTCACCTAGCACGCGATAGGAGGCCAGAGGCAGATTTATGCTGGGAACAGACGTGTCCGCCGGAAACTCGTCGAAGGGCGATCTCCAGGTCAATCCATTGACTCGACAACAGGTAGCTACCACATCTCCCCCATCGGGGATTGGCCAACGGATGAAAGTATTGTCTAGATTGTTGCGTCTTTCGTTGCAAGTAATTTCGATGTTTAGTCTTTCATTCTTAAGTGAATTCCAGGTCTACACTCCCTCTCGATGATCACTTGGCGCCTTGCGGTCTGCCACTCAGGCCCAGAGACCTAGAAGCACACGGGCGTGGGGCCTCGGGCATCTGTCGAAGACCGATTGGGCGCGCTGCACGACATATCGGGGCTCCATGTCATCGCTGACCGACACCCACCTCGTGCGTGAAAGTTTTCTGAGAGACTGGTCGTCATAGCATCTGTCTCATTCATGGCACGCCTCCTGACTGAAGCGGACCTCACGGCGCGAACGCAACCTGACATCGAGTGGCGTCGTCCGCTGCTGTTCGCCCTTCCGCTGGCGGCCCTGGCCTTCGCGATCGGCATGGCCTTCGATGTTCCCAGTGGCCAGGGTTCTCCCTTTGATCAGGTGACGTACCCGCTCGCGCTGGTGCTGCTGCTCGGGCTTTCCGCGCTGCTGTGGCAACGGCCGGCCCAGACGAACGCGGCGGTCACCTCACTGGTGTTTGCCATGAGTGGCCTGTTTCTCGGGAAACTGGTCTTCATCCTCTTCCTGATCCCACAGACCTACGTCGTGCAGCTCCAGATGACCGAAACGTTCTTCTGGATTCCGGCGCTGCAGGTGCTGTCGTTCTTCATCCCCAGGCTGCGGAGCGCACGCCTGGTGTCGATCATCTTCTTTACCCTGTTCTTCCTGGTGAGCGTGGCCTACCTGCTGCGCGCGGCCATCCACGGCGCTCCCCAGGGCATCGTGTACGCGCTGCTGGAACTGAACCTGGCAAACATCGCGCTGTTCGTTGTGACTAACGCGTTCATCGGCTTCAAGGACAAATATGTGCGGTCGATGTCCGAGGTGGACACGATGCGGCAGCTGATCGGCACCGACCTGCTCACGGGACTGCCGAACCGCTCCAGGATCGATCAGGTGATCTCCGAAACCATTGACGCGACTACGCCATTTGCCCTGCTGTTCATCGACCTGGACGGTTTCAAGCTCGTGAACGACACCCTTGGGCACGGCATCGGCGATCTCGCCCTTCAGGAAACGGCCCGTCGTCTGGAACGCACCCAGGGAAGCGCCACCCTGGTTGGCCGCTTGAGTGGCGACGAATTCGTGATGGTGCTGCCCAGTCCGCCCGCCCTGGCCATGCAGGTCGCGGAGCGGGTGCTGGCCGAACTGTGCCAGCCCATGATCGTGGGGAACAGCATCGTGAACCTCACGGCCAGCGTCGGCGTCAGCATCTTCCCCGACGATGCCCTGGACGCTCAGACCCTGATCCAGCATGCGGACAGCGCGATGTACACCGTCAAGAGTTACGGCAAGGCGGGGGTGCGGCGCTATGAGGCCGACACCGATTCGGCCATCGAGCGGCTCAAACTGGTGGAGCGGGCCCTCGGTCAGGCCCAGGGGGCCGGTGAACTGCATGTGATGTACCAGCCGATCTGCTCGCTGGACGACGGCGTGGTTCGCAAACTCGAAACGCTGCTGCGCTGGACGCATCCGGAGCTGGGCGCGATTCCGGCGTCCGAGTTCATTCCCATCGCGGAGAACAATGGACAGATCATCGCGCTGGGTGCCTGGGCCCTGCGGGCGGCCTGCCGGCAGGCGCGGCGCTGGAACGACGTGACGGGACTCGCCGTGACGGTCAGCGTGAACGTGTCTCCCCTGCAATTCATCCAGCCGGACTTCGTGGATATCGTCCGTGAGGCCCTTCAGAGCGCCGATCTCCCCGCCTCGTCGCTGGAGATCGAGCTGACCGAGAGCGCCGTGATGCGCCGCCTGGACGTCGTGAAGTCGTCGCTAAAGGAACTGCAGACGCTGGGTGTGAAGATCGCCATCGACGATTTCGGCACGGGGTACTCGTCGCTCGCCTACCTGCGGGACCTGCCGATCAACTGCATCAAGATCGACCGGTCGTTCATCAGCGACCTGAGTGCGCCGCGCCGCGCCCCACAGTTCGCGCTCGCGTTGATCGAGGCAGTGATCGGGATTGCCGACACCCTGGAACTGCAGGTGGTCGCCGAGGGCGTAGAGACCCGCAAGCAGCTGGAAATGCTGCGTGACCTCGGCTGTGATCTGGGCCAGGGCTATTTCCTGTCCCCTCCGCTCGCCGAGGACGCGGCGCTGGAGGCCTACGTCATGCCCGCGCTCTTTGCACCGCGTCCGGCCGGCAAACCGCTCCATTGATTCGGCAGATCTCTTAAGTTTTCATGAAGGTTAGGCTCGACCCGATGATGGGGTTCGGGCTCGCTGTTTTTTCCACAGAATGTGCGTCTGAAACACAGCTGAAGCAGGCACAGCCACCCTGACAGAAGACTTACAAATGTGGGTATGTGAAGACAGTTGCATGTTCATGAAGCTTTTCTATAGACTCTCTTCAGTCCCGACTCATCGGTTCAGAGGAGCCCCCCCATGCTCGACCACAGCCGCACCTCCCTGCCAACCCTGTTCAGCCCGGTCGACCGCGACCAACTGCTGCAGCGTATCTGCGTCCGGGCTCCATACTTCGCGTTGCAGGATCTGCGGCTGTTCGACCACACCTTCATGGCCGAAGCGACCGCCGAATCCCGCGCCACCGCCGAGCAAGGTCCCATGCAGGCCAGTGAAATCAGCCGCCACGCGGCCATCTGCGGTCTGTGCGCCGTCGCCCTCGACTTCGATGACGACGACCGGCGGTACTACCTCGCGCAGGACGCCACGTACACCGGGTTCGCAAACGACGCACCCTACGGCACCACCGTCTCGTTCAGCGCCACCGTGCTCGAACGCAACAAACGCCAGGCGATCGCCGAGATCACCATCACCTCAGGCGGCCATGACCTCGCACACCTGCGTGTCACCTACACGATCCTGAGTGAAGCCTCGTTCCGCCGACTGTTCCGCTCGAAATACGACCCGGAATTCAGCGTCCTGCACTACGACCGCATGCCCGAGCCGCCCACCGGCGTGTTCAGCACCGAGGGTGACACGGGCGTCCTGACGCTGCCCGAAGTCCCCCGCGAGGCCTGCGCCGGTCATTTCGAGAACTTCCCCGCGATGCCCGTCGCCGTCCTGATGGGGCAACTCGGCGTGGTGGCCAGCCGCCATTACAACGCGCCGTACCGGGTGGCCGCCGCCACCATGTCCGCCCTGGACTTCTGTTGGGCCGGCGAAACCGCGCGCTTCGAGGTCACACCCACCGTTCCCGGCACCTACGCCTGCACGGCGACCGCATCGGGTTCCATGGTCAGCGAGATGACCCTACACCTCACGGTCCCCTGAAACGTCCCTGCAGCACGTCCTGCGCAGCCTCATCGGCCGCCAGGGCGGGCTTTTTTTGGGGCGCCTCAAGATGAGTTCCGGGAAAGTGTGAAGCATCCACGGCACCTGCTTTTCGATTTGCACCGGCCAACGACGGCTGGGCGACCAGCGATTTCCAGATTCCGGACGACCGTCACTCTCCGAGCAGCATGAGGCGCGAGGAGTCCATCTGCATGCCGTGGAATAGCCGCCCCCAGGAAGTCTGGGGCAACTGGACGGCGAACCCGCTATCACGTCCATCTGAACCAGGATTCAGGTGGTCGTAGCCTGGCGAAGCGGTATGTTCCGGCGGACGAATCTGACGCTTTAGGATTCCAGCCTCCGTGTTCCATGTGGCAGGACAAAGAATACGTTTCAGTCGACACTCTCCACAAAGTAAGTAGAGAACTTCCGGGTGCTTACTTCCAAGTGGTGCGTGTTCGGACTAGGATGCGGTCAAGGAGATTTCCATGCAGCTGACAGGCAATACCATTCTGGTCACAGGCGGCAACTCGGGCATTGGGCAGGCACTCGCCTCTGCCTTTCACTCGCTGGGCAACACGGTCATCATTACGGGCCGCCGGCAGGACACGCTGGACGCCACGGTCGCTTCCCATCCCGGCATGCACGCCGTCGTACTCGACGTGGCCGATCCGGACGCAATCCAGCAGGTGGCCAGGCAACTCATTCAGGACTCCCCGGCGCTCAACGCGGTCATCCACAACGCGGGAATGATGAGCGAGGAAGACCTGAAGACAGGCGAGGTCGCCACCGCGGAGGCGCACATTGCCACCAATCTGCTCGGCCCGATCCGGCTGAACTCGGCCCTCCTGCCACACCTGCTGACCCTGCCCTCGGCGACGGTCATGACGGTCACGTCGGGGCTCGCCTTTGTGCCCCTGGCCCTGAACCCCACCTACAGCGCCACGAAGGCCGCGATCCACTCGTATACCCAGTCCCTGCGCTACCAACTGGCAGACACGCCCGTGCAGGTGATCGAACTGGCTCCGCCCTACGTGCGTACCAGTCTGCAGGGAGAGCGGCAGGCAAACGATCCGAATGCCATGCCACTCGATGAATTCATTGCCGAGGTCATGCAGATCCTGAAGGACGATCCGGCGGTCACCGAGGTGCTCGTCCAACGGGTGCATGCCCAGCGGTTCGCGGAACGCAGCGGCGAGTACGACGTGTTCTTCAAGCGTATGAACGACATGCTCAGAGCTGCCAGACACGGCTGAATCACCTGCGAAGGACTGGCAGACAACGGAGAGCGGCGTTGCCAGATCTCTCCCTACCGATGCGGGGGCCGCCCTGCTGATCGTCCAGGATCGCCTGTAAGCGGTTGATCTGGCACTGGCCCGTCCCTTCGCCGGATCGCCCTGGAGACACCGTCCGGCCAGTGGTACGGGTGGAGCAAACCGGAGACCGTCGCGTGTGGCATGTAGGGGAAATAGGCGGCGATCACGGCCGTGCCCAGCGCTACTGATGACGGCAGGGAAAGCAAACCACCCTCATAAACACCACTGATCGTTTGCGATCGCTGGATCGCCAAAATAGCGCAATGGTATTCACATTGACCCGCTTGTCCTCCTGACAAGGGGGCATTTCATCGATGCACATTCCCCGCCGCCGAAACGCTCCACGCCGTTCAGGGCGGCATCTGATCATTCCTCACAGCGACAGAGCGCATGCGATCCGAAACGATCACTTGCATGGTTGTATCTGGTCGAATGGGGTGCTATGGTGCCACCATCAATCAGAGCGCGGGGCTGGGGAATGCCAGCACCCACAGCACGACACGGCAGCCACCCCTGACGGAGGTCATCTATGCAGTCCGACCGGATCAACAAGATCCAGCATCACCTGTACAGCAACGGCTTTTCCAACGTGCAGGATCTCGCTGACGCGACCGGCGCCTCGATCGTCACGATCCGGCGGGACCTCCAGCGCCTCGAGGAACAGGGCGTGGTCACGCGCACGCATGGCGGCGCCCGCCTGGCCGACGCTGCCAATCCTGAAGTCGCCTTCCAGTCGCGTGTGCAGGAGCAGGTGGAGGCCAAACGCGCCATTGGCGAGGCGGCCTTCTCGCTGC